>NZ_JBSFMT010000008.1:0-217826 GCF_053599695.1 Streptomyces sp. NPDC000878 | reverse complement strand
GGCTGCGCCCCCAGACCCCCCTTTGTCGCGCTGAACGCGCTCGTCCTCAAACGCCGGACGGGCTGGAGGGTGCGGGCCGGTGGTGAAGTGCGGCGGGGTGGGTGGGAGGAAAGCTCGCGCTGGACGCGCTTGTCCTCAATCGCCGGACGGGCTGGGTGTGCCTGGGGGCTGTGGTGGAGGGTGCGGCGGGTGGATGGGCAAGAAGCTCGGCCTGGACGGCCTCGTCCTCAAACGCCGGACGGGCTGAGTGGTGCCCGCCAGGCTGAGTGGTGCCGGTCAGGCTGAGTGGTGCAGCTGGGGTGGCACCATGGGGGTATGGCATCCCTTGACGATCATCCTGGTGAGCAGGCCGCCCTGGAGCCCATCAAGCTTCTTGCCGTTCGGGATGAGCCGCTCTCCCTGGACGAGGTTTTTCGGGCTGTGGGGGACGACTCCGCCGGGGGGACCGCCCTCTTTGTGGGGACCGTGCGGAATCATGACGGGGGTGCCGATGTCGAGGCGCTCGGCTATTCGTGTCACCCCAGTGCCGAAGCAGAGATGCGGCGTGTCGCCGAGAAGGTCGTTGCCGAGTTTCCGGTGCGGGCGCTTGCCGCTGTGCATCGGGTCGGGGATCTGGTGGTCGGGGATCTGGCTGTTGTTGTCGCTGTGTCCTGCCCGCATCGGGGCGAGGCCTTCGCGGCGTGTCGGAAGCTGATCGACGACCTCAAGCACGAGGTGCCCATCTGGAAGCACCAGACGTTCTCCGACGGGACCGAGGAATGGGTCGGCGCCTGCTGAGGCCACGCGGCTCCGGTTGCGTAACCGGCCCCCGGGCGTGAGCGTTAACACAGCGGAGGTTAATCTGCTGATCAGTCAGTTGCGGTCACTCTTTGGGGTTGGGAGGTCGGCATGGCGGCGCTCGCCTGGTTGCTGATTCCGCTGGTGGCTGCGATCGGTGCCGGCCTGTGGGGCAGTTGGGCCAACCGGACGCGCAGGACGCGCGGTGACGGGCCCGAACTCGACGGCTATGTGCGGTTCCGCGAGGCCATGGAGAAGTCCCGTACCTGAGACACCGTACGGGCGGCCCTGACGGTGCGCCGACAGGACCGTCCCGTACTGTCGTGCCATGCCACGCCGCACCGCGACGATGCTCGCCTCCACCCTGATGCTGATCGCGCTCCTCTGCGCCGGAGTGTTCATCACCGTGCCGTATGCGGAGATGTCGCCGGGGCCGACCGTGAACACACTCGGGGACCATGGCGGCGAGCCGGTGCTGCAGATCTCCGGGCGCAAGACCTATCCGACCACCGGACACCTGAACATGACCACCGTCCGGGTCACCAGCGCCGACTACAACATGAACCTCGTCGAGGCCGTGTACGGGTGGCTCGCGCACGACAACAAGGTCGTGCCGCACGACACGCTGTACCCGAACGGCAAGACCGAGGAGCAGTCGACCCAGGAGAACGCCGAGGAGTTCAGTCAGTCCCAGGAGAGCGCCAAGGTCGCGGCACTGGAGAAACTCGACGTCCCGGTGCAGTCCTGGGTGATCGTCTCCACCGTCAAGAAGGGGTCACCGGCCGAGGGCGCGCTGCATGCCGGTGACGTCATCAAGGCCGTCGACGGTACGACCGTCAAGGAGACCACCGACGTCGCCAAGCTGGTGACCAAGCACAAGGTCGGCGAGAAGGTCGTCTTCACCATCGTGCCCGCCGCGGAGCAGGCCGCCGCCGAGAAGGCGAACCGGGCTGCCACCAAGACGCAGGACATCACCATCACCACCGCCAAGTCCGACGACGACGGGGCCGAGCGCGCCATCGTCGGGATCTCCGCCGGGACCGACCACACCTTCCCGTTCACCATCGACATCAAGCTCGCCGATGTCGGCGGCCCCAGTGCCGGGCTGATGTTCGCCCTCGGGATCTACGACAAGCTGACGTCCGGGAGCCTCACCGGCGGCAAGTTCGTGGCCGGCACCGGCACCATCGACGACGACGGCACGGTCGGTCCCATCGGCGGGATCGAGATGAAGACCGTCGGCGCGCGGGACAAGGGGGCTCAGTACTTCCTGACGCCCGCCGACAACTGCGCGGCTGCCGCCAAGGACACCCCCGAGGGGCTCACGCTCATCAAGGTGGGCACCATTGGCGACGCGCTGAGCGCCCTCAAGGACATCCGCTCCGGCGACACCGGTGATCTGCCGAAGTGCAGCACCAAGTGAGCGGCACCGGGTGAGCAGTCCGTAGGACTGCTCACCCGCACCCGCTCCTTCGCTCCTTGCTACTCCGCGAACGTCGCCGACAGTGCCTCCGCCAGGCCCGGTACCAGCCCCGAGCCCGTGAGCACCTCCGTTGCCGCGTCCTTCTCGCGCAGGCGCACCGCCGAGTCCCGGGTGCCGTCGCGCAGGACCGCGACCGTCATCCGGACCTCCTGCCGGTCCGGATGCGCGGCGACCCAGGCCGCCAGCTTCTTGCCGCTCAGCCCCTGCGGAACAGACGCCTCCGCGGACGGCGGCAGCATCAGGCGCTCGACGGTGAGCGCGCAGCCGACCACCGCGTCCGGCCAGGCGATGGTGGCGAGGAACTCGTCCAGCGGCTTGCCCGCCGGGATCTCGTCCTGCTCGATCGGAGTGAAACCGCTGGTCTCCTGCTCGTCCGACAGGCCGAGCTGAGCCGCGAGAGAGGGTTCCTGGACCCGCAGCCGGGCGGTGTCTACGAGGGCGAAGAGCCTGGCCGGCTGGTCCCAGCCGAGGCCGGAGACGTACTCGTCGATCTCGAGTACGGCCCGGGTGAGCGGGTTCGCCGCCATGGGAGTGTTGGACATAGTCACAATCCTGCCTCGTTCATGGCCCGAACCGGGAACCGAGTAAAGCGTGAGTAAGTTGCATAGGTGAGGCCCGTACGATCACGGGGCCTGACGGATGGTCCGCGATCACGGGGGCCTGACGGACCGACAGCGACTTTTGAGGTGCCACCTTGGCTTTCCAGATGCCGGACCGCGGCGGAGGCCCGCAGGGGCCACGGATCAGAGTGGGCCGCCCGTCCCGGCGCGTCCGGACCCTGCTCATGACGCTGGGCGTCCTTGCCGTACTCGGCATGGCGTTCGTCATGTTCGCGGGTTTCTGGACGGACTGGCTCTGGTACCGCTCGGTCAACTACTCGTCGGTCTTCACGACCACGTTGTGGACCAAGATCGGACTTTTCTTCGTCTTCGGTCTGCTGATGGCGACCGCCGTAGGGGTGAACATCTGGCTGGCGCACCGGCTGCGCCCGCCGTTGAGCGCCATGTCGATGGAGCAGCAGAGCCTCGACCGGTACCGCATGGGCATCGCCCCGTACAAGAAGTGGCTGCTGCTCGGTATCACCGCTCTGGTCGGCCTCATCGCGGGCGCCTCGGCGTCCGGGCAGTGGCGGACCTGGCTGATGTGGGTCAACGGGGTGTCCTTCGGACAGAAGGACCCCCAGTTCGGTCTTGACGTGTCCTTCTACGCCTTCGACCTGCCCTGGTACCGCTTCTTGCTGGGCTTCGGCTTCGCCACCACGATCCTCTCCCTGATCGCCGCCGCCCTCACCCACTATCTGTACGGCGGGCTGCGCGTCACCAGCCCGGGAGCCCGTGCCACGGCCGCGGCGACCGGGCATCTGTCCGTGCTGCTGGGCCTCTTCGTCGCCCTCAAGGCGGTCGCGTACTGGCTCGACCGGTACGGCCTCGCGGTGAAGTCGAGCGACTTCAAGGCGACCGGCAACTGGACGGGTCTGCGGTACGTCGACGCCAACGCCTATCTGCCGGCCAAGACGATCCTGTTCTGCATCGCGATCATCTGCTCGCTGCTGTTCTTCGCGACGCTCTGGCGGCGCACCTGGCAGCTGCCCGTCATCGGCTTCGGACTGATGGTCCTCTCGGCCATCCTCATCGGCGGGCTGTACCCGGCGATCGTGCAGAAGTTCCAGGTCCAGCCGAACGAGCAGGCCAAGGAAGCGCCGTACGTCACCAAGAACCTCAAGGCGACGCGCGAGGCGTACGGCATCGACGACGCCAAGGTCAGCGAGTACGCCGGCCGCAGCGACACCGAGGACAAGACCAAGCTGCGTGACGACGTCGACGCGACGGCGAGCATCCGCATCGTGGACCCGAACATCGTGTCGCCGACGTTCCAGCAGCTCCAGCAGATGAGGAACTACTACGCGTTCCCGACCAACCTTGACGTCGACCGCTACAGCAAGGACGGCAAGGAGCAGGACACGGTCATCGGTCTGCGTGAGCTGAACCTCAACGGCATTCCGAAGAACAACTGGATCAACGACCACTTCCGCTACACGCACGGCTTCGGTGTGGTCGCGGCCAAGGGCACCACGGCCGACGCCGAGGGACGCCCGGTCTTCACCGAGTCCGACCTGCCGTCCACGGGTGACCTCGGGACGTACCAGCAGCGGATCTACTACGGCGAGAAGACCAGCCAGTACTCGATCGTCGGCGGTCCCCAGAAGGAGATCGACTACTCCGACGACACCGGTGAGAAGACCACCAGCTACAAGGGGAAGAGCGGCGTCAACCTCTCCAACCCGATAAACCGTGCCGCGTACGCCGTCGCGTTCAGCGAGCCGCAGATCCTCTACTCCGGTGCCATCGGCGAGGGTTCGCGGATTCTGTACAACCGCACGCCCAAGGAGCGCGTCGAGGCGGTCGCGCCCTGGCTGACCATCGACGGTGACGCCTACCCGGCCGTCGTCGACGGTGAGATCCAGTGGATCGTCGACGCGTACACGACGACGAACGGCTATCCGTACGCGTCCCGTACCACCCTGGGTGACACGACGGCCGACTCGTTGACCGCCAACAACAACCAGCGCGCGGTGGTGGCCCAGCAGAACCAGGTCAACTACATCCGCAACTCGGTGAAGGCGACCGTCGACGCGTACACCGGTGAGGTCAAGCTCTACCAGTGGGACACCAAGGACCCGGTTCTGAAGACCTGGATGAAGGCCTTCCCGAACACGGTCGAGCCGAAGAGCGACATCTCGGCCTCGCTGATGGCCCATCTCCGGTACCCGCAGGACCTGTTCAAGGTCCAGCGTGAGCTGCTCACCCGCTACCACGTGGCGGACGCCGAGACGTTCCTCAGCGGCTCCGAGGTGTGGCAGGTGCCGGACGACCCGAGCAACAAGTCGGGCGACGCGGTGCCGCCGTACTACCTGAGCATGAAGATGCCCGACCAGCAGGCGCAGGCGTTCTCCCTGACGACGACGTTCACGCCGAACGGCCGGGACAACCTCAGTGCCTTCATGGCGGTCAACGCCGAGGCGGGGACGAGTGATTACGGCAGGATCAGAATCCTGAAGCTGCCGACTAGCAGAACGGTCGACGGGCCCAAACAGGTCCAGAGCCAGTTCAACTCCGAACAGGACATCGCCGAGTCCATCAGGTTGCTGAGAGGCGGCGACTCGGAGATCGAGTACGGCAACCTGCTCACGGTGCCGCTCGACGGCGGACTGCTCTACGTGGAACCCGTCTACGTACGCGGCAGTGGACTCAAGTACCCGCTGCTGCGCAAGGTGTTGGTGACCTACGGCGGCCAGACCGCCTTCGAGGACACGCTCGACGCCGCGCTCAACAAGGTCTTCGGGGCGGAGGGCACGACGACCGAGCCACCGGACGAGGGCGGTGGTACGACGACACCGCCGACGTCCGAGGACCCAACGGTCCAAGAGGCACTCGACGATGCGCAGAAGGCCTTCGACGACGGCCAGGCGGCCCTCAAGAAGGGCGACTGGGAGGCGTACGGCAAGGCGCAGGCGGCCCTTGAGGACGCGCTCCAGCGGGCCGAGGCGGCACAGACCGCGGCGGACAAGGCCGGGAGTGGGAGCGGGAGTGGTGCCGGAAGTGGTTCTTCCGGTAGCGCGAGTCCCAGTCCCAGCGGTTCTCCAAGTAGCAGTCCCAGCAGTGGTTAGTGCTGGTCGGAGGCCCTGCTGAGGCAGTGGCTTCCGCCCCTCCCGCGCCGTGGTACGGTTGCAACACAACGGCGCGGGGTGGAGCAGCTCGGTAGCTCGCTGGGCTCATAACCCAGAGGTCGCAGGTTCAAATCCTGTCCCCGCTACTGATTGCGAAGGCCCGGATCCTCCAAGGATCCGGGCCTTCGTGGTGTGCGAACGCATGTGCCGACCTGGTGAAGGCCGCGTCTTCCCGGGGCAGTTGAAGGGAACTGTGTTTGACTTGTCTCTCTGTGGGCATGTCGACAAAACGCTGTAGAGACCTCACTGACTGCGGTATACCAGGTGTACCCAGGTTGCAGGTGGTGCGACGATGGACGTTATGGGGGACAAGGCAACTCTGTTGGAGACAGGGCGATTTGTGCAGCCTTCCGACCGGGACGAAACCGGCGAGGCGGTAGAAGAGGCACGCCAACGGCTCGCGGCCGAGGCCGGCGACGTCGAGGCGATGAGTGTCCTCGGAGCCATGCTGCTGCGCCGTGGTGATCTCGACGGAGCCGAGCCTCAACTGCGTGCCGCCACCGCCGCGGGTGACCGTGCCGCCGCCAACAACCTCGGTGTCCTCCTCCACCAGCGCGGGTACGCCGACGACGCCGCCGGATGGTGGCGGATCGCCGCCGTCGCCGGCTCCGCCCCCGCCGCGCACGCGCTCGGCCGCCACCACCGTGAGCGCGGTGACGAGCCGGCCGCCGAGTACTGGCTGCGCCAGTCCGCCGAGCAGGGGCATGTGCTGGGCGCGTACGCGCTCGCCGATCTGCTGGAGCACCGCGGGGACACGGCCACCGAGCAGTGGATGCGGGTCGCCGCCGAGCGGGGGCATCGGGAGGCCGCCTACCGGCTGGCCCGCGCGCTGGACCGGAAGGCCGCGGACGGGGCGGACAGCGCGGACGGTGACGAGGGCGAGGGGGCCGGGGAGGTCGAGCAGTGGTATCGGCAGGCTGCCGCCCGGGGGCACCAGCGGGCCGCGCTGCATCTCGGGGCCATTCTCGAGAAGCGCGGGGAGCTCAAGGAGGCCGGGCGCTGGTATCTGACCTCCGCCAAGGAGGGCGAGGCCCGGGCCGCGTGTGCGCTCGGGTTCCTGCTGCGGGACGCGGGGGACACGGAGAGCGCCGCCGTGTGGTGGCTGCGGGCTGCCCAGGACGGGGACGGCAACGCCGCCAACGCGCTGGGCGCGCTGCACGCCGAGCGCGGTGAGACTCAGACGGCCGAGCGGTGGTACCGCGCGGCCATGGACGCCGGGGACGTGAACGGCGCGTACAACCTCGGGCTGCTCTGCGCTGAGCAGGCGCGTACCGCGCAGGCCGAGCAGTGGTACCGGCGGGCCGCGTACGCCGGGCACCGTGAGGCCGCCAACGCGCTCGCCATTCTGCTGCTGCAGGGTGGGGACGCGTCGGGGGCCGAGCCGTGGTTCTCGAAGGCGGCCGAGGCGGGGAGTGTCGACGCCGCCTTCAATCTCGGGATTCTGTACGCCGGGCGAGGTGAGGACGCGGATGCGCTGCGGTGGTACGAGCGTGCCGCCGGTGCCGGGCACACCGAGGCGGCGCTTCAGGTCGGTACCGCGCGGCTGCGGGACGGGGACGAGCGGGACGCCGAACGGTATCTGCGGTGTGCGGCGGGTGGGGGGAGCCCCGAGGCGGCCTATCGGCTGGCCGCGGTGCTCGACGCCCGGCGTCCGCCGGCGCCCGCGCATGAGCTGGGTGAGATCGCGCACGAGAAGACCGAGTGCGAGGAGTGGTACGAGCGGGCGGCTTCCCAGGGGCATCGGCGGGCGCAGGTGCGGGTGGGGATGCTGGCGTCGGCTCGGGGGGACGTGGTGGAGGCGGCTCGGTGGTACCGGGCGGCGGCTGAGGCCGGTTCTCGAAACGGGGCGTTCAACCTGGGGCTGTTGCTGGCTCGGGAGGGGAGCGAGCCCGAGGCGGCTGTGTGGTGGGCTCGGGCGGCTGAGGCGGGGCATGGGCGGGCGGCGTTGAGGCTGGCGCTGGTGTATGCGCGGCGGGGGGAGTTGGCGGAGGGGCAGCGGTGGGCTGATCTTGCCGTTTCTCTTGGGCCGGGGGAGGTTGCGGAGCGGGCGGCTCGGTTGCGGGACGCTTTGCGGGAGGAGCTTTCTGCTTGAGCGGGTTGGTGGGGGCGGGCGTTGGGTTTTCTTCGCCCCCGCCGCCCTTACCCGTCCCATCCCGTTCCTGGGGGCTGCGCCCCCAGCCCCCCTTTCGCGCTGAACGCGCTCGTCCTCATGCGCCGGACGGGCTGGAGGGGTCTGGGGGCTGTGGTGGAGGGTGCGGCGGGTGGGTGGGCAAAAGGCTCGGCCTGAACGGCCTCGTCCTCAATCGCCGGACGGGCTGGAATGCCCCGGCCCGTGCTGAAGTGCGGCGGGGGTGGGCGGGAAATGGGCGGCTGGGCGCGTTCGTCCTCGGACGCCGGACGGGCTGGGTGGTGCCGCCCGGCGCTGGGAAGTAAGCGATTTGCCTTTGTCGGTCGGGCTGACGTAACGTTGCGTTTACCGACGCGGGGTGGAGCAGCTCGGTAGCTCGCTGGGCTCATAACCCAGAGGTCGCAGGTTCAAATCCTGTCCCCGCTACTTCAGGCCGAAGGCCGGAGTCCTTTACAGGGCTCCGGCCTTCTGGCGTACCGGGGCCCAGCAGCGGATGATGTCGCGGACCGAGACGATGCCGGTGGGTTCGCCGCCGTCCAGGACGATGAGATGGCGGAAGCCGCCGTGGGCCATCGCGTGTGCGGCCTCCTCCAGGGTCCAGGAGGGGGCGGCGAAGACGACATCGTTGGTGGTGTGGGCGTGGGCTCGTTCCGTGTCGGGGCTCTGGCCCAGGCCGACGGAGTTGAGGATGTCGCGTTCGGTGAGGATGCCGATTCCGCCGGCGTCCGGGTCGAGGACCACCGCCGCGCCGATACGGCGCGTGGCCATCAGTGCGGCGGCCTGGCGGAGAGTGTGATCGGGGCCGATGGTGAGGACCACGGTGCTCATGGCGTCACGTACGAGCATGGGGTGGAGCCACCTCCTAGAGAGATCCCGCCCCTGTGCAATTTTTCACAAGTTCACAAGTGGGGGGAACTTCAGAGTGGCAGTTAAAGAGACGGTCAACAAGGGGGCGTGTACGGCTGTTACAGGGCGTACGGGGGGTCAGTAACGCTGGTTGAGGTAACCCAGCATCTCGTCGTGGAGGTGGCCGTTCGACGCCGCCGCGTCGCCGCTGTGCGGGCCCGGGCGGCCGTCGAGGCCGGTGAACGTGCCGCCGGCCTCCGTGACGATGATCGCGTTGGCCGCCATGTCCCACAGGGACAGCTCCGGCTCCGCGCAGATGTCGATCGAGCCCTCGGCGACCATCATGTACGGCCAGAAGTCGCCGTACGCGCGCGTGCGCCACACCTCGCGGGTCAGGTCCAGGAAGCCGCCCAGTACCCCGCGGTCCTCCCAGCCGGTGAGCGACGAGTACGCGAACGACGCGTCCGACATCTTGGAGACGCCCGAGACGCGCAGTCGGGACGCCGAGGAGAGGCTGCGGCCGGTGAAGGCGCCGTGGCCCTTCGCCGCCCACCAGCGGCGGCCCAGGGCGGGGGCCGACACGACGCCGACGACCGGCTGGAAACCGCCCTCGGCCGCCTCCATCAGGGAGATCAGCGTGGCCCAGACGGGCACCCCGCGGACGTAGTTCTTGGTGCCGTCGATCGGGTCGATCACCCAGCGGCGGGGGCCGGTGCCCTCGATGCCGTACTCCTCGCCGAGGATCGCGTCGCGCGGGCGGGCCCGCTGCAACTGGCCCCGGATCAGCTCCTCGGCCGATTTGTCCGCCTCGCTGACCGGCGTCATGTCCGGCTTCGTCTCGACCTTGAGGTCGAGTGCCTTGAACCGGCCCATCGTCGTGGCGTCGGCAGCGTCCGCGAGGACATGGGCAAAGCGCAGGTCATCGTGATAGTCGGGCATAGGCGAACCGTATCTTTCAGGGCCGTCCAGGGGCTACAGGGGGCCGGGGTGCGGTTACCCGCAGTTGTCCGGCTCCGCCGGCTCCACCCGGGGGGTGCGAATGTCGATACGCGCCCCCCGGCGCTGCCGCGAACCCTTGACAGTGACTCCGTCCGCGTCAAACCTGGGGCGCAGAGCCGCTCGCCCCTGGGAGGCCGATGATGCCTGCAGCGCGGGATTCCCTGCTGGACGCCGCTTACACGGCGCTCGCGCGCCGTCCGTGGTCCGCTGTGCGGATGGTCGACGTCGCGGCGGCGGCCGGAGTGTCCCGGCAGACGCTGTACAACGAGTTCGGCAGCAAGGACGGGCTCGCCCGGGCCCTGGTGCGCAGAGAGGCCGACGCCTACCTCGCGGGCGTCGAACGGGCGCTGACCGGGCCCGCCGACCCGGGTGCCGGTGCGCGGGAGCGGCTCACCGCCGCCGCCGAGTGGACGGCGTCGGCCGCCCGCGACAGCGTGCTCGTCCGGGCCCTGCTGACCGGCTGCTGGAGCGAACGGCTGCCCTCGCCGACGCTGTCCGCCGTGCCGTCCTCGGCCGCGGTGCCCGCGCAGCGGCGGGCCGACGGGCCGCTGCCCTCGCCCGGCGAGTTCGTGGCGCTCGTCCGCGACCGTGCCGTCACGGTGCTGTCCGGGCCCGGCGCGGCCAAGTCGGACGCGGTCGAGATGTCCCGTACCTGCGAACTGGCCGTCCGGCTCGCCCTGTCCTGTGTCGCCGCGCCCCCGGGGGAGGGCGGTCTGGCCGATCTCGTGGCGAGTGTGCTGCAGAGGTCGGCCGGTGCCGCTGTCTGGAACTGAGCGCGCCGGACCGGCCCTGGCGCAGTCCTTGGTGTCCTCAGTGCGACGAGCCCGACAGCTGTAGGCCGATCACGCCGATGATCACCAGGCTGATCGAGACGATCTTCAGGATGGACACCAGGTCGTCGAGGAAGATCATCCCGTAGATCGCGGTGCCCGCCGCGCCGATGCCCGTCCACACCGCGTAGGCCGGGCCCACGTCGAGCTTCTTCAGGGAGAGGGTGAGCAGGCCGAAGCTGCCCAGCGCGAAGATGCAGAAGGCGACCGTCGGCCAGAGGCGCGTGAAGCCGTGCGACAGCTTCAGACAGACGGCGAAGCCGGTTTCCAGGAGTCCCGCCACAACGACCAGCAGCCACGCCATGTCTTGTCCTCCCGTGTGCCGCTTCGACTGCTTCGTCTGCTGAGTCCGCTGGGTCTGATTCGTCACGCTCGGATTCGGCTCGGTGCGATTATGCACTTACCGGCACCCGCACCGGCCAAACAACGCGGAGGTCAGGAGGGGAGAGATCCGGGGGAGGTCAGTCGCCTTCCGTGCGTTCCCGGGTCGACAGCAGTCGGCGCAGCGAGTAGAGCCGCGCCGGGTCCGCGTGGCCCTTCTCCACCCACTCGTCCAGCGCGCAGTCGGGCTCGTCGTGACTGCACGCGCGCGGGCAGCCCTCCGTACCCGGCTCCAGGTCGGGGAAGGCGTGGATCACGAGCGACGGGTCGACGTGGTGCAGCCCGAACGAACGTACGCCCGGGGTGTCGACCACCCAGCCCGCGTTGCCCGAGAGGGGGAGGGCCAGGGCGGAGGTGGTGGTGTGGCGGCCTCGGCCCGTGACCGCGTTGACGTGGCCCGTCGAGCGGCGCTGGTCATTGGGTACGAGAGCGTTGACCAGGGTCGTCTTGCCTACGCCCGAGTGGCCGACGAACGCCGTGATCTTGCCGTCGAGCTGCTCGCGTACGCGGGCCACCGCCGCGCCGCTCTCCAGCTCCTGGCGGCTCGTGACGACGTGGGGGATGTCCAGGGCGCCGTACAGCTCCAGGAGCTCGTCGGGCGGGGAGAGGTCCGACTTGGTCAGGACGAGGAGGGGGGTCAGGCCGCCGGCGTACGCGGCCACCAGGCAGCGGTCGATCAGACGGGGGCGGGGTTCAGGGTCCGCGAGGGCCGTCACGATGGCGAGCTGGTCGGCGTTGGCCACGACCACGCGCTCGTAGGGGTCGTCGTCGTCCGCCGTGCGGCGCAGGAGTGTGGTGCGCTCCCCGATGCGGACGATACGGGCCAGGGTGTCCTTCTTGCCGGAGAGGTCGCCGATGACGGACACGTGGTCGCCGACCACCGCGGCCTTGCGGCCCAGTTCGCGGGCCTTCATCGCCATGACGATCCGGTCGTCGACCAGGACGGTCAGCCGGCCCCGGTCGACGGTGAGGACCATGCCGTCGGCGGCGTCCTCGTGCTTCGGGCGGATGTTCGTACGGGGACGGTTGCCCTTGGGGTTCGGGCGGGAGCGGATGTCGTCCTCGTCGGTGTTCTTGCCGTAGCGGCGCATGATCCAGGTCCGCCCGTCAGTTCCCGAACATTCCGGCCCACAGTTCGGGGAAGTCCGGGAGGGTCTTCGCCGTCGTCGCCACGTTCTCGATCTGTACGCCCTTCACCGCCAGACCGATGATCGCACCGGCTGTCGCCATGCGGTGGTCCTCGTACGTGTGGAAGGTGCCGCCGTGCAGGGGGCGCGGGCGGATGTGCAGGCCGTCGGCCGTTTCGGTCACGTCGCCGCCGAGTTCGTTGATCTCCTTGGTCAGGGCCGCCAGGCGGTCCGTCTCGTGGAGGCGGAGGTGGGCCACGCCGGTGAGGGTGGAGGGGGAGTCGGCAAGGGCGGCGACCGCCGCGATGCCGGGGGTGAGTTCACCGACCTCGCTCAGGTCCACCTCGATGCCGTGGATCGCGCCGGAGCCGGTGAACTCAAGGCCGTACTCGGTGAGTTCGCAGGAGCCGCCCATCTCCGTGAAGATCTCGCGGAGGCGGTCGCCGGGCTGGGTGGTGCGGGCCGGCCAGTCGGGGACCGTCACCTTGCCGCCGGTCACCAGGGCTGCCGCCAGGAACGGCTGGGCGTTGGAGAGGTCCGGCTCGATGGTGAGGTCACGGCCGAGCAGCGCGCCCGGGGTGACCCGCCAGACGTTCGGTTCGCCGCCCGACTCCGGTGTGTCGACCTGGGCGCCGACCGAGCGCAGCATGTCGACGGTCATCCGGATGTGGGGGAGCGAGGGCAGGGTCGCGCCGGTGTGGCGGACCTCCACGCCCTGGTTGAAGCGGGGGGCGGAGAGCAGCAGGGCGCTCACGAACTGCGAGGACGAGGAGGCGTCGATCGACACCGGGCCGCCGTCCAGGGCGCCGCTGCCGTGCACGGTGAGGGGGAGCGCGCCTCGGCTGTCGTCGTCGATGCGGGCGCCGAGGGTGCGCAGGGCGTCGATCACGCCGTTGAGGGGGCGCTCGTACGAACGCGGGTCGCCGTCGAAGCGGATGGGGCCGTCGGCGAGGGCGGCGACCGGGGGGAGGAAGCGCATCACGGTGCCGGCGTTGCCGACGTCCACCGTGGCGGGGCCGTGGAGGCCGGAGGGGATCACTCGCCAGGCCTCGCCCTCGCCCGAGCCGTTGGGCTCCGCTGCGACGGAGGAGCTTGAGGACACCGTCTCCTCGATGCCGACGCCCATGGTGCGCAGGGCGGCGGCCATGAGGAGGGTGTCGCGTGAGCGGAGGGGGCGGCGCAGCCAGCCCGGTTCTGAGGCGAGGGCGGCGAGGACGAGGGCGCGGTTGGTGACGGACTTGGACCCGGGCACGTGGACCGTCGCGTCGACGGCTCCGCTCGCGTGCGGGGCGGGCCAGAGGGCGGGGTCTGCGGGGGTTGGGGCCATGGGGTCACTTTAGTAGTCGGTGGTGAATCGGGTGCGGCGCCGTTGTGGCTGGTCGCGCAGTTCCCCGCGCCCCTGAAGACGCTGCCCCTTCGGGGCGCGTCATCCCCCGAGCCCCGCATTCCTCCAGCCCCCGTCTCACACCTCCAGCAGCCACCTGCCCCGCCTACACCTCAAGCAGCCATCGCCCCCCGCCTATCAGTGAGCACAGGCTCACCGCGTGGAACAGGAACAGCCACAGGCCCGCCGGGACGTGGGTCAGGCGCGACAGCTGGTCCGCGTCCGAGTCGCCTGCTCCGCCCCTGCGGCGTTTGGCCTGGAGTTCGAAGGCCGGGCGGACTCCGCCGAGCAGGAGGAACCAGACCACCGCGTAGGCGAAGGCCGCCTGGATCTGGGGGCCCGCCAGCCAGGACACCGCCACGAAGGTGCCGCCGGAGATGAACACCGTGAGGGCGCCGTACGCGTTGCGGATCATCACCAGCATCGCCAAGAGCAGCACCGTGGCCAGCCACAGGAGGGCCGTGATGTGGCCGGCGGCCAGCAGGGCGGCGCCGCCGAGGCCCAGGAGCGGGGGAGCGGTGTAGCCGAAGGCGGCCGTGAGGATCATGCCGATGCCGTGGGGCTTGCCCCGGCTGACCGTGAGGCCGCTGGTGTCGGAGTGCAGGCGTATGCCGGTGAGGGTACGGCCGGTCAGCAGCGCGACCAGTCCGTGGCCGCCCTCGTGCGCGATGGTGATGGCGTTGCGTGAGAGGCGCCACACGGGATGGGGGACGGTCACGGCGAGCGCGGCCACCAGGGTCGCGATCACCACCCACAGATCGGGGTCGGGCTGGCTGCCGAAGATCTCGTCCCAGAGGCCGGCCAGCGAGGTGGATGCGGTGCTGTCCATTGTCGGCGGAGGCTCCCTAGTGTCGCGTCGAATCTGGCAGTGTGACATGTATGTGCGGTAGGTATGCAGCGAGTCGTGCGCCCGAGGATCTCGCAGGAGTCTTTGAGATCGACAAGTGGGATCCCGAGGAGACACTCGCCCCCGACTACAACGTGGCCCCGACCAAAGAGGTCTACGCGGTACTCGACCGTCCTCTGAAGGACGCCGACGACCCGAAACCGGTTCGGCAGCTGCGGAAGCTGAAATGGGGCCTCGTCCCCTCCTGGTCCAAGACGCCCGAGGGCGGCGCCCGGATGATCAACGCGCGCGCGGAGACCGTCCACGAGAAGCCCTCGTACCGTCGTGCCTTCACCACCCGGCGCTGCATCCTGCCCGCCGACGGGTACTACGAGTGGGTCACCGGGGTCGGCGAGCGTGAGCTGGAGGTCGAGGGGAAGAAGAAGCGCCCGCGCAAGCAGCCGTACTTCGTGACGCCCGCCGACGGGTCGGTCTTCGCGATGGCGGGCCTGTACGAGTTCTGGCGGGACCGGACCCTGCCCGACGACCACCCGCAGGCCTGGTGGGTGACGTGCTCGGTCATCACCACCGAGGCCGAGACCTCCCCCCTCACGGTCGCCCCCGCCGAGGGCCCGCGCGCCCTCGCCGACATCCACCCCCGGATGCCCCTGATGCTCACTCCGAACCATTGGGACGCCTGGCTCGACCCGGCCCGTACGGATGTGGACGACCTGCGCGAGCTGCTCGCGGCGCCGCCCGCCGGGCTGATGCGCGCCTACCCCGTCTCCACGGCCGTCAGCAACGTCCGCAACAACGGACCGGAGCTGCTGACCGAGCTGGAGGGGCCCGAGGAGGGCACACTCTTCTGATGTGAGCCCATCCGAAACCCGTACTGACATTCGTACCGAGACCGTCGAGACCGATGCCGGTCTCGCGCGCATCACCTGGCACCCGGCCGAGCAGCCCCGACTCGTCCTCGCCGTCAGTCATGGCGCCGGTGGCGGCATCGAGGCCCGGGACCTCCAGGCGCTCGCCGGGGAGCTGCCCGCGCGCGGGGTCACCGTCGCGCTCGTCGAGCAGCCCTGGCGGGTGGCCGGGAAGAAGGTGGCGCCCGCGCCGAAGACGCTGGACGTGGGGTGGCGGGGGATCTGGCCCGCGCTGACGAGGCCAGGGCTGCCGGTGATCGCCGGTGGGCGCAGCGCCGGGGCCCGCGTGGCCTGTCGTACGGCCGGGGAACTGGGCGCCGTGGCCGTGCTCGCGCTCTCCTTCCCGCTGCACCCGCCGGGCCGGCCCGAGAAGTCGCGGGCCGACGAACTGCTCGGGGCCGGGGTGCCCACCCTCGTCGTCCAGGGCGGCAACGATCCGTTCGGGAAGCCGGACGAGTTTCCGCCGGGGGAGTACGAGTTGGCGGAGGTGCCGTACGGCGATCATGGTTTCGTCGTCCCGAAACGGGCACCCATGGGGCAGGAGGAGGCGGTGGCGGTGATCACCGGGCGGGTCGTGGAGTGGACCGCGTCACTCGGGTGACGGCCGGGAATGCCGGGCGGCGGACTGCTGTTGTGCGGATCAGATACCACAAGCGTGTGGTGACCGTTCGTACGAGAGGAAGTCCGCCGCATGGGTTCGACCATCTGCCCGAATCGCCGCAGCAGCGCTGACCTGGACTGGACGGTCCTGCACGCGGCGAAGACCGCCCCTATTCGGGCGGCGGGCGGACACGATGTTCGTCTATCCTCCGATTCGAGTGGGATCGGTTTCGGTCTCGCAACGTCATTGGAGGAGGTGGGTCCGGTCACTGGGACCGACGCAGGGACCGAACACGGCCAGGCGGAGCAGCCCGAGGGCCCGGGCAGGAGTGAGTCGACCGCCGAGCGCAGCGCGCGCTTCGAGCGGGACGCGCTCGAATTCCTCGACCAGATGTACTCGGCCGCGCTGCGCATGACGCGCAACCCGGCCGACGCCGAGGACCTGGTGCAGGAGACGTACGCCAAGGCGTACGCGTCCTTCCACCAGTTCCGTGAGGGCACCAACCTCAAGGCGTGGCTGTACCGCATCCTCACGAACACGTTCATCAACTCGTACCGCAAGAAGCAGCGCGAGCCCCAGCGCAGTGCGGCCGAGGAGATCGAGGACTGGCAGCTCGCGCGTGCCGAGTCGCACATGTCGACCGGTCTGCGCTCCGCCGAGTCGCAGGCGCTCGACCACCTGCCCGACTCGGACGTGAAGGCGGCCCTGCAGGCGATCCCGGAGGAATTCCGGATCGCGGTGTATCTCGCGGACGTAGAGGGCTTTGCGTACAAGGAGATCGCGGACATCATGGGGACACCCATCGGTACGGTGATGTCCCGGCTGCACCGCGGCCGTCGCCAGCTGCGCGGCATGCTGGAGGACTACGCCCGTGACCGTGGCCTGGTCCCGGCCGGTGCCGGAGAGTCGAACGAAGCGAAAGGCTCGGGCTCATGAGCTGCGGAGAGCCGCACGAAACGGACTGCAGTGAAGTACTCGATCATCTCTACGAGTTCCTCGACCGGGAGATGCCGGACTCGGACTGCACCAAGTTCGAGGTCCACTTCGAGGAGTGCTCTCCGTGCCTGGAGAAGTACGGGCTCGAACAGGCCGTGAAGAAGCTCGTCAAGCGCTGCTGCGGTCAGGACGACGTGCCGACCGACCTGCGCGCCAAGGTCATGGGGCGGCTGGACATGATCCGCTCCGGACAGGTCGTGCCCGAACACGACGTGGCCACCGAGGGCTGACGCCGCCGGACCCTGTCGGACGCCATCGGCCCCGCGATGCGGGGCCGATCGCTGCTTTCCGGCCTCGGACGCCTCAGACGTCCAGGCCGTTCTCGATCCTCTTCAGGCTGTGCCGGGCCAGCGCCAGGTTGCTGCGCGACCGGTCGAGCGCGATGTACAGGAAGAGCGCGCCCTTGCTGCTGGCCAGCGGGCGGATCAGGTGGTACTGCCTGCCCAGCGTGATCAGGATGTCCTCGATGGTGTCGTCCATGTCCAGCGAGGCGAGCGTGCGCATCTTCGCCCGTACGACCTCGGTGTTCCCCGCCGCCGCCAGCTCCAGGTCGAGGGCCGGGCCGCCACCGAGGGTGCCGAGCGACATCCCGCTGTCGTAGTCGACGAGCGCCACTCCGAGCGCCCCGTCCACGGTCATTGCTTCCTTGAGCGCTGTCTCGATGTTCATTCTTGCTGCCCCAATTCCTCAGTGACGCTGACCGGTCGCAGTCCGTGCAACTACGATCGAACTCAAGCGACATGCGAGTCGCAAAACATCAACTTTTGTGTTTGTTACGGAAGTTGACGTTCAAAGTACTGCGCAACGGTCGTACGCGAAGGGGGAATGGCGAAATGACGACGGCAGTTGAGGCTTCGCTGGCCCGGTTCCTCGACTCCCCCGGCGTCACCGGTGTCGCCCTGGTCGACGCCGTCACCGGCCTCACCTACGGAGTGGCGGGAGACATCGCCGAGGCCGGGGACGGCCAGGACAGTTCCGAGTTCGCCGCCCTCGTCGCCGACCGGCTGGGCCGGGCGGGTGCCGAGGGCGAGCTGGAGAGTGTCGTCACCACCAGCGTGCGCCGCCATCAGGTCCTGCTCGCGGTGGGCCGCCCGGCCGGCGACCCACTGCTGCTGACGGCCGGACTCGACCGGGAGCGCGCCAACCTCGCGCTCGCCGCGCGCAGCATGGGCGACCTGGCCGACGAGGTGCTGGCATGACCGGCACACCCGGTGCGGCCCGCCCGAGGGCGCGGGTGAGCGCGTGAACGCGTCCGCCGCGCGCAATCTGCCCGCACTGCTGCTGGGGCTGCGCGAGGAGGAGTTCAGCGGCACGGTACGGGTCACGGGCACGCCTGGTGGCACGATTCACCTGCGTGCCGGTCTGGTGGGCGCGATGGAGACTCCGGGTGCGCCGACCGCCACCTCGGCCCTGCTGACCTCGGGCCGGATCGGCGACGAGGCCTGGCTCGCCGCGTGCGCCGCACAGCGCGACCCGGACCTGCTCGGTGAACGCCTGGTGGCCGACGGGCTGGTGGGCGCCGCCGAACTCGAAGTCATCTGCACGGCCGCCGTGTTCGACGCGGCCTTCGCCATGTCGCTGGGCGCGCCGGGCAGTTGGGAGCTGAGCGCCCCGGAGCCGACCCTCGGTATCCGGCCCGGCGTGGAACCACGGCAGCTGACCGACGAGACCACACGGCGTATCGCGCTGCTCAGCCGCGTGTGGGGACCCCCGGGCGAACTCGCCCGTGCGCGTCCCACACCGGGTACCGGGGTTGTGGAGGGGCCGCTGTCCGGTCGGCACGAGGACGTTCTGAACCAGGTCAACGGGCGCCGTACGGCCCGGGACATCGCCTTCGCGCTGGGGCGCGGACTGTACGCCGTGATGCTGGACCTGATCCGCATGGAGACGCTCGGGCTCCTCCGATGGGGGACCCCGACCGCACCCGGCGGCCGGCCCAGCACCGCGCCACGTGTCACCCCCGGCCGTACGTCGGCCACCGGCCCGCCGCCGGTGCCGTCGAGAACCGAGCCGCTGCCGAGGCGTAAGCCCAGGGGCGGAGAGAGAGGGGGGTAGTGAGTGCGGACGACGGAAGAGATGCCGAAAGCGCTGTCGGAACCAATGGGGGAACCAACGGGGGCACTGCTGGGGAAACCGCCGACGGAGGCGCGGCGACCCAGAACGACCAGGGTGTGAGCACACCCCCTCCGCCCGTACGGAAACCGCTCCCTGTACGGGGCCCCGCGAACCCCGCCCTCCTGGGCCCTTCGGCCGAAGATCTGGCCGCCGACCAACCCTCTGTCGAAACGCTGCGGCGGGTCCGCCATGCGTTGCGCGCTCTTCCGGAGCCCGACTGACCGCAAGGAGTACGTCCCATGGGTCCCCTGAGCCCTCCCCTGAGCGAAAACCCGCAGCCCTCCCAGTCCGACCGGCTGACCGGCATCCTGACCTCGTTACGGGACCGGGTGATGGGAGTCTCCGAAAGCGTTCTGTCCACGGTGGACGGCCTGCTCGTGGTCTCCGACACGGACTCCGCGCACCCCGAGTCGATCGCCGCGCTCGCCGCCGCCACGCTCGGAGTGAGCCGCCGTATCGCCGAGCAGGCGAACGTCGGCGCACTCCGCGAGGTGGTCGCCCGCTGCGGTGCCGGGCACGTCATCGTGCTGGCCGTCGGCGAACGCGCCCTGCTGACCGTCATGGGCGACGACGGGCTGGACGTCGCCGCGTTCCAGCGTGAATCCCCGGCCACGGTCGAGGAGTTGACCAAGGTGCTGGCCGCGGACGTGGCCTACTGAGACTGACGCTCGCTGTTCCCTCTAACGGGCTAATCTGCGGCCCCTGAGGCCTGGGATTCGCCCAATGCCTCCGTACGGCCGCCACCGGCCGCCCTATCCTCCATGTCCCGGAGCCTGAACAGGCTTGTGCCGAACGTCAGCCCGGCCGGCCCCGGTCCGGGACACGGGGGAGGGAGCGCCATGCGGTCGATCACACCGTGGGCGCGTGTCTACGTCGTCGCTGTCGCCCTGGGGGCCGTCCTCTGCGCGGCGCCCGTCCGGTTCGCGCACGCCCCCTGGGGCGCCGTGGCGCTGTTCGCCGCGCTGTGCGCCGCGTGCGAGCAGCTCGCCGTGGGCCGGTTCGGCGGAGGGCGGGGGTACGAGGGTCCGGGCGCCGCCGGTTCCGGTGGCACCGGCGGCGGGCCGCCCCGGTGGCACACGCCCGTCCTGCTCGCCGGCGCCTTCCTGCTGCCGCCCGCCGCTGCCGCGCTCGTACCGCTGCCGGGCGCGCTGCTCGTCCGGGGCGCCGAACGCACGCCCTGGCCACGTCGGCTCTGGCGGGCCGGACAGCTCGGGATCGGCGCCTGGACGGCCTCGCGGGTGCACTGGTCGCTCGGCGGTCCTGACGCGGTCGACTCCTCCGGCTTCCCGTACGCGCTGTTCGGCGCCGGGGCCGCCGTGGTCGCGTTCTGCCTGGTCCTGGCCCTGCTCGACGGCGGAATCCTGGCGCTCGCCGAACGGGTGCCGGTGCGGCTGGCCTGGCGGGGGCTGTTCGTACGGTCCCTGGTGCCGGTCGGGGTGCACGGGCTCGCCGGGCTGATGATGGCCGTCCTGTGGCGCGGCCCGTACGGACCCGTCGCCGCGCTGCTCGTGCTGCTGCCGATGTGGGTGTCGTGGTGGGTGTTCGCGCAGTACCACCGGGAGCGGGCGGCGCACCAGGCGACGATCAGGGCGCTCGTGCAGGCCGTCGACATCAAGGACGGGTACACGCGCGGGCACAGCGAGCGGGTCGGGCAGGCCTCGATGATGATCGCGCGGGAACTGGGCATGGACGACGAGCGGGTCGAAGTGCTCCGGTTCGCCGGAATTCTGCACGACGTGGGCAAGCTGGGCGTTCCCACCCGGCTCCTGCGCAAGGACGGGCCGCTGACCCCTCAGGAGCGCCGGGTGATCGAGCTGCACCCGGAGTACGGGCACGAGATCGTCCGGGGGATCGGCTTCCTCGGGGAGGCCCGGTCGGCGATCCTGCACCACCACGAGCGGCTGGACGGGAGCGGATACCCGTACGGGCTCGTCGGGAGCCAGATCCCGGAGTTCGCGCGGGTCGTGGCCGTCGCGGACGCGTTCGACGCGATGACGTCGACGCGGTCGTACAGCCGGGCCCGGCCCGTGCAGGTTGCTTTGGCGGAACTGGAACGGTGTGCGGGGTCCCAGTTCGACCCCGAGATGGTTCAGGCGTTGGTGCGGGCGCTCGGCCACGGGGGTGGCTGGCATCCGGCGGTCACAGCTGACTCTGTGCCGTCCCGTGGTGATTACCCGCCCACTCCACCCGTTTCCAGTTCGACACCAACGTGCCCCGACGGTGTCCCCGGGCAGGCCGGTACCAAGGACGGGGTGAGATGAGAACCCTCGTCCACCTCACCGCCGGCCTCCTCACCACCCTCTCCCTCGCCCACACCCTCTGGTCCGGCCTCGACGAACGTGCCGTCGCGCTCTCCTTCGGGCTGCTCATGGTCCTCGGGGAGCTGACCCGGTGGAGCGGGCCCGAGTCGCGGGAGGTGGCGCCGCTCGCCGCCGCCGGGGCACTGTCGTACGCGCTGCTCGGGGAGGACGCCGGACGCGCCACCCACCACGGCGCCCTCCAGGTCGTCGCCGTCGTCTTCGCGGCCACCCTCGTCGGCTGCGTACCGCACGTCGCACGCGGGCAGGGGCCGACCGCCGACCACCTCGCCAGGCGTGTCCTCACCGCCGGATTCGCCGCCGTCTGCTTCCAACCCCTCTACAACCAGGGCGTGTTCGAGGCCTGGGGCGGCCCCGCCTACGTCCTGCTGCTCGTCGCGCTGCTCGGGCTCACCGCGCTCTGCGACGCCGTGCTCGCCGCCGCGCTGGCCCACTCCCGCACCGGCTGGCCCTTCGGTCCGCTGCTCCGGGACGAGCTGCGGGCCACGCTGGGGATCGGGACCGCGGTGTGCGCCACCGGCGTGGTCATGGCGCTGGCGGTCGCCGTCGTCGGGCTCTGGGCGCTGCCCGTCTTCTCGCTGCCGCTGCTGCTGACCCAGCTCTCCTTCCGGCGGTACGCGGCCGTGCGGGCCACGTATCGGCAGACCATCGCCTCACTGGCCCGCGCCACCGAGATCGCCGGGTACACCCCGGCCGGGCACGCCCGGCGCGTCGCGGTGCTGAGCACGGCGGTGGGGCGAGAGCTGGGGCTGTCCGAGCCGGAGCTGACGGTGCTGGAGTACGCGGCCCTCATGCACGACATCGGGCAGCTCAGCCTCGTCGACCCGGTACCGGCCGGCGCCACGGCCGTACTCCCGGTGGCGGAACAGCGCCGGATCGCGCTGCTTGGCGGGGCCGTCGTACGGCAGACGGGGGTGGCCGCCGCGGTCGCCGTGGTCGTGGAACGGCAGGCCGATCCGTACCGGGAGCAGCCGGTCTCCGCGCGGATCGTGCGGGCCGTCAACGCGTACGAGGAGAAAGTTTGGGAAGCCGGAGCGGACGGGCCGTTGCGGGCGCTCGAAGAGCTGCGGCTGGGGACCGGCCGGGACTACGAGCCCGAGGTCGTGGAATCACTCGCCCGGGTGCTCGCCAGAAATGGCGGAGCCGTCCGCGAGCGCATCGGCTGAAGGTGGTGGTGGGAGAGGGGTCGACGGTCTTACGCTGCCCTCGGTTGGGTAACCCATGGGTAATGAGCGCCCCTCCAACGGTCCGTGGTTGGATGCGAGGGAGAGGCTGTACGGGGGCAGAAGCCGGCCCACTCCACGGCACTGGCAGGCGGGAATCGTGAGGATCTTCGGCAAGGGACGGCACCGGCCCTCCGCCTCATGGCGGCAGGCCACCGACCGCGCGTTCACGCTGATCGGCGACGGGCGGTACGAGGACGCGGGCGCGCTGCTGACACGTGCCGCCGATCTTGAACCGTGGCTGTCCGAGTCCTGGTTCAACCTCGCTCTCCTGCACAAGTTCCGGCACGACTGGGAGCAGGCCAGGGCGGCCGGTCTGCGCGCCGTCGCGCTGCTAGACCGGGAGACCGGGGCCCCCGATTGGTGGAACGTGGGCATCGCCGCGACCGCCCTCCAGGACTGGCCGCTGGCCCGCCGGGCCTGGCAGGCGTACGGGCTGCGGGTGCCCGGGGGTGTCACGGCCGCCGGTGAGCCGGTCGGGATGGACCTGGGCAGCGCGGCCGTACGGCTGTCGCCCGAGGGCGAGGCCGAGGTCGTGTGGGGGCGGCGGCTCGATCCCGCCCGGATCGAGGTGCTGTCGATCCCGCTGCCGTCGTCCGGGCGGCGCTGGGGCGAGGTCGTGCTGCACGACGGGGTGCCGCACGGCGAGCGGACGACCGCGGCCGGGCACTCCTACCCCGTCTTCGACGAGATCGAGCTGTGGGCGCCCTCGCCGGTGCCGACCTGGGTGGTGCTGCTGGAGGCTGCCGCCGAGGAGGACCGGGACGCGTTGGAGCGGCTGGCGTCCGACGCGGGGTTCGCCGCGGAGGACTGGTCGTCGTCGGTGCGGTTGCTGTGTCGGATGTGCTCGGAGTCGCGGATGCCGTCCGATGAGGGGGATGGGGAGCATCTTGATCCGCACGATCACAGTGAGCCTGGGCATCCTGGGCCGTTGGGGCATCGTACGGATGGGCAGTTCTGGGCGCCTGAGCGGGAATGTGGCATCGCTGCCCCGGCCTCGTTGGTGAGGGGGCTGCTGGACGGGTGGGTTGCCGACAGTCCGGAGACTCGGGCTTGGCGGGATCTCGAAGAGGTTTGTTAGGGCTTGTTGCCGGGTGCGGGTTCGTTGTGGCTTGTCGCGCAGTTCCCCGCGCCCCTAGGGCGCGCCCCTGCGGGGCAGCGCCCCGCCAGCGGGGGGCGCCCTCGGGGGCGGCTCCTGCCGGCCTCTGCCCGTACCCTGTATCCGCAACTCTCCGCCTGTTTGTTTGAGGAAGGCATCGTCGGTCATGGCGCAGCAGGACACCGATCAGCAGCACGTGGGCGTGCTTCCCGTGGACGACGAGGGCTTCGTCATCGACACCGAGGACGGGGAGGAGCGCGAGGCCGCCTGGCGGGAGCGCGGGACCTCGCGGCCCATCACGGTCGTCGGCAACCCGGTGCTGCACAAGGAGTGCCAGGACGTCACCGAGTTCGGCGCTGAGCTGGAGCAGCTGGTCGCGGACATGTTCGCCAGCCAGCGCACCGCCGAGGGCGTGGGCCTGGCCGCCAACCAGATCGGTGTCGGTCTGAAGGTCTTCATCTACGACTGCCCCGATGACGAGGGTCAGCGGCACACCGGGGTCATCTGCAACCCCAAGCTCGTCGAGCTGCCCGCCGACCGGCGCCGGCTGGACGACAGCAACGAGGGCTGCCTCTCCGTGCCGACCGCGTACGCGCCGCTCGCCCGGCCCGACTACGCCGAGGTGACCGGGCAGGACGAGAAGGGCAACCCGATCAAGGTGCGCGGCACCGGCTACTTCGCACGCTGTTTGCAGCACGAGACCGATCACCTCTACGGGTACCTGTACATCGACCGGCTCTCCAAGCGTGAGCGCAAGGACGCGCTGCGGCAGATGGCCGAGAACGAGCCCCGGTACCCCGTGGTCGCGAACGACTGACAACCTCTGAGGCACCCGCGCACTCACCCGCACACGAACGGCCCCTGACCAGGGGCCGTTCGTGTGTCGGTCATGCGTCTGTCGCACGTTCGATCGAGAATCGGACTCAAGTGTGCTTCCAGTGATCCAGAATCAGTCAGACCAGCGGCGAATCTCGGCAGCTTGGGGTAGTGAAGGAAGCAAATCCGTTCCCAGAACGGTCAGTTGTGGTGCTGAATGGGAAGTGCGGGGATACGCAACGGCGCACGCCCGGCACAGCGGGAGGGGTGTTGCGCCAACTGGCGGCTGAGAGGGGTTTGTTCGTGCCTGCTTTCCCACACAGCACCTCACCGGCGACAACAGCGGTAGCGATCCCACCATCACTGGCCTTACCGGTGATCGAGG
This sequence comes from Streptomyces sp. NPDC000878, assembly GCF_053599695.1. Classification (NCBI taxonomy): domain Bacteria; kingdom Bacillati; phylum Actinomycetota; class Actinomycetes; order Kitasatosporales; family Streptomycetaceae; genus Streptomyces; species Streptomyces sp. NPDC000878. The sequence continues at coordinate 192,839 of NZ_JBSFMT010000008.1, read as the reverse complement.
CGGCGTTTCCCCGGCAACTGCATCCGTATTGGCCCCGGCTTCAGGAGAACACCAGGGGCTGGCTGCTGGAAAAACGCCTCATGCCGGCGGACAAGGTCGCAGAATATGCCGACGGCCTTTGCTATACGGACCTCATGGCCGGGTACTACCTCGGCGCCCCGGACGACGTACTCCAGGCGATAGCGGACTTCAGTGCCTGGTTCTTCGTCTGGGACGACCGCCACGACCGTGACATCGTGCACGGCCGGCCCGCCGCCTGGCGGAAACTCAAGAGCCGGCTCCATGCCGTGCTGGACGCACCCGGGCTGTATCCGTACCACCGGGATCCGCTGGTCGCGGGGTTCGCGGACAGTGTTCTGCGGCTGTACTCGGTCCTGGGCAGGAAGTGGAACGCCCGCTTCGCGCGGCATTTCCACGTGGTGATCGAGGCGTACGACCGTGAGTTCCGCAACCGTACAAACGGAACCGTGCCAAAAGTCGAGGAATACCTCGAACTCCGGCGGCTCACCTTCGCGCACTGGATCTGGACCGATCTTCTGGAACCGAGCGTGGGCCGCGAACTCCCCACGGCGGTGCGGAAACAGCCCGCATTCCGTCGGGCGGCTCTGTTCAGCCAGGAGTTCGCCGCCTGGTACAACGACCTCTGCTCGCTTCCGAAGGAAATCGCGGGAGACGAGGTCCACAATCTCGGAATCAGTCTCATCCGGCATCAGGGGCTGACCCTCGAAGAGGCCATCGCGGAAATCAGGAGGCGGGTCGAGGAATCCATTCTCGAATTCCTCGCGGCGGAACAGGAGGCACGCCGGTTCGCCGAATCGCTCGACGACGGCAGCGCCCGGGGAAAGGAAACGAGCAGCGCCGTGAACGCCTGTCTCGACAACATGCGGAACTGGTTCAGTTCCGTCTACTGGTTCCACCACGAGTCCGGCCGTTACATGGTCGACAACTGGGACGACCGCTCCACACCCCCGTACGTCAACAACGAAGCGGCAGGTGAGAAATGACCGTCGAATCCGTGCGTCCCGCGTCTCTCCCCATGAGCGAACCGCCCCTCGCGGGCGGCGGTGTCCCGCTCCTCGGCCATGGCTGGCAGCTGGTCCGCGACCCGCTCGGCTACTTCGCCGGGCTCCGCGACCACGGTGACGTCGTCCGGCTGAAGCTCGGCCCCAAGACGGTGTACGCGGCCACCTCGCCGGAACTCGTGGGGGAACTCGCGCTCAACCCGGCCTACATCATCGGTGGTCCGCTGTGGGAGTCCCTCGAAGGGCTGCTCGGCAAGGAGGGCGTGGCCACCGCCAACGGGCCCACCCACCGGCGCCAACGGCGCACCATCCAGCCCGCGTTCCGGCTGGACGTGCTCCCCGAGTACGGGCCGATCCTGGAGGAGGAGGCGCACGCGTTCGCCCAGCGGCTGCGGCCCGGCCAGATCGTCGACTGCACCGCGGAGGCCTTCCGGGTCGCCGTGCGCATCGCGGCCCGCTGTCTGCTGCGCGGCGACTACATGGACGAGCGGGCCGACCGGCTGTGCGCCGCGCTCGCCACGGTGTTCCTGGGGATGTACCGGCGCATGGTGATCCCCGCGGGACCGCTCTACCGGCTCCCGCTGCCGGGCAACCGCAAATTCAACCGGGCCCTGGCCGATATGCATCTCGTCGTCGACGAGATCGTGGCCGAGCGCCGGGCATCCGGTCAAAATCCGGACGATTTGCTGACGGCGTTGCTGACGGCCAAGGACGAGAATGGCGACCCCATAGGCGAACAGGAGATCCACGATCAGGTCGTCGCCATTGTCACCCCGGGCGCCGAAACCGTCGCCTCCACGATCATGTCGCTGCTCCAGGTCCTCGCCGAACAGCCGGACCACGCCGACAAGGTGGCCAAGGAGGGAGAATCGGTCGGGGGCGACCGCCCGGTCGCATTCGCGGACGTCCGCAAGCTGACGCACACGAACAATGTCGTCGTCGAGACGATGCGTTTGCAGCCGCCCGTATGGATATTGACCCGGAGGGCGGTGGCCGAGACCGAGCTGGGCGGCTATCGGATTCCGGCCGGTGCCGATCTCGTGTACAGCCCGTACGCGATCCAGCGCGATCCGCGTTCGTACGAGCGGAACACCGAGTTCGACCCCGACCGCTGGCTTCCGGAACGCACCAGGAGCCTGCCCAAGTACGCGATGACCCCGTTCGGCGTGGGCAACCGCAAGTGCCCGAGCGACCACTTCTCGATGGCCATGCTCACCATTCTCACGGCTGAGCTGGCGAGGAAGTGGCGCTTCGAACGGGTCCCCGGCTCACGCGACGCGGTCCGCGTGGGCATCACCCTGCACCCGGACCGGATGCTGCTGCGGGCCATACCCCGCTGAAGGCGCCCGGGCGGTGGAACCGGCGTACGGTCAGGCGGCCTCCGGGCCCTTGAACGTACGCCGGTACGCCTGCGGGGTCGTCCCCAGCGACCGCACGAACTGGTGGCGCAGCGCCGCCGCGTTGCCGAAGCCGGTGCGCCAGGCGATCGCGTCCATCGTCTCGTCCGTCGCCTCCAGCAACTGCTGGGCCAGCAGCACGCGTTGCCGCAGGATCCAGCGGTAGGGCGTCGTGCCGGTCTCCTGCTGGAAGCGGCGGGCGAAGGTGCGCGGCGACATGTGGGCGCGCTCGGCGAGCTGCTCGACGGTCACCTCCTCGTCGAGATGGCGCTCCATCCACACCAGCACCTCACCGACGGTGTCGCACCGCGACCGGGGCAGGGGCCGCTCGATGTACTGGGCCTGCCCGCCGTCCCGGTGCGGCGGTACGACCATCCGGCGGGCGATGGAGTTGGCGACCTCGGGCCCGTGCTCCTCGCGCACGAGGTGCAGACAGGCGTCGATCCCGGCGGCCGTACCGGCGGAGGTGATCACCGGCCCCGCGTCGACGTACAGCACGTCCGGCTCGACCTCGACCAGCGGATAGCGCCGGGCCAGCTCATCGGCGTGCCGCCAGTGCACCGCGCACCGCCGGCCGTCCAGCAGACCCGCGGCGGCGAGCACGAAGACCCCGGAGCAGACGCTGAGCACCCGGGCCCCACGGTCGACGGCCCGTCGCAGCGCATCGAGCAGCTCCGGCGGATACTCCCGGGCGGCATAGGTCTGCCCGGCCGGTACGGCGATCAGGTCGGCGTTCTCCAGCCGTTCCAGCCCGTGTTCCAGCTGCACGGAGAAGCCCGCGTGGGTGCTCAGCGTCGGGCCCTCGGCCGAGGCGACCGCGAAGTCGTACACCGGCAGGCCCTCGTCGCTGCGGTCGAGGCCGAAGACCTCGCAGACGACGCCGAGTTCGAAGGGATGCACTCCGTCGAGCAGGACGACGGCCACGTTTTTCAGCATGCTGCCAGTGTGCCTCGGCATTGGCAGGAAATCGAGGGTGTGCGGCAGTCCTGCCACTGACGGTCAGGAGTGTTCGGGTCCAGACTGATGTCCATGAACACAGCAGCGGACAGCATCGTCGGAATACTCGTCGTCGTCGCGATCTTCGTGGCCCTCGCCCTCCCGTCCCTGATCGGCCTCGCGCACGACCGGCGCATCGACCGTCAGCTCCGGGAGGCCCAGCAGGACCGGCAGGCTCGGCAGGCCTCGGCCCGCCCGGTCATCACCGCCCAGGACGTGACCCGGGCGGCGTGACCTCAGCCGGCTATCGGTGTCAGAACTCGTCGTCGAACGACACCGAGCCCTCCACCGCCACCTGGTACGCCGACGGGCGGCGCTCGAAGAAGTTGGTCAGCTCCTGGACCCCTTGCAGCTCCATGAAGGAGAAGGGGTTCTCGGAGCCGTACACCGGGGCGAAGCCCAGCCGGGCCAGGCGCTGGTCGGCGACACACTCCAGGTACTGGCGCATGGACTCGGTGTTCATGCCCGGCAGGCCCTCACCGCACAGGTCGCGGCCGAACTGCAGCTCCGCCTCGACCGCCTCCCGGATCATGTCGGTGACCTGCTGCTGGAGCTGGTCGTCGAACAGCTCCGGCTCCTCCTTGCGGACGGTGTCGACCACCTCGAACGCGAAGGACATGTGCATGGTCTCGTCGCGGAACACCCAGTTGGTGCCGGTGGCCAGGCCGTGCAGCAGACCCCGGCTGCGGAACCAGTAGACGTACGCGAAGGCGCCGTAGAAGAACAAGCCTTCGATGCACGCGGCGAAGCAGATCAGGTTGAGGAGGAAGCGGCGGCGGTCGGCCTGGGTCTGCAGGCTCTCCAGCTTCTCGACCTCGTTGATCCACTTGAAGCAGAACTCGGCCTTCTCGCGGATGGACGGGATGTTCTCCACCGCGTCGAAGGCGGCGGCCCTGTCCTCCGGGTCGGGGAGATAGGTGTCGAGCAGCGTCAGATAGAACTGGACGTGCACGGCCTCCTCGAAGAGCTGGCGGCTCAGGTAGAGCCGCGCCTCCGGGGAGTTGATGTGCTTGTAGAGCGTCAGCACGAGGTTGTTCGCGACGATCGAGTCGCCCGTCGCGAAGAACGCGACCAGCCGGCCGATCATGTGCTGCTCGCCCTCGGAGAGCTTCGCCAGGTCGGTGACGTCCGAGTGGAGGTCGACCTCCTCGACGGTCCAGGTGTTCTTGATGGCGTCCCGGTAGCGCTCGTAGAAGTCCGGGTAGCGCATGGGACGGAGAGTCAGCTCGAAGCCCGGGTCGAGCAGGTTCTTCTCAGCGTTGGTGGGCATTACTGGCAGGCCTCGCAGGACTCGGGGTTCTCAAGGGAGCAGGCGACGGCGTCTTCGTCAGCTGTGGCCTGCACGGGGATCGGGGCCTGCGCCTGGGCGGCGCGGGCGATGCGCGTCGCGGGGCGCGAGCGCAGGTAGTACGTCGTCTTCAGGCCCGACTTCCAGGCGTACGCGTACATCGAGGAGAGCTTGCCGATGGTCGGCGTCTCCAGGAACAGGTTCAGGGACTGGGCCTGGTCCAGGAACGGGGTCCGGGCGGCGGCCATGTCGATGAGCCCGCGCTGCGGGATCTCCCACGCCGTGCGGTACAGGGCGCGTACGTCGGCCGGGATCCAGGCGAACTCCTGCACCGAGCCGTTGGACTCGCGCAGCGCCTCACGGGTGCGGGCGTCCCAGACTCCGAGGTCCTTCAGCTCCTGCACCAGGTAGGAGTTGACCTGGAGGAACTCGCCGGACAGCGTCTCGCGCTTGAACAGGTTGGACACCTGCGGCTCGATGCACTCGTACACACCGGCGATCGAGGCGATGGTTGCGGTGGGCGCGATCGCCAGGAGCAGGGAGTTGCGCATCCCGGTCGCGGCGATACGTTCCCGCAGTGCCGCCCAGCGCTCGGGCCAGTTCAGCTCGACGTCGTAGTGGTCGGGGTGGAGCACACCACGGGCCGTACGGGTCTTCTCCCAGGCCGGCAGCGGGCCGTTGCGCTCGGCGAGGGCGGCGGAGGCCTCGTACGCGGCGAGCATGACGCGCTCGGCGACCCGCGTGGAGAGGGCCTTGGCCTCGGGCGAGTCGAAGGGGACGCGCAGCTTGAAGAAGACGTCCTGGAGGCCCATCGCGCCGAGCCCGACGGGACGCCACCGCGCGTTCGACCGGCCGGCCTGCTCGGTCGGGTAGAAGTTGATGTCGACGACCCGGTCGAGGAAGGTGACGGCGGTGCGGACCGTCTCGTCCAGCCGCTCCCAGTCGATGTCCCCGTCGACCACGAACGCGCCGAGGTTGACCGAGCCCAGGTTGCAGACCGCCGTCTCCCCGTCGTCCGTGACCTCCAGGATCTCGGTGCACAGGTTCGAGGAGTGGACGACGTTGCCCGGCTCGGCCGTCTGGTTGGCGGTGCGGTTGGCCGCGTCCTTGAAGGTCATCCAGCCGTTGCCGGTCTGCGCGAGGGTACGCATCATGCGGCCGTACAGATCACGGGCCGGGATGGTCTTGCGGGCGAGCCCGGAGGCCTCGGCCTTGCGGTAGGCGGCGTCGAACTCGTCGCCCCACAGGTCGACCAGTTCGGGCACGTCGGCGGGGGAGAAGAGCGACCAGAGCGCGTCCGTGTTCACCCGGCGCATGAACTCGTCGGGGATCCAGTGCGCGAGGTTCAGGTTGTGCGTACGGCGGGCGTCCTCACCCGTGTTGTCGCGCAGCTCCAGGAACTCCTCGATGTCGGAGTGCCAGGTCTCCAGGTAGACCGCGGCGGCACCCTTGCGCCGGCCGCCCTGGTTCACGGCGGCGACGGAGGCGTCCAGCGTCTTCAGGAACGGCACGATGCCGTTGGAGTGCCCGTTGGTGCCCCGGATGAGGGACCCGCGCGAGCGAATCCGGCTGTACGACAGCCCGATGCCACCGGCGTGCTTCGAGAGGCGGGCGACCTGGTGGTAGCGGTCGTAGATGGAGTCCAGCTCGTCGACCGGGGAGTCGAGGAGGTAGCAGGACGACATCTGGGGGTGCCGGGTACCGGAGTTGAAGAGGGTGGGGGAGGAGGGGAGGTAGTCGAGGCGGCTCATCAGCCGGTAGAGCGCGGCGACTTCCTCGAACGCACGGACGCCCGTCTTTGAATCAAGCGCAGTGTCCTCCGCCAGTCCGCTCGCGACGCGCAGCATGAAGTGCTGGGGCGTCTCGATGACCCGGCGCGTGATCGGGTGGCGCAGGAGGTACCGGCTGTGGAGCGTACGCAGCCCGAAGTACCCGAACCGATCGTCCCCGTCGACGTCGATCAGGGTGTTCAGCCGGTCCGTGTGCAGCCGTACGAACTCGGCGGTGCGGTCGGCGATCAGGCCCTCCCGGTGCCCGACCGCGACCGACTCCGAGAAGGTCGTGACGCCCTGCGAGGCGGCCTCGGCGGCGATGCTGACGGTCAGCAGCCGGGCGGCGAGGCGGGAGTAGGCGGGGTCCTCGGAGATGAGGCCGGCCGCCGCCTCGGTGGCCAGCTCGCGCAGTTCCGACTCGTCGGCCCGCGAGGACCGGCCGCGCAACGCGGCGGCGGCGACCCGGCCGGGGTCGGCGTCGGGGAGGTCGGCGGTCAGCTCGGTCAGGGTCCGCAGCAGCGCGGTTCCGGGACCGTCCGTCTCGACTCGGGCCACTGGGGTCGCTGAAGCCGGTTCGGCTGGCGCGATGGTCACGTGGGGGCTCTCCCTCGCTCGGCACGGGGCCTGGCGGAGGGCAGCGGGGCACACGGACGCCTTACGGGTACGCGCGCGTCCACCGGCCCACTCCACGAGGCCCGGACGTCAGGCGCCCGGACCGGTCGGCCGGGCACACCGTCGGCAGGTCCTCGGACTGGACACGCGCACAGCCGCAAGAGGGCACGAATGCACGCGTGTACACCGTTGCGGGACAGTTCCGGATTCGCACCGGATTCCCCTGCGGCGACAGCGAGCATGAGCATACATCTTGTGCCGGGCCCTGGAAGCACCCCCACATGTTGTGTCGTGTCGGCTTCGGAGGGTTGAGGGACCGGTGCTGTCAGAGCGTCAGCTCGTAGGCGAGCAGGCTCAGGTCGAGGTCGGGAATCGGCTTCCAGTCGCGCTCCGGGGCGCGTACGAAGCCCAGGCGCCCGTAGATCCGGTGCGCGGCGCGCATGGTGCTCTGGGTCGACAGGACGACGCGCACGCACCCCTCGACGGCCCGTGCGCGCTCGACGCAGGCCCGCACGAGCGCCTCCCCGGCACCCCGGCCGCGTGCTTCCCCCGCGACCGCCAGCATCCGTATCTCGGCCTCGCCCTCGCGCGCGATGTCGGACATGGGTCCGCCGGCCGGCACGAAGGTCACGCCGCCGAGCAGCCGCCCGTCGGCGACCGCCACCAGCACCTCGGCAGCGGCGGCACGCTTCCCGACGTCCCGCAGCTCGACGAGATACCCGTCACTCTCCCCGAAGTCGAGCAGCCCGTCCCCGAGATAGGCCTGCGCGGTGATCTCCCCGAGCACCTCGTACTCCTCGGGAAGGGCCTCCCTGATCAAGATGTCCATGAGTGGAGTGTGCCGGAGGGGTACGACAACGGGCCGCCGGATTCTGACCGGCGGCCCGCCGTCGCGCCCCGTCGCATGGGCGGTTCCGGTGAAGTCGCGTGCGCTGTCGCGCCCCTTAAGGGGCGCGGGGAACTGCGCGACAAGCCCCCACCGGCCCGCGGCAAACGAACTACGCACCCGGCGGAGCCGTCAGTGCACGGCCCCCGCAGTAGCCGGCGGCAACTCCACCACCACCCCCGGATCACCCGCATCCGCCGTGTAGTCCGACGCCTTCGTCTCGTCCAAGCCCTCCGGCGCCTTCAGCGCCTTCAACACGAACGTCAGCACCACCGTCACGACCACGTTCAGCACGAACGCCGTCAGCCCGATGTACCCGATCTCCCCGATCCCCGGAATCTCCTTCGAACTACCCCCGAAGTGCTTCTGCGTCGGAGAAGCGACCCCGTACGCCGCCAGCGTGCCGTACAGCATGCCGACCGCCCAGCCGGCCAGCAGGGCCCAGCGGTGCATCCAGCGGGTGAACAGGCCGCCGACCAGGGCCGGGAACGTCTGCAGGATCCAGATGCCGCCCAGCAGCTGGAAGTTGATCGCGACCGTCTTGTCCATGGTCAGGACGAAGACCAGCGCGCCCACCTTCACCACCAGCGAGACCAGCTTGGAGACCTTCGTCTCCTGCTCCGGTGTCGCGTCGGGCTTGAGGAAGTCCTTGTAGATGTTCCGGGTGAACAGGTTCGCCGCCGCGATGGACATGATGGCCGCCGGGACGAGCGCCCCGATGCCGATCGCCGCGAAGGCCACGCCCGCGAACCAGGCCGGGAACATGTTCTCGAACAGCTGCGGGATCGCCAACTGCCCGTTGGTGACCTTGATTCCGGCCGCGATCGCCATGAAGCCCAACAGCCCGAGCAGGCCCAGCATCAGCGAATACAGGGGCAGGATCGTGGAGTTGCGGCGGATCACGTCACGGCTGCGGCTGGACAGCACCGCCGTCACGCTGTGCGGGTACATGAACAGCGCGAGCGCCGAGCCGAGCGCCAGCGTGGCGTACGTCCACTGCGAGGCCTCGCCGGGAGCGAGCGCGCCGCGTGGGTTGCCGGTCGCCGGGTTGGTCTGGGAGAAGGCGTCGCCCGCGGCCTTGAAGATCTCGTCGAAGCCGCCCAGCTTGATCGGGATGTAGATGATCGCGACCCCGATGACGAGGTAGATCAGCGCGTCCTTCACGAACGCGATCAGCGCGGGCGCCCGCAGCCCCGACGAGTACGTGTACGCGGCCAGCACACCGAAGGCGATCAGCAGCGGCAGGTCCTTGACGAACCAGTTGGTGTCCTCGCCACCGCCGACGCCCATCACGTCCAGTACGGCCTGGATGCCGACCAGCTGGAGCGCGATGTACGGCATCGTCGCCAGGATCCCGGTGACGGCGACCGCCAGCGACAGCCCCTTCGAGCCGAACCGGCCGCGCACGAAGTCCGAGGTGGTGACGTACCCGTGCTTGTGCGAGACCGACCACAGGCGGGGCAGGAACACGAACATCAGCGGGTAGATGAGGATCGTGTAGGGCACCGCGAAGAAGCCGGCCGCGCCCGCCGCGTAGATCGCCGCCGGTACGGCCACGAAGGTGTACGCCGTGTACAGGTCGCCGCCGAGCAGGAACCAGGTGACCCAGGTGCCGAACGACCGGCCGCCCAGGCCCCATTCGTCGAGGCTGTTCTCGTTCTCGGCCTTGCGCCAGCGCGCGGCCATGAAGCCGACGACCGTGACGGCCAGGAAGAAGATGATGAAGACGGCGAGTGCCACGCCGTTCACGCCGTCGTTCACGCGGACGCACCCCCGCCCTGGGCCGACGCCTTGCGGGCACGCTGGTCACGCTGCCAGAGCTGGTACGCGGTCATCGTCAGCGCGGTGGATATGACCACCCACAGCATCTGGTACCAGTAGAAGAACGGTATGCCGATGAGGGTCGGTTCGATCCTCGCGTACGAGCCGACCCACAGCATGGCCACGAAAGGCACGAAGAGGCAGAGCCCGATGACGACACGAACCGGTGTCACCACCGGTTGCTCTCCCCCTGGTTGTCTCACTTCAGGCGCTTCTGGCATGTCGCGGCTCCGTCCCCTCACCGATTCCCTGTGATCACTTGTGCAACGCGCAGGAAATCTAGGGGACGCTTTCGCTTTATGGAACCCCCGTCCGCATAACGGATATCAGCAGCAGCGGAACCCCTGCCGGGGGTCCCTTTCCTGTCGGTCCGTACGCATCCGCTCGAACTCCCGCCGGGTGGGCACCGGTTCCTTCCCGTGCCCCTCCCGGACATGCGCGACATACCGCTCGTACGCCGACTCGTCGGTCAGTTCCCGTACGTACGAGCGCACCCCCCTAATCGCCCGACGAGCCCGGCGCAGCACTGCCGACGACCGCACGGCGCTCCTCCTCCCTCTCCTCCTCGCGCTCCTCCCTGGTCGGGATCAGCCCGGCCGGAGCGACGATCTTCGACTCCACGTACGCCGCCTCGCTCAGCGTGGAGAGGGCGGGCCGGCGCACATGCCGGACGCAGACCCGGGCCGCGTCCACGATCACGACGACGATCAGGATCGCCAGTACGGCCGCCAGGATGCCGTCCACCGTCGAGTTGGTGACGATGGTGTGCATGTCGTCCATGCTCTTGGCCGGCGCGAGGACCTCGCCCCGGTCGATGCCGTCCTGGTAGACGGACCGCTGCTTGAAGAAGCCGACGCGCGGATCGCTGGAGAACACCTTCTGCCAGCTGGCAGTGAGGGTCACCGTCGCGTCCCAGGCGAGCGGAATCCCGGTGATCCAGGCCCACTTGAGGCGTCCGGACTTCACCAGCAGCGTCGTGCACACCGCCAGCGCGACCGCCGCGAGCAGCTGGTTGGAGATGCCGAAGATCGGGAAGAGCTGGTTGATCCCGCCGAGAGGTTCGTGCACGCCGACCCAGAGGAAGTAGCCCCAGAGCGTGCACACGATCGCGCTGGTGATGACGAGCCCGGGCTTCCAACTCACGTTCTTGAAGGGCTTGTAGAGGTTGCCCAGCATGTCCTGGAGCATGAACCGGCCCACGCGGGTGCCCGCGTCCAGCGCGGTCAGGATGAACAGCGCCTCGAACATGATCGCGAAGTGATACCAGAACGCGCGCAGCCCGTCCCCGGTCACCTTGGCGAAGATCTCCGAGACCCCGACCGCGAGGGTCGGCGCACCGCCCGTACGCGACAACAGGCTTGCCTCCTCGACCTGTTCGGCCGCCTTGGCCAGCGCGTCCGGCGAGATCGTGTACCCGAGGTTCGCGACCGCCTCCGACGCCGACTGCACGCTGGTGCCGATGACCCCGGCGGGCGCGTTCATCGCGAAGTACAGCCCCGGGTCGATGACGGAGGCGGCGATCAGCGCCATCACGGCGACGGACGACTCCATCAGCATGGAGCCGTACCCGATCATCCGGACCTGCGTCTCCTTCTGGATCATCTTCGGCGTCGTACCGGAGGAGATGAGGGAGTGGAAGCCGGAGAGCGCCCCGCAGGCGATGGTGATGAACACGAACGGGAAGAGCGAACCCGCGAAGACGGGCCCGTCGCCGCGCGAGGCGAAGTCGGTGACCGGGTCCATCTTCAGCGTGGGCAGCGTGACGAGAACGCCCAGTGCCAGCAGCCCGATCGTGCCGATCTTCATGAAGGTGGAGAGGTAGTCGCGCGGGGCGAGCAGCATCCACACCGGCAGGATCGACGCGATGAACCCGTACGCCACCAGCCAGACGACCAGCGTCGAGGGCGCGAGGGTGAAGGTGTCGGCCCACGACGACTCGGCGACCCAGCGCCCGGCGACCAGCGCGAGCAGCAGCAGCGCCACACCGATCAGCGAGACCTCGGTGACCCGCCCCGGCCGCAGGACGCGCAGATAGAAGCCCATCAGCAGAGCAATGGGGATCGTCATGCCGATGGAGAAGGTGCCCCAGGGCGAGGCGGCCAGGGCGTTCACCACGACGAGGGCCAGCACGCCAAGGAGGATGATCATGATGGCGAACGCGGCGACCAGTGCCGCCGCCCCGCCGACCGGCCCGATCTCCTCCCGGGCCATCTGCCCGAGCGAGCGTCCGTCGCGGCGCGTGGAGAAGAACAGCACGACCATGTCCTGGACGGCGCCCGCGAAGATGACGCCCACGATGATCCAGATCGTGCCGGGCAGGTACCCCATCTGCGCGGCCAGTACGGGCCCGACCAGCGGACCGGCGCCCGCGATGGCGGCGAAGTGGTGACCGAGCAGCACACGCCGGTCGGTCGGATGGAAGTCGATGCCGTTGTTGAGGCGTTCGGCGGGGGTGGCCCGGGTCTTGTCGACCTTGAGCACTTTGTACGCGATGAACTTCGAGTAGAAGCGATAGGCGACGGCGTACGAGCCGAGGGCCGCCGCGACCATCCACGCGGCCGAGACCTCCTCGCCGCGCGCCAGCGCGAGCACGGACCAGCCGGCCGCGCCCACCAGCGCGACGAGGGTCCAGATGACGATGGTTCGAGTGTTCGCAGTGCGCACCGGGTCGTCCTCCCGTCCATGCGATGACGCAAGGACGGTAGTGCGGGATGGGGGACAGCGCTACACCGCGTGCAGGTGTCAGGGGCGCGGGGCTGTGTCTACTTGCGGCTCCGCCGCGGGGCGCGACCAGCCACAACGAACCCGCACCCGCCCACGCACCTTCAAGCCCCTAATCAATAGGCCGCTTGAGCCGAGCAACGAACTTGTACCGATCCCCCCGATAAACAGACCGCACCCACTCCACAGGCTGCTCATCCTTGTCCAGCGAATGCCGCGACAGCATCAGCATCGGCAACCCCACATCCGTACCGAGCAGCCCCGCCTCACGAGGAGTGGCGAGAGACGTCTCGATCGTCTCCTCCGCCTCCGCGAGATGCACGTCGTACACCTCGGCGAGAGCCGTGTACAGGGACGTGTACTTCACGAGCGACCGGCGCAACGCCGGAAACCGCTTCGCCGACAGATGGGTGGTCTCTATGGCCATCGGCTCGCCGTTGGCCATCCGCAGCCGCTCGATACGAAGAACCCGCCCGCCCGCCGTGATGTCGAGCAGCTGGGCGAGGGTGTCGTCGGCGGTGATGTAGCCGATGTCGAGGAGCTGCGAGGTGGGTTCGAGGCCCTGGGCACGCATGTCCTCGGTGTACGAGGTGAGCTGCAGCGCCTGCGAGACCTTCGGCTTGGCGACGAACGTGCCCTTGCCCTGGATGCGTTCGAGCCGGCCCTCGACGACCAGTTCCTGAAGGGCCTGGCGGACGGTCGTACGGGAGGTGTCGAACTCCGCCGCCAGCGTGCGCTCGGGCGGGACCGGCGTGCCGGGTGCCTGGGTCTCCGTCATATCGAGCAGATGCTTCTTCAGACGGTAGTACTTGGGCACGCGCGCGGTACGGACGGTAGCCCCACCCTCGTTCTCCGCACTGCTCACGTCGGTGCTCATGCTCCGCCTTCCCGGCTCCTGGTGCCGCTAGGGCCGGCGTCCCGCCGGTCCAAGTTCACATCGTGGCACGGCTCACGCCCCGATTGACCTGTGAATGGTCTCGTCGGACCCGCGCGCGCTCCGTGATCCCCTCTGTATACCTTCACGCCCCTCGCTGGTCTAGTCCACCGTACGGAAACCCGTGCGCACATCGCGTCCCACTGTTCCCTCGGAGTGGTCTACCTCGAACCGGACGCGTGTGCAGGGTATTTCCGCCACCTTCTTACTTAAAGGTTCCTGCATATGTAGGTCGCATAACGGCTGGTCAAAGGCGTTCCCGCACCCTTGACACGTTGTTTGGTCTGAGCCAAGCTCCGCCTACTGGTCTACACCATTGGTCCAGGTCCCTGAGGAGGGTGGCGTGAAGCGCAAGCTGATAGCCGCGATCGGTATCGCGGGCATGATGGTCTCCATCGCGGCATGCGGGGACAGTGACAGCGGAAGCTCGGACAACACCGGCGCCGACGCCAAGGAACTGACCGTCTGGCTGACCGTGGACGCGCAGAACAACTGGCCCGAGCTGGTGAAGGCCGCCGATGCCGCGCTGACGAAGAAGCACCCCGGCATCAAGATCAACCACGAGTACTACGGCTGGCCCGACAAGAACGCCAAGCTCGACGCCGTCCTCGCCACCGACAAGGCGCCCGACGTGGTCGAGATGGGCAACACCGAGATGCTCAGCTACATGGTCAAGGGTGCCTTCGCCCCCGTCGACCCGGCGAAGTTCGAGAACTCGGCCGCCTGGCTCGACGGCCTCAAGGCCTCCGTCACCTACGAGGGCAAGACGTACGGCGTCCCCTACTACGCCGGTGGCCGTGTCGCCAACTGGCGCAAGGACGTGGCCGCTTCGGTCGGCGTCAAGTCCGTGCCGACGACGTACGCCGAACTCACCTCCGCCCTGGACAAGATCCAGAGCAAGGAGGGCGACAAGTACAACGCCTGGTACCAGCCCACCCGCGACTGGTACGCCGCCATGTCCTTCGTCTACGACGCCGGCGGCTCGATCGCCGAGGAGTCGGGCGGCGAATGGAAGGCGAACCTCTCCTCGCCGGACTCCGTCAAGGGCCTCACGGAGTTCAAGAACGTCATCGACAAGTACATGCACGGTGACAAGACCAAGGACGAGTCCGACCGCTACATCGTCTACGGCCAGGGCAAGACCAGCATGATCTTCGCCGCCGCCTGGGAGGGTGCGACCGCCGAGGCGCCGGAGAACGACAAGACCGGCAAGCTCAAGGGCAACCTGGAGAACTTCGTCATGCCCGGCCCGTCCGGCAAGAACATGCCGGTGTTCCTGGGCGGTTCGGACCTCGCCGTCCCGGTGAAGTCGGACGCCCAGACGGTCGCCGCCGAGTGGATCGACGCCTACACCGGTGCGAGCGGCCAGAAGGGCCTGATGGCCAAGGGCAACCTGCCCAACAACAAGACCGACCTCGCCACCCTGAAGAACGACCCGGCGACGGCGGTCCCGGCCACGGCGGCCGAGTCCAACTGGTTCGTGCCGATGGCACCGGGCTGGGGCCAGGTCGAGAAGGCCCAGATCCTCCAGACGATGCTGCAGAGCATCGGCACCGGCAAGAAGACGGTCGAGGAGGCCGCGAAGGAAGCGGACGCGGCGATCGACAAGATCATCAACGTCAAGTGAGCCGAGGCGGGGCCCTGTCTCGGGAGGGCCCCGCTCGCTCGCCGTACGCCGGACCTGCTCGCCACACACAGGACTTGCTGACACAGGCAGAACCTGCTCGACACACGCAGGACCTGGACGACCGCAACGACCGCAACGACCGCCACGACCGTACGACCTGAGGGACCGCTGAGGAGCGCGCGGATGACTGCCGCTGATACGACCACCCCTGCCAAACTGCCGCCGTCGACACGGCAGGCGCCACCATCACCGCAGACCGGCGGCCCGGACACCCCACGGAGAAAGCGGACGGCCAAGGGCGCCGCCGCGATTCCGTGGGCCCTGCTGGCCCCCTGTCTGCTGATCCTCGCGCTGGTCCTCGGCTATCCCCTCGTTCGTCTGGTCACCCTGTCCTTCCAGAAGTTCGGGCAGTCCCAGCTGTGGGGCTTCCAGCCCGCCGAGTCGGTGGGCTTCGACAACTTCAGCACCGTGCTCGGCGACAGCGAGTTCTGGGACGTCGTCGTCCGCACGATCGTCTTCGCCGTCGGCTGCGTCGTCTTCACGATGGTCATCGGCATGCTGATCGCCCTGCTGCTCCAGCGGGTGAGCGGCTGGATGAAGACGCTCATCAACATTGTCCTGGTGGCCAGTTGGGGCATGCCCATCATCGTGGCGACCACTGTCTTCAAGTGGCTGTTCGACTCCGACTACGGAATCATCAACGCGCTGCTGAGCAAGCTGCCCGGCGTCGAGATGATCGGCCACAACTGGTTCGCGAGCGGACCGCAGGGCCTGGCCGTGATCATGCTGCTCGTGGTCTGGGGCGCGGTGCCGTTCGTCGTCATCACGCTCGGCGCGGGGCTGACCCAGGTCCCGAAGGAACTGGAGGAGGCGGCCCGGCTCGACGGCGCGGGCGCCTGGGGCGTCTTTCGTTATGTCACCCTCCCCATCCTCAAGCCGATCGTCGTGATGCTCACGACCCTGTCCGTGATCTGGGACATGGGCGTCTTTCCCCAGGTGTTCGTGATGCGCAACGGCCACCCCGAGGCCGAGTTCCAGCTCCTGACCACCTACTCCTACGACCGTGCCTTCGCCGTCAACGACTACGCCCAGGGCTCGGCGATCGCCCTGCTCACCGTGGTGCTGCTGCTCGGAGTCGTCGCCGTCTACATGCGCCAGATGCTGAAGATCGGAGACGTCGAATGACCGGCATGAGCGCGGCCGCCCCCTCCATGCCCCGGAAGGCCGAACAGACCCCGAGGCCCCGGAAGTCGAAGGCCGGCTGGAACCTGCTGGGCCTGTTCGTCTTCCTGACGGCCGGCTTCCCCGTCTACTGGATGCTGAACACGGCGTTCAAACCGGCGAAGGACGCGATCGACCCCGACCCGAGCCTGCTGCCGACCGGCTTCACCCTCGACAACTTCCGCCGCGCGCTGAACATCGCCGACTTCTGGGGCCCGGTCGGCCGCAGCCTCATCGTGTCCCTCACGGTGGTCGTGATCGGCATCATCGTCGGCATGCTGGCGGCCCTCGCCATCTCGCGCTTCGCCTTCCGCGGCCGAAAGGTCGTCATCGTCGGCATTTTGGCCGTGCAGATGGTCCCCCTGGTCGCGATGATCATCCCCGTGTTCCTGCTTCTCAACGACCTCGGCCAGTACGACCGGCTGACCGGCCTGATCATCACCTACCTCACCTTCATCCTTCCGTTCACGGTGTGGACCCTGCGCGGCTTCATCGTCAACATCCCGAAGGAGCTGGAGGAGGCCGCAATGGTCGACGGCTGCTCCCGCACCACCGCCTTCCTCCGCGTGGTCTTCCCCCTCCTGGCCCCCGGCCTGGTCGCCACCTCGGTCTACGGCTTCATCCAGGCCTGGAACGAGTACCTCTACGCCCTGATGCTGATGAGCCAGAAGAACCAGACCGCCACCGTCTGGCTCGGCAACTTCACCACCAAGCACGGCACCGAGTACGCCCCGATGATGGCCGGTTCCACGATGATGGCCGTACCGATCGTCGTCCTCTTCCTCCTCGTCCAGCGCAAGATGGCCGCGGGCCTGACCGCGGGCGCCGTGAAGGGATAACCCCACCCGATGACGACACTCGCCCGCCGCCCCGACACCCTGACCCGCGACGCGCTCACCGTCCTCCAGCCCGGCTTCCCCGGCACCACCGCCCCCGACTGGCTGCTGCGCCGCCTCGGCGAAGGCCTCGCCTCCGTGGGCCTGTTCGGCCGCAACATCGCTTCCCCCGCCCAACTGGCCGCCCTCACCGCCCAGTTGCGCGCCGAACGCGACGACGTCCTGGTCGCGATCGACGAGGAGGGCGGCGACGTCACCCGCCTGGAGGTCCGCTCCGGCTCCTCCTTCCCCGGCAACCACGCCCTCGGCGCGATCGACGACGTCCAGCTGACCCGGGAGGTGGCACACGAACTCGGCCACCGCCTCCGCGTCTGCGGGGTCAACCTCAACTGGGCCCCCTCCGCCGACGTCAACTCCAACCCCGCCAACCCCGTCATCGGCGTCCGCTCCTTCGGCGCCGACCCGGAACTGGTCGCCCGTCACACCGCCGCCTACGTCACCGGTCTCCAGAACGCGGGCGTCGCCGCCTGCACAAAGCACTTCCCGGGCCACGGCGACACAGCGGTCGACTCCCACCACGCCCTCCCCCGCATCGACGCGAGCCGCTCGATAGTGCTCGACCGTGAACTCGCCCCTTTCCGTGCCGCGATCGCAGCCGGCACCAGGGCAGTGATGAGCGCCCACATCCTGATCCCCTCCCTCGACCCCGACCACCCGGCCACCCTTTCCCACCCCGTCCTCACCGACCTCCTCCGCGGCGAACTCGGCTACACCGGCCTGATCGTCACCGACGGCATGGAGATGCAGGCCATCGCGGGCACCTACGGCATCGAACGCGGCAGCGTCCTCGCCATCGCCGCCGGCGCCGACGCGATCTGTGTGGGCGGCGGCCTCGCGGACGACGAGACGGTACGCAGCCTGCGCGACGCCCTGATCAATGCCGTCCGCACCGGCGAACTCCCGGAAGAACGCCTGGCGGACGCGGCGGAACGCGTCCGGACCCTGTCCCGCTGGACGGCCTCGGCACCACAGCCCTCCGACACGGCCGCCACGGACGTGGGCCTCTCAGCGGCCCGCCGCGCCCTGAAGGCAACGCACTCCGAGCCCTATGAACCCCTCCGGGAACCCCCGTACGTGGCCGCCTTCACCCCCGTCGCGAACTTCGCCGTCGGCGACGAGACCCCGTGGGGTGTGGCAGCCGAACTGGTACGCCTCCTCCCCGGCACCCGCACCGGCACCTTCACCGGCGAGGACGCGGGCCACGCGGCCCTGACCGAGGCGGGCCCGAGCCGCATCGTCGCCGTGGTCCGCGACGAACACCGCCACCCCTGGATGTCGGCCGCCCTCGACACCCTCCTCACCGCCCGCCCCGACACGATCGTCGTGGAGATGGGCGTCCCCCAGTCCCCCCACCGAGGCCCCCTCCACCTCGCAACCCACGGCGCAGCCAGAGTCTGCGGCCAGGCGGCGGCGGAGTTCATCGCGGGGGAGTAGCCGTACGACGACACAGGCGCCGGTCCCTCTCAACGGGGGCCCGGCGCCGCTTTTGTCTTTTAGGGGCGCGGGGCTGTGACATTTGCGGCTCCGCCGCGTGGGCGCGACAAGCCACAACGAACCGTCAGCCGACAAACAACCGAACCCGGCAGACGCTCAGATCCCTAGATCCCTCTAGATCCCTTGCCAGTCAGGCTTGTTGACAAAGGTGTGCCGGAAGTAATCAGCGAACTTCAACTTGGAAGCCGCCCCCTCATCGACAACCACAGTCGCATGCGGATGCAACTGCAGCGCCGACGCCGGGCACACCGCAGCAACAGGCCCCTCCACAGTCGCCGCGACGGCATCAGCCTTACCCTCGCCCGTCGCCAGCAGCACCAGATGCCGCGCTTCCAGAATCGTCCCGATGCCCTGCGTGATCACATGGTGCGGAACCTGCCCGATGTCCCCGTCGAAGAACCGCGCGTTGTCGATCCGCGTCTGCTCGGTCAACGTCTTGATCCGGGTCCGCGAGGCGAGCGAGGAACACGGCTCGTTGAACCCGATGTGCCCGTCGGTCCCGATCCCCAGCAACTGGAGGTCGACCCCGCCGGCTTCGGCCAGCGCCCTGTCGTACGCCTCGCACGCCCCCCGCACGTCCTCGGCGGTCCCGTCGGGCCCCATGAACGCGTCCATCCCGATCCCGAGCGGCTCCAGCACCTCGCGCCGCAGCACCGAACGGTACGACTCCGGATGCTCGGCCGGCAGCCCCACGTACTCGTCGAGCTGGGCTATTCGTGCTCGGGACACCTCCACGGCACCGGAACTCACCTGTGCCGCGAGCGCCTGGTAGATGGGCAGCGGGGTCGAGCCGGTGGCCACGCCGAGCAGGGCGGTCGGCTTGTGCCGGAGCAGCTGTGCCATGGCCCCGGCGATCAGCTCGCCACCCGCCTTGGCGTCCGGAACGATGACAACTTCCACGCTGGGCCTGCCGATCTGGAGTGACGACGTAAGTCTTCGGTAGAGGTCTTCAGTAGAGGACCCGACCGAGACCTGGAGGGGGACATAGGGGAACCGTGTGGTTTAGACCAATCTAACAGAACGGGGTTCCCCGGCCCAGGTCCTATGTCATGTCGGCCCAGGTCCTACGTCAGTGAACCTCCCGTCACATGCACCCAGCTCCCGGTCACCCACCGCCCTCCGTCCGACGCGAGAAACGCGACCACGTCCGCCACATCCGCCGGCGCTCCCACCCGTCCCAGCGCCGATATCGCCGCCGCCTCCGCCCACGCGCTCTCGGTCGAGTGCAGCAGCTCGGCCGTGTTGTCCGTGTCGATGATTCCCGGGGCGACCGAGTTCACCGTGATCCCCCGGCTGCCCAGCAGCTTGGACAGGTCCCGGCTGAGGACGTCCAGTGCGCCCTTGGTCATGGAGTACGCCGTGAGGTCCGGCATCCCGGCGGAGCGGGCCAGGCCCGACGAGATGTTGATGACCCGCCCGCCGTCCCGCAGCCGGTCGAGGCCGTGCTTGGCGATGAAGTACGGCGCCTTCACATTCACCGCGAAGACCCTGTCGTACTCCTCCTCGTCGATCTCCCCGATCGGCGCCGACGTCCCGATCCCGGCGTTGTTGACCAGGATGTCCACGCCCTCCGCCCGCTCGTCGAACGCCTTCCACACCGCCTCGGCGTCCCCCGGCCGCCCCAGCTCCACCCCGATCGTGAACGCCGAACCGCCCGCCGCCTCGATCGAGGCGACCGTCTCTTTGGCGGCAGCCTCGCCCCGTCCGTAGTGCACCGCGACCCGAGCCCCGTCCCGCCCCAACCGCTCGGCGATTCCCCGCCCGATTCCCCTGCTCGCACCGGTGACCAGCGCCGTCCTGCCCGTGAGCACACCCATGACCGACATCCCCCTCGCATTTTTCTAGTGGTCGCTACAGAAAAAACCGTACAACGAGGTGCGGGCATTTTGCTAGTGCCCGCTATAGAATTCACTCCATGGTGAACGAGGAGCCCCTGACCAGGGAAAAGTCCGCACCGGCAGCCGCACCCGCGCCCGCGACCACGGCCGCGCCCGCACCCAAGCCGCGAGGCCGCCCCCGCTCCTTCGACCGCGAAACCGCGCTGGAGCAGGCGGTCCTCGCCTTCTGGGAGCACGGGTACGAGGCGACCTGCGTCTCCGACCTCACCCGCGTCATGGGCATCGGCGCCCCGAGCCTGTACGCGGCGTTCGGCGACAAGCAGTCCCTCTTCGCCGAGGTCGTGCAGGCGTACGGCGTGAAGCACGGGGCGTTCGGTGACCGCGCCCTCGCCGAGGAACCCACTGCCCGGGCCGCCATCGGGCGGATGCTCAAGGAGGCCGCCGCCGAGTACACGGACCCCGGCCATCCGCACGGCTGTCTCGTCATCCACGCGGCCACCAACTGCACGACCCCCGAGGTCGAGGCGTCCCTGCGCGAGCGGCGCAACGCGAACATCGCCGCCTTCGAGAGCCGTGTGCAAGAGGATGTCGCGGCGGGGGAGCTGTCCGCCGGAACCGATGCCGCCGCACTCGCCCGGTACGCCGGGGCGATCCTTCAGGGAATGTCGCAACAGGCGCGGGACGGCGCGAGCCGGGAGGAACTGGAGGCGGTCGCGGAAATTGCCATGGAGTTCTGGCCCCGCACATGAACCAACAGGGCTAGGCTGCATGGTGGATCCTGGGACGTCCGACTAGTTCCAACGGGCGGCCTTGAGGCATCCGAACTGCTCGCGAAGACACAGCAACAAACACTCTTCAACGCATGGACACGGCCTGTGGTCTAGTCCACAATGCGTAGAGAAACGTATGATCGATCAGCTGTAGGTACAACCAGCTGCAGGTACGACCAGAGCCTCCGTCTTCCCCGCACAGGAAGGCGGATCGAGGAACCGGGGCTCTCTGCCCTGACTGCGCCGGCTCCTCATCCATCGGCCGACTGGGACCGCACACCCCACGGCCGTTGCTGCTCCGGGCTGCGGTGCCGGGAGGGTTGAGGGTCCCTCCCAGGCGCCGCGGCCCGCGGGTGTTTCCGGGCCCCTCCGAGCCTTCCCTCAGCCACGGTTTCCGGCCATGTCCGAACCGCCGGGTACGCTCGCACACGTGCCCTCCATGAACGAACTCGTACGCCAGCACACCGCGCTCAGCGACTCCGACCTGGAGTGGCTCCATCTGCTGGTGTCGGAGTGGCAGCTGCTCTCCGACCTCTCCTTCGCCGACCTCGTCCTGTGGGTCCCCACGCGTGATGGCACCCGCTATGTCTCGGTCGCCCAGATGCGGCCCAACACCGGCCCGACCTCGTACCAGGACGACATGGTCGGCCACCTCGTCCCCCGTGGCCGCCGCCCTCTGCTGGACGCCGCCCTGGACGAGGGCCGGATCGTGCGCGAGGGCGACCCGGAATGGCGCGAAGAGGTCCCTGTCCGCGTCGAGTCGATCCCCGTGCGCCGCGAAGGGCGCGTCCTCGGGGTCATCGCCCGCAACACCAACCTCCTCACCGTCCGCACCCCGAGCCGCCTGGAACTGACGTACCTCCAGAGCGCCTCCGACCTGGCCCAGATGATCGCCGCCGGATCGTTCCCCTTCTCGAACCAGGTCGTCGACATGGACGCCTCGCCGCGCGTCGGCGACGGACTGATCCGCCTCGACGCCGACGGCGTCGTCCAGTACGCCTCGCCGAACGCGCTGTCCGCGTACCACCGCCTCGGTCTCGCCTCCGACCTCGTCGGCCATCACCTGGGCATGACCACCGCGGAACTCGCCCCGACCCGGGGGCCGGTGGACGAGGCGCTCGCCAAGGTCGCCAGCGGGTGGGCGCCGCGCGAGTTCGAGATCGAGTCCGGCGACGGGGTCATCCAGTTCCGGGCGATCCCCCTCAAACCCAAGGGCATCCGCATCGGTTCGCTCGTCCTGCTCCGGGACGTCACCGAACTGCGCCGCCGCGAGCGCGAGTTGATCACCAAGGACGCGACCATCCGGGAGATCCACCACCGGGTCAAGAACAACCTCCAGACCGTGGCTGCCCTGTTGCGCCTCCAGGCCCGGCGCATCGAATCGGAGCGCGGGCGCGAGGCCCTGGAGGAGGCCGTACGGCGGGTCGGGTCCATCGCGATCGTGCACGAGACGCTCTCCCAGAACCTGGACGAACGCGTGGAGTTCGACGAGATCGCCGACCGCGTACTCGCGATGGTCGCCGAGATCTCACCGGGCACGGTCACCGCCCGGCGCAGCGGACGCTTCGGCATCCTGGACGCGGAGGTCGCCACCCCGCTCTCCATGGTGCTGACCGAGATCCTGCAGAACGCCCTGGAACACGGCTTCGGGCCCGGCGAAACCGGCACGGTCGAGGTCTCGGCGGTCCGCGGCGGCACGAGCAAGGAGGCCCGCCTCCTCGTCACCGTCCAGGACGACGGCGTCGGCCTCCCCGAGGGCTTCGACCCGCACCGCTCGGGCAACCTCGGCCTCCAGATCGTACGGACGCTGGTGGAGGGGGAGTTGGGCGGCACGTTCGACATGGTGCCGGCGCCCGAGCGGGGCACGCAGGTGATCCTCGACGTCCCGGTGCGCGCCAACAAGTAAGGCGTCGCCGACAAGCAAGCCGTACAGCAGTCCTGTACAACAGCCGGAACATGGACGGCGATTCACAGCAAGGCACAGCAATGAGCCCCGGACCATGGGATGGTCCGGGGCTCAGATGCTCGTTGCTATGCGCATCGGGGGCACTGCGCGCTGCGGCTCGGGGGCGGGAGATGCGTACTCGCTGTACGCGCCGCCAAGCTCAGGCTGTTACGGGGTGGGTTGTCAGGCGGTTGCCTGGCGGGCCCGGTTGCGGGCGGCGCGGCGCTTCATGGCGCGGCGCTCGTCCTCGCTGAGACCACCCCAGACGCCGGAGTCCTGGCCGGACTCAAGCGCCCACTGCAGGCACTGCTCCATGACGGGGCAGCGGCGGCAGACGGCCTTGGCTTCCTCGATCTGCAGCAGCGCAGGACCGGTGTTGCCGATGGGGAAGAAGAGCTCGGGGTCTTCCTCGCGGCAAACGGCGTTGTGACGCCAGTCCATGGCTGCTACCTCTCCTTGGTATTACATGCACGTTGCTTGTGAATGTGAACGCTTTCACGAATCCCTCAACAAGTGAAGGGCCGATCATCAGACGGACTGATGTGGTCCTTTGAAGTGAGGAGGGGTTCTGGCTCTCTGTGGTGGCCGGTGTTGCGGGCCGTCCCGAGCGCCACGTAGAGACTCGCAAACCTCAGCGGCGGATACAACCCCTACCGGAAAGTTTTTTTTGATTCCTCGGTGTCGGCTCGGTCACAGCCGTACTTCCATGGGGTGGACCCTGGCCTAAACGTTCGAGTGGAAGGACTTTAGCCCGTTCCGCTCACACAATCACACGCAGTGCACGGCGTACGCCTGTGAACGTCACGCTCGTTCGCAGTCCAAGGTGGTCGCCGTCCATCTGGAGGGGCAGAGGTGCCTTCGAATGCAAGGTGAAGTCAGTCAGGTCATGGAGGGACGTGGCATGCCTGCCATGGGGTCCCCGTTCGGGGGACGAAGTGAGCAACTGCATGCCATACCGGGCAACCGCGGCCGTCGACATACGGCTGAGACCGAGTACGTCGAGCCCGGTATCGAACGACGCCTTAGGTGACGCGTACACCGGGCGATTGCCCAGAAACGTCCAAGGGGACGTGTTGCAGACTATGGACAGCACAAGATCGGTAACGGGGTCCTCGCCCGGTTGTTCCAGCGTGATCGTGCCGTGCCGGCGATTGGCCTCACCCAGGAATTGGCGCACGACCTGCCGCAGGTAAAGGGAGTGTGTGGATTTCCGGCCGCGCTCGCGCTGCTGTTCCACCCGCCCGATCACACCGGCGTCGAATCCCAGGCCGGCGCAGAAGGTGAACCAGCGCTCCGGCACGGACTCGTCCTCGGTACCCGGCGTCCCTTTCGCCACCCCGAGGCCCACCGTGCGCTCCCGCTCCTCGCGCAGGGCGTCCAGCAGGACGCCGGTGGCCTCCACGGCGTCGTTGGGCAGGCCGAGGGCGCGGGCGAAGACGTTCGTGGAGCCGCCGGGGACCACGGCGAGGCCGGGCAGCCGGTCCAGGTCGGGGCCGTTGTGGAGGAGCCCGTTCACGACCTCGTTGACCGTTCCGTCGCCGCCGAGGGCGACGACCATGTCGATGTCCTTGCTCTCCGCCGCCTGCCGGCCGAGGTCACGCGCGTGGCCCCGGTACTCGGTGGTGACCGCCTCGAGTTTCATCTCGCTCGCGAGAGCATGGGTCAGCACATCGCGCGTACGTGCGCTTGTGGTGGTAGCCGCCGGATTGACCACGAGAAGTGCACGCATGCGAAGCAGGGTACCTACCCGGTGGTACTCGGCCCAGGGCAGGTTAGGGATCAGTAAGAAGTAGGGGGCGTGAGCGGGGCGCTCCGCGGGAAGCGCCGTATGAAACTGCGGGTGCGTTGTGGCTGGTCGCGCCGTTCCCCGCGCCCCTATGGGGCGCGGGCTGAGCGCCGTCGTTGTCCAGGGCTACCCTTCTGGGGTGAGTGCTGAGCAGACCCCCATCCCCGAAACCGCCGAAGAGCCCAGGCCTCTGCGGCTGACCGCCGCCGCCGTGCTCGCCGGGCTGGAGGGGCTCGCCCTGGTCGTCGGCGGAGCCTTCATCCTCGTACTGGGGATCACAGGCGACGCGGACGACCGGCAGCAGGCCGTCACCGGTGGCGTCACGCTGATCGTGCTCGCGTTGCTGCCGTTGCTCGCCGCGCGCGGGCTGCTCGGGCAGCGGAGCTGGAGTCGGGGGCCCGCCGTCATCACGCAGATCATGGCGCTGCCGGTGGCCTACAACCTGCTCCAGTCCGACAGCATGGCGATTCCGGGCGGGATCGTGCTGGGTGTCGTGGCGGTCGCCGCGCTGGTGCTGCTGGTGAACCAGGAGACGACCCGGGCCCTCGGGATCCGGGGGCCCGGCCGCGCGTCGGAGTAGCCCAAGGGGTTCCCGAGGGATTCCCTAGGGGACCTACTCCTCGACAAGCAGCTTCTCTCGCAGTTGGGCCAGGGTCCGGGCCAGCAGTCGGGAGACGTGCATCTGGGAGATGCCGACCTCCTGCGCGATCTGCGACTGCGTCATGTTGCCGAAGAACCGCAGCAGCAGGATCCGCTTCTCCCGGGGCGGGAGATCCTCAAGCAGCGGCTTGAGGGACTCGCGGTACTCGACGCCCTCCAGGGCCTCGTCGTACGAGCCCAGGGTGTCCGCGACCGCCGGGGACTCGTCGTCCGTGTCGGGGACGTCCAGGGACAGCGTGGAGTAGGCGTTGGCCGACTCCAGGCCCTCCAGGACCTCCTCCTCGGAGATGCCCAGCTTCTCGGCCAGCTCGTGGACCGTCGGGGAGCGGCCGTGCCGCTGTGACAGCTCCGCCGTCGCTGTGGTGAGCGAGAGGCGCAGTTCCTGGAGCCTGCGCGGGACGCGGACCGCCCAGCCCTTGTCCCGGAAGTGCCGCTTGATCTCGCCGACGACCGTCGGGGTCGCGTACGTCGAGAACTCGACACCGCGGTCCGGGTCGAAACGGTCGACCGACTTGATCAGGCCGATGGTCGCGACCTGGGTCAGGTCGTCCAACGGCTCACCGCGGTTGCGGAAGCGGCGCGCGAGGTGCTCGACGAGCGGGAGGTGCATACGGACCAGCCGGTTGCGCAGCTCCGCGTACGCGGCACTGCCGTCCTCCAGCTCACGCAGCTCGATGAACAGGGCGCGCGCTCCGCTGCGGTCCGTCGGGGAGTGCTGTGTGGCCTGCGCCGTCTGTTGTGCGCCCTGCGCGTCGTCTCGTTCGTGCTCGCTCATCGTCCCGCCCGTCGACCTTCCCCGAATTCGCACATCAGCTCGAACAGGGGAGATCTCGCTTGGCCCTTCCAGGGGCGCACTCTGCACGGCACCTTCCCGATCCAGCTGCCCGTCGTCCATGAAGCCGGCCTCCGAGGGGTCGTCCTCCGGGTGCGGCCGGGCCTGCTCGGGGATGCCGGAGATACCGGCGATGCCGGAAATGGCGTCCGCCGTGTCCCGCGGCCCGTCGGGGCCGTCGCTGCCCGCCGCGGGCAGCTCCCGTGTGCCGCGCTCTTCGTCCCGCACCGGCCCGTCCCCGTTCCTCACGCCGGCCCGGGTCCCGCGCCGCGCTTCTTGTAGAGACTGATCGACACGGTCTTGTCCTCGGCGACGGTCGAGTCGACCTGGCCCGCGAGGGCCGACAGGACGGTCCAGGCGAAGGTGTCGCGCGCGGGCGCGTGACCGTCGGTGGTCGGTGCCGAGACCGTGACCTCAAGGGAGTCGTCGATCAGCCGGAACACACAGCTGAGTACGGAGCCGGGCACGGCCTGCTGAAGCAGGATCGCGCAGGCCTCGTCCACTGCGATGCGCAGGTCCTCGATCTCGTCGAGGGTGAAGTCCAAACGGGCCGCGAGACCGGCCGTGGCCGTACGCAGCACCGACAGGTAGGCACCCGCGGCCGGCAGCCGGACTTCCACGAAGTCCTGGGTCGCGGGCTCGCCTGTGAACTGGGACACCCTCACCTCCAAGGTGGTACAAGCTCTTTCGGGGGCCGAGGGTCGCCCCCCGGGGTAACGCGATACGTGGTTCAGCGGTGACGCTACCGCGCTCTCGACTTTCCTGTCCCCGGGACCCCAGCCCCTTGCTGTCACTCATAGTAAACATACGGATACGCACAGTGGCTAGGGGTTCTGCGGGCCCAATTGGGAACAGCGTGCGCCGGGTTGACGTACCCAGACGTCAGACGGTCGAACCGTCCGGATCCAGGGTCACACGAGTACGCCTCCGGTCACCAATGCCCCTGCTCACACGGGTGTGAGGTCGGGCGCACGACGATACGCGGCTTCCGCGCGGTCATACGAGGACATGGTCGACGAAGCACCAGCGCCAGCTCTCGCCGGGTTCGAAGGTGCGCATCACCGGATGCCCGGTCTCCTTGTGGTGTCCTGTCGCGTGGCGCATCGGCGAGGAGTCGCAGCAGCCGACGTGGCCGCAGTCCAGGCACAGGCGCAGCTGCACCGGATGGGTCCCGGCCGCCAGGCACTCCGGACAGGTCTCGCTCTTGGGCTCGGGTTCCGGGAGCGGCAGCGCGTCGGCATGCGTGCACTGTTTCATGATTGCCAGGTTACGACGGGTGCGCGGAAAGCCGCGCGGAATCCAGATGGGGTGCCGGATGGGGCGGGAAACGAGAGCGGGCCGAGACCGATGCATGTGATGCCACTGCTCCTGCTGGTCGCGGGCAGCGCCGCCATCGCCGCCGCGGCCCGCCGCACCCCTGTCCCGCCCCCGCTGCTGCTGGTCGCGGCCGGCCTGGTGTTCGCGTACGTCCCAGGGGTGCCCGACTACGCCCTCGACCCGCATGTCGTCCTGCCGCTGATGCTGCCCCCGCTGCTGTACACGGCGGCCGTCGACAGTTCGTACCTCGATCTGCGCGCGCAACTGCGGCCCGTGGCACTGCTGTCGGTGGGGTACGTGCTCTTCGCGACGCTCGTCGTCGGCTGGGCCGCCTATCAGATCGTGCCCGGGCTGCCGCTGACGGCCGCGCTGGTGCTCGGCGCGGTCGTGGCACCGCCGGACGCCGTCGCCGCGACGGCGATCGCACGCCGGGTCGGGCTGCCGTCGCGGGTCACCACCATCCTCCAGGGCGAGTCCCTGGTGAACGACGCCACCGCGATCACCGCGTACCGCGTCGCCCTCGCGGCGGCCATCGGAGAGGGCGCGACCTGGGCGGGCGGGATCGGCGAGTTCCTGCTCGCGGCGGTCGGCGGCATCGGGATCGGGCTCATCCTGATGATGCCGATCCATTGGCTGCGCACGCACCTGAAGGAGGCGCTGCTCCAGAACACCCTCTCCCTGCTGATCCCGTTCGCGGCGTACGCGGTCGCCGAGGAGGTGCACGCCTCCGGGGTCCTCGCGGTGGTGGTCGTGGCGCTTTATCTGGGACATCGCGCGTGGGAGGTCGATTTCGCGACCCGCCTCCAGGAGGAAGCGGTCTGGAAAATGGTTGCCTTCGTTCTCGAATCGGCCGTCTTCGCCCTGATCGGCCTGCAACTGCCGGTCGTCCTGGAGGGACTTGGGGCGTACGAGGGTGTCGACGCCGCCTGGTACGCGATCGCCGTCTTCCTCGTGGTCGTCGTCACCCGGTTCGCCTGGGTCTACCCCGGGACGTTCGTGCCCCGGCTGCTGTCGGCGCGGATCCGGGACCGTGAACCGAACCCGACCTGGAAGGGCGCGTTCGTCATCTCCTGGGCCGGGATGCGGGGAGTCGTGTCCCTGGCCATCGCCTTCTCGATCCCGCTCACGATGGAGGGCGGCGAGGAGTTCCCGGAGCGGAACCTGGTGCTCTTCCTGACCTTCACGACGGTCATCGGCACGCTGGTCGTCCAGGGGCTGACGCTGCCCCCGCTGATCCGCCTGCTGAAACTGCCCGGGCGGGACGTGCAGGCCGAGACGCTCGCGGAGGCGAACGCCCAGGCGCAGGCGTCCAGGGTGGCGCAGCAGCGCCTGGAGGGCCTGCTGGAGGACGAGCGCAACGCCCTGCCGCCCCCACTGGCCGACCGGCTCCGGATGGTCCTGGAACGCCGCCAGAACGCCGTCTGGGAACGGCTGGGCTCGGTCAACCCCGTGACCGGCGAGACGGTGGACGACACGTACCGGCGGCTGTCCCGGGAGATGATCAGCGCGGAACGGGAGATGTTCGTGCGGCTGCGGGACGGGCGCTACATCGACGACGAGATGCTGCGGACGCTGCTGCGCCGGCTGGACCTGGAGGAGGCGGCGGCGTTCCGGGAGGCGGAGTGAGGGGGCATCGCCTTCTCGCGTTGTCGTCCAGGGCCTGTCCGGCGGATCAGGTCGCGGGAAAGCAACGGCGCCGCATCATCGCAGATGGGCGTGCCAGACCCCGCGTCCACGACATCATCCGCCGGACAGGCCCTAGGGGAACGGGCGGCCCGTGATCACCGCCGCGACGACGGTCCCGCGCGCGAACGCGCCCTCTTCGGCGAGGGCGACAAGTCCGTACAGCATCTTGGCGACATAGAGACGTTCCACGGGTACGTCGTGACGGGCCTCGAAGTCGTCGGCGAAGGCGTGCAGTTCGGGGGTCGTACGGGCGTAGCCGTCGAAGTGGAAACGGTGGTCGAGGGTCCAGGAGCCGCGGGGCCCGCCGAAGGTGAGGTCCTGGAGGGCCCGTATCTCCGCGTCCAGGAAGCCGCCCTTGAGGACCGGGATGCCGAGGGCGCGCTGGTCGGGGGCGAGGCCCGCGGCCAGGCCGGCGAGGGTGCCGCCGGTGCCGCAGGCGACCGCGACGACGTCGGCGTGGCCGCGCAGCTCCTCGCCGAGGGCGCGGCAGCCGTGTACGGCGAGGGCGTTGCTGCCGCCTTCCGGTACGACGTACGCGTCCTCGACGTCGGCCTCCCGGAGGACGGCGGCGACGGTGTCGGGCTCGGTTTTGTGCCGGTACATCGATCTGTCGACGAAGTGCAGGCGCATGCCGTTCGCCGTGCAGTGGGCGAGGGAGGGGTTGAGGGGGCGGTCGGCGAGTTCCTGGCCCCGGACGATGCCGATGGTGGGCATGCCTAGGAGGCGGCCGGCGGTGGCTGTGGCGCGCAGGTGGTTGGAGTAGGCGCCGCCGAAGGTGAGGATCGGGCGTCCGGCGGCGGCATCCAGGTTGGGGACCAGCTTGCGCCACTTGTTGCCGATGAGGTCCGGGTGGATGAGGTCGTCGCGTTTGAGGAGCAGGCGGAGGTGGTGGCGGGTGAAGCGGGGGTCTGTGAGTTCTTGGAGGGGGGTGGGGAGGGGCACGCCACCATTTTCGCCCCGGCCGCCCCTACCCGTCCCATCCCTGGGGGCTGCGCCCCCAGACCCCCCTTTCGGCCTGAACGGCCTCGTCCTCAAACGCCGGACGGGCTGGAAGGTGCCGGCCGGGGCTTGGTCTTTCAGCGCCGGCCCGCATTTCCAGCCCGTCCTGCGATTGAGGACAAGGCCCGTTCAGGGCCGGAGCGGGGGTCTGGGGGCGCAGCCCCCAGGGGATGGGAATGGGTAGGGGCGGCCGGGGCGAAACAAACCCCTACTTCAAGCGGTCCCGTACCCGTTCCCTCAGCCATTGCATGCTGAAGCCCCGTGGGTCGATCTTGCCCGGTTGCCATTCGAGGTGGCCGATGACCGATCGTTCCGTCCAGCCGTGGTGGCGGCACAGGGCCGCGGCGACCTTCTCGATGGCGTCGAGCTGGGCCGGCGGCCAGGGATCCTCGCCGTCCCCGAGGTTCTCGCACTCGAAGCCGTAGAAGTGTCGATTGCCGTCTGTGTTCGCCTCGTTGTCCAGCGGGAGCGCCTTCTCCGCGATCACCGCGCGCAGGACGTCGTCGTCACCCAGCCCCGCGTGGTTGGCCCTGCCGTAGCCGACGAGGTGGACGCAGCCGTCCTTGGTGATGACGCCGTGGCACAGGGGGCCGGGCAGCTCGGCATAGCCCTCGCGGCAGAGTTCCACCGTGTGCGCGCTGCCCTTGGTCACCGTGTGATGGATCATCACGCCGTGGACCGGGCCCCAGGGACCCTTGTGGTTGCGGTTGTGATGGGTCCAGTCGCCGACCTCGACGACGGAGACGCCTTCCTCCCTGAGCCGGTCCAGGAAGCTGCCCGCGGACATGGGTGGGGCCATGACCGTCTCCTTACGCGCTGCGCGACGGCCACCGGTCGTGACCGCCTAGTACCGCAGCTTGTACCGGAATCCAACGGTCAGGGGCGAATTGTTCGCACGGCGTGCGAGCCGATCCGGTCAGGGGCGCCGACGGGCGTCACTCGCCGTCACTGCTGGCGCAGGAACGCGTCCCCGTTCACCGCGATGTGACTCTCCAGGGCCTGCAGAGCCCGCTGGGTCGCGTCGGGGGAACCGCTGCCGCGCCGCTCCGCGTAGTACGCCGCGCCCAGTTTCTTGAGCAGGTCGCTGCCGGCCCGCTGGGTCTGCACCTCGTCGAGCTTCTGCTTGCCCTGCGTCAGGCCGCGCTGTGCCTGTTCCTTGGCGCGGTCCAGGAAGCCTGCCATCGGTGTCTCCTTGTTCGTTGTCCGTCAATGGCTCAAACGGCCGGCCCGATCTTGAAGTTCCCGATACGGAGAGAAAGGGGACGGCAGAAGAGGCATTTTCCGTTCGTCCGGTCGAACGAGTTGGCGAAGAACCTCTTTGTGCCCACTCCGGAGATGATCCATTCCCGCTCATTCGTGTAATAGCACTGGCGCGTTCGGTCGGGAAGGCTGGTGCGCGCAGGCGTCCGATGTCGAGCGAACCCGGCAGGGATCACGGCATCGGCGCATTTAAGAGTTGACCGGGAGGGCAGTTCCTTATGTCGGTAGGCGAAGAGATCCGCACGGAGCAGGACAAGCCGCAGCAGAGTCTCGGCACATCGGCCGCGCGGAATCTGGCCACCACCACCAAGTCCGTTCCCCAGATGCAGGAGATCAGCTCGCGCTGGCTGCTGCGGATGCTCCCCTGGGTGAATGTGCAGGGTGGTACATACCGCGTGAACCGGCGGCTCACCTACTCCGTGGGAGACGGCCGTCTGACGTTCGTGAAGACCGGTGACCGCGTGGAAGTGGTCCCCGCTGAACTGTCCGAGTTGCCGGCCCTGCGGTCCTACGAGGACGAGGAGGTGTTCGCCGAACTCGCCCGCCGCTGCCAGCAGCGGGAGTTCACCGCCGGCTCGGAGATCGCCTCCTTCGGCAGTTCCAACGACGAGGTGTTCCTGCTGGCCCACGGCAAGGTCGAGAAGATCGGCACGGGCCCCTACGGGGACGACGCCGAACTCGGCATGCTGGCCGACGGCGCGTATTTCGGGGACCAGGCACTGCTCGACCCCGACGCCCTGTGGGAGTACACGGCCCGCGCGGTCACCGCGTGCACCGTGCTGACACTCTCCCGGCAGCACTTCGAGCAGGTCGCCGAGCGCGCCGACTCCCTGCGCGACCACCTCCAGGCACTGAGCGCGATCCCCGAGCAGCACGCCAACAGGTACGGCGAGAAGGAGATCGACCTGGCGGCCGGTCACAGCGGCGAGCCGGACATCCCGCGCACGTTCGTCGACTACGAGGCCAGGCCCCGTGAGTACGAACTGAGCATCGCCCAGACAGTGCTGCGCATCCACTCCCGCGTGGCCGACCTCTACAACCAGCCGATGAACCAGACGGAACAGCAGCTCCGTCTCACGGTCGAGGCCCTGAAGGAGCGCCAGGAGCACGAACTCGTCAACAACCGGGAGTTCGGACTGCTCAGCAACTGCGAGTACGACCAGCGGATCCAGCCGCACGACGGCGTACCCAGCCCCGACGACCTGGACGAACTGCTCAGCAGGCGGCGCGGGACCAAGTTCCTGCTCGCCCACCCGCGCGCGATCTCCGCGATCGGCCGTGAGCTGAACAAGCGCGGACTCGTCCCCGAGACGATCGACATCAGCGGCAACCGCATCCCCACCTGGCGCGGGGTGCCGATCTACCCGTGCAACAAGATCCCGGTCACCGAGGCCCGTACGACCTCGATCATCGCCATGCGTACCGGCGAGGCCGAGCAGGGTGTCATCGGGCTCCAGCAGGCCGGTATCCCGGACGAGATCGAGCCCAGTCTGTCCGTGCGGTTCATGGGCATCAACGAACAGGCGGTCATCAACTACCTGGTGACGGCCTACTACTCGGCGGCCGTCCTGGTCCCGGACGCCCTCGGCGTGCTGGAGAACGTCGAGATCGGCCGCTGGCGATGACCAGGTCCCACGGCCCGGCCGAGACCATCGAGACCCTGGATCCGGAGAGGCGGAACCCCATCGGCGGTCCGGCGGAGAGGCCTTCGGAGAATTCACCGGAGTCCGGGGCAGGGGAGCGGCCGGCCGTGGGCGCGAGGCGGCCAGGGCCGCCGAGGCGGGCGGAGTCCCCCGTACCCCTACGGGGGACGGGGGAGGAGCGGGGAGTGTCCGGTGGGGCGGACGGGCAGGACGCCGCCCTCATCCTGGAGCAGGCGCGGGCCGTGGTCGATCCCGTGCTGCGCGGAGCGGTCGAGTCGCTGCCCGGGTCCATGCGCCGGGTCGCGCTCTACCACTTCGGGTGGGAGCACGCGGACGGCACCCCGGCGGCGGGCAACGCGGGCAAGGCGATCCGCCCCGCGCTCGTGCTGACCGCCGCCGCGGCACTCGGCGGACGGCGGGAGGCAGCCGTACGGGCCGCAGCGGCGGTGGAGCTGGTCCACAACTTCACCCTGCTGCACGACGACGTCATGGACCGGGACACCACCCGCAGACACCGGCCCACCGCGTGGACCGTGTTCGGCGACGCCGACGCGATCCTCGCCGGGGACGCCTTGCAGGCCCTGGCACTGCGGCTGCTCGCCGAGGACCCGCACCCGGCGTCCGCCACCGCCGCCGCCCGGCTCGCGAACTGCGTCGTCGAGCTGTGCGAGGGGCAGCACGCGGACACGGCCATGGAGAAACAGGGCCCCGACGAGGTCACCCTCGACGAGTGCCTCGCCATGGCCGAGGCCAAGACGGGCGCGCTGCTCGGCTGCGCCTGCGCCTTGGGGGCGCTGTACGCGGGCGGGTCGGCCGCGGACGTCGAGGCGATGGACGCGTTCGGCCGGGAGGCCGGGCTCGCCTTTCAGCTCATCGACGACGTGATCGGGATATGGGGGGACCCGAGCCGCACCGGCAAGCCGGCCGGGGCGGATCTGGTCGCCCGCAAGAAGTCCCTGCCCGTGGTCGCCGCACTGGCCTCCGGCACACCGGCGGCCATCGAACTGGCCCAGTTGTACGGGGTTCCGTACGACGAACGCCAGGAAGGGGCGCTGGAGCGGACGGTGCTCGCCGTCGAGCGGGCGGGCGGCCGGGACTGGGCGCAGCTCCAGGCGGCCGACCGGATGGCCCGCGCGATACACGAACTGTCCCGCGCGGTCCCCGACCCGGAGGCGGCGGGCGGCCTGCTCTCCCTGGCCGAGTTCGTCACCCGCCGCACCACCTGAGACGCGCACCGCACCACCTCAGGCCCCGGGGCCATCCGAGGCGGGGCGTACGGCCCTGACTCCGTACGCCTCGCACCGGTGCTCCGGCCGGCGGGTCCCGCACATCCCCACGGTGTGCGGGCCCCGTCATAACTCCCTCACCCATTAGGCTCAACCGCCATACAATCAACGGCGGTTGGGACAAAGGGGCGGGGCATGGGCGTGGCGATACGGACGGCGGACGAGAGAGACCGGGAGCTGGTCGTCCGGCTGCTGGACGGGGCGTTCCAGGACGACCCGGTGAGCGGCTGGGTCTTCCCGGACCCGGCGCACCGCCGCGCGACGCATCCCAGACTGATGGCCGCCTTCCTCGACATCGTGCTCGCCGAGGGCCGCGTCGACCTCGCCGAGGACGGTTCGGCGTGCGCCCTGTGGCTGTCCGTCCCCGCCGACGCCCACCCGGAGGGCCACGAAGAGGACGTACAAGGAGATGAGGGGGACGACGCCGTCCAGTTGCGCGAGGCCGTCGATCCCGACAACGAGCGCGTCGAACTGATCGCGCGGCTGACGGCGGAGATCCATCCCGCCGGGCAGGCCCACGCGTACCTGTGGATGATCGCCGTCGCACAGGACAGCCAGGGCCGCGGCCTGGGGGCGGCCCTCCTCCGGCACGCCCTCGACCGCTGCGACCGCGAGGGAGTGGCCGCCTACCTGGAGGCGAGCAGCGCCCGCAGCAGCAAGCTGTACGAACGGCTCGGCTTCGACCACCTCGACCGCCCCCTCGACCTCCCGGACGGCCCCCGCATGTGGCCCATGTGGCGCAAGCCCCAGGCCTGACCGAAAGAGAACAGCTTGCGCAAGCTCACCTACTTCGTCGCCTGCTCGATCGACGGCTTCATCGGGGACGAGAGCGGCGACGCCTCCTTCATGTACCCGTTCGTCGACGAGCAGTTCCTGGAGTTCCTGAAGACCGAGTACCCCGAGACCATCTCCACCGGGGGCCGCCGCGCCCTCGGCCTCGACGACCTGCCCAACCGCCGCTTCGACACGGTCGTCCAGGGACGGGGCAGCTACGAGGTGGCCCTGAAGGAGGGCATCACCAGCCCGTACGCACACCTGCGCGAGTACGTCGCCTCGCGCACCCTGGAGGAGTCGCCGGACCCGCACGTCGAGATCATCGCCGCCGATCTGATCGCCAGGGTCCGGGAACTCAAGGCGGAGAACGGCGAGCGGGGCATCTACCTGTGCGGCGGCTCGCGGCTCGCGGGTGAGCTGCGCGACGAGATCGACGAGCTGGTCGTCAAGACGTACCCGATCGTCCTCGGCACCGGGATGCCGATGTTCGGCTCCGGCTTCGACGTGTCGGAGTTCGTGCTCGACGAGCTGCGCCCGTTCAAGAACGGCGTGCTGGTCCGGACGTACAGCAGAAAGACCTGAACCGGCGGTAAAGGCCTAACCCGCAGAAAGCGGCGAACCGGCGGGGAGCGCCCCGGCGGCTCCCGCAATACCCTGGGGGTATGGGCAGCGAAGAGTACGACTGTCCCGTCTGCGGACAGCATGTGACCACGGTGATACGGCGGCACAAGACCCTGGGCGCATGGGTACCGAAGTGGGTCGCCGGGCCGTGCCGGAATCCCGAGTGCGAGGCGTACGCCGATCCGGCGGCCGAGGCCGGGGTCGGCCCGGTGCGGGCGGCCCGGTCGGGGCGGTCCGAGCCGAAGGAGCGGTCATGAAGTATCTGGTGACGGTGCGCGGGACGCAGGCCGACTACGACGCCCAGAACGGCAAGGCGGCCGAGGACGGCCCGGTCTGGACCGAGGACGACATCCAGGTCATGTACGCGTACATGGGCGCGATCAACGCCGACCTCGCCAGGACAGGCGAGTTCCTCGACGGGAACGGCCTGGCCGAACCCGCGCGGATCCGGCAGGTCACCGCCGGCAAGGACGGCGGCGCGGTGATCACCGACGGTCCGTACGGCGAGAGCGAGGAGCTGATGGCCGGCTACTGGCTCCTGGAGTGCGCGAGCCTGGACCGGGTCACCGAGATCGCCGCCCGCGTCACCCGCTGCCCGGTCCCGGACGGCGTACCGGAGCACCCCGTGGAGATCCGGCCCGTCCTGGACGATCCCCGGGACCAGTGAGGGCCCGTATCGCGGCCGGGGCAGGGGCCCGTAGGTTGGGTTCATGTCAGAACCGCCGTGCATAGTCCACATCACCGAACGCGCCCTCTGGGAGGCGGCCCGCGCGCGGGGCACGTACGAGATGTCGACGCGTGGCCGCACCCTCCAGGAGGAGGGCTTCATCCATTTGTCGACACGCGCCCAGTTCCCGGCCGTGGCCGCCTTCCTGTACGGCTCCTACGACGGCCCCGACGACCTGGTGGTGCTGGTCGTGGACCCCGCGCGGCTCGACGCACCCCTGAGGTACGAGGCCCCGAAGCCGGGCGGCGAGGAGTTTCCGCACGTGTACGGGCCGATCCCGGTGGCGGCCGTGGTGGACGTCGAGGCGTACGAGGTTCCCCGCTAGCTTCCCCGTTAGGCGAGGTCGGCTGCCGGCGTCGCCTTCGGCAGGCCGCCCGTTTCGGGGTCGCGGCCGGTCAGGCAGTACGTGCCGCCCGCCGGGTCGCGCATGACCGTCCAGTGGGAGAAGGGGGCGATGACCGTGGCCCCCAGTTCCTCGTGGCGGGCGCGGGTCGCCGCGATGTCGGCGCAGGCCAGGTCCAGGTGGGCGGAGGCGCCGGCCCGGTCGGTGTCGAGGCGCTGGAGGAGGACGCGGACCGGAAGGCCGGCCGGGGGCCTGAGGACGTGGAACTCCGGGAGTGAGCCGGTGAGGGAATCCCAGGCGGTGAAGCGCTCCCAGAAGGCGACCTCCGTGTCGTACGCGGCCGGCGGGACGTCGACGCACACCTGGTCGAGGCGGCTGCCGTCCACCACGGCGGGCCGTACCGACTCCCCGTGCCAGGGCACCGCGCAGAACAGCTGACCGGCGGGCGACCGCAGCACGGCCCAGCCGGTGTACGCGCTGACGACCGTCGCCCCGAGCGCCGACGCCGATCCGACGAAGGCGTCGACGTCCTCGACGGCGAAGTCGAGATGGGCGCCGCCGTCCCCGGAGTCCACCCCCTGGACCTTGACGCAGGCGTCGCCCGCGCCCGGCAGCAGGGTCGTGAACTCGTCCTCGGTGCCCCGGGACGCGGAGAGCCGGGTGTCCGTGACGGCGGTCCAGAAGGCCTGGGCGGGGCCGAGGAGTGCGGCGGGCCGGTCGATGAAGGCGTAGGTCCAGCGGATGCCCGTATCCAGCCCCGTACGCATGCCCATACCAGTGCTCATGGGGTGATCGTAAGGTGACGGTCGTCCACGTCACCTGCGTTTTTTCCAGGAATAGCCTTTGCCCGCAGTTCGTTGCGAATACGCCTGCGCTTGCTTCCATCGAACGCATGGACCACATCACGTTCCTGGTGGCGGTCGTCATCGTGACGGCCCTGGCCTTCGACTTCACCAACGGATTCCACGACACGGCGAACGCGATGGCCACGTCCATCGCCACCGGCGCCCTGAAACCGAAGACAGCGGTCCTGATCGCCGGAGTCCTCAATATCGTGGGCGCGTTCCTGTCCACGGAGGTCGCCAAGACGATCTCCGGAGGCATCGTCGACGACACGCTCGTCAGCCCCGGGATGATCTTCGCCGGGCTGGTCGGAGCGATCCTGTGGAACCTGCTGACCTGGCTGGTGGGGCTGCCGTCGAGTTCCTCGCACGCCCTGTTCGGCGGGCTGATCGGCGCGGTGTGGGTGGGCGCTGGCGCCGACGGTGTGCACTTCACCAAGGTCGTCGAGAAGGTGCTGATCCCGGCGCTGGCCTCGCCGCTGGTGGCCGGAATCGCGGCTCTGATCGCCACGTACTTCGCCTACAGGCTCACGGCCCGCGCCCGCAAGGACACGGTGACCAAGGGGTTCCGGGCCGGTCAGATCGCCTCCGCCTCCCTCGTCTCCCTCGCGCACGGCACGAACGACGCGCAGAAGACCATGGGCATCATCACGCTGACCCTGATCTCCGCGGGCGCGCTCGGCCACGACGCCGGTCCGCCGGTGTGGGTGATCGCGTCGGCGGGGCTCGCCATCGGCCTCGGCACCTATCTGGGCGGCTGGCGGATCATCCGGACCATGGGCAAGGGGCTGACCGAGATCCAGTCGCCGCAGGGCTTCGCCGCCGAGACGGCGTCCACGGCCGTCATCCTCACCTCCGCCCACCTCGGTTTCGCCCTGTCCACCACCCAGGTCGCCTCGGGCAGCATCCTGGGCGCGGGCCTGGGCCGGCGGCTGGCGGAGGTGCGCTGGGGTGTCGCGGGCCGCATGGTCATGGCGTGGCTGATCACCCTGCCCGCCGCCGCGCTGGTCGGCGGGGTCTCCGCGGGCGCGGTCAGGTACGGCGGCACCTTCGGCACCGTGGTCGTCGCGCTGGTCGCCGTCGCGGTCGCGGCGGGCATCGTGCTGGCCGCGCGCCGCAACCCGGTGCACGCGAACAACGTCAACGAGACCCACGAGGTCAGCATCAAGGCGACGGAGCCGACGCGCGTCGGTACGGCCGCGTGAGCGAGGGAGAACCGGAATGAAGCTGGACTGGAGCGCACTGGGCCAGGTCGCCGCGGTGAGCCTCGGGGTCACCGTCGCCATGGTCGTCGTCTTCGCCGTCGGCGTCCTCGGACTCGCCCGGGTCGAGGGCGCGCGTGAGAATGACGGTGGTACGCACGCGCTCGGGCTCGCCCAGGCCGGGCTGTGCTTTGTGGCGTGCGCTGCCGTGGTCGCGTACGGCATCTATCTGATCGTGCCGCAGTTCCACTGACCGCTGATGTCGATGCACGGGAGGCCGACGGTATGACACCACTGATGTCCGGACTGAAGGTCGACTACAGCGACCACGACGAACCCGTCCTCATCCGGCCGGACGGTTCTCCGGTCGAGACCTGGCGGGAGAACTACCCCTACCCCGAGCGCATGGAGCGCAAGGAGTACGAGTGGCACAAGAGGCTCCAGCAGATCGAACTGCTGAAGCTGCAGAGCTGGATCAAGCAGACCGGCCGTCGGCTGGTCGTCGTCTTCGAGGGCCGGGACGCGGCCGGAAAAGGCGGCACGATCAAGCGGTTCACGGAGCATCTCAACCCGCGCGGCGCCCGCGTGGTCGCCCTGGAGAAGCCCACCGAACGCGAGCGCGGGCAGTGGTACTTCCAGCGGTACGTCGAACACCTCCCGACCGCCGGTGAGATCGTCCTGTTCGACCGCTCCTGGTACAACCGGGCCGGTGTGGAGCGGGTCATGGGCTTCTGCACGGACGACGAGTACCGGCGCTTCACCAGGCAGGCCCCGCTGTTCGAGCGCATGCTCGTCGACGACGGCGTCGACCTGATCAAGTTCTGGTTCTCGGTCTCCCAGAGCGAACAGCGCACCCGTTTCACGATCCGTCAGGTCGACCCCGTACGGCAGTGGAAGCTGAGCCCGATGGACCTCGCCTCCCTGGACCGCTGGGACGACTACACGGCGGCCAAGGTCGCCATGTTCCGTGAGACGGACACCGAACAGGCGCCCTGGACGGTGGTGAAGAGCAACGACAAGAAGCGGGCGAGGGTGGAGGCGATGCGCAGTGTGCTGGCCCGCTTCGACTACACGGGCAAGGACGAGGAGGTCGTCGGCAGCCCGGACCCGAGCATCGTGGGTGCGGCGGTGAACCTGCTGGAGGCGGGCGAGGACGACGACGGCATGTGAACCGCCCACGGCGGGGATGCCTCTGCCGTGACCGAACCCTCCGCAGCCGCAGCCACCGACCGGACCCGCCTCGCCGAAAGCGCCTACAGCAGCGACCGGGACCTGGCTGCCCGCCAGTCGATCTACCAGTGGCAGACACCCCGTCACGACCTGCCCGGCATCGTCGCCGGGCAGCTGAGTGACGTACGCGGACGCGTGGTCGACGTCGGCTGCGGCAACGGCAGGTTCGTCCGGCGGCTGCGCGAGGACCGGCCCGGGCCGGCCGTGCTGGGCCTGGACATCGCGCCCGGCATCCTCACCGGCGTCCCCGGCCCGGTCGCCGTGGCGGATGTCACACGGCTGCCGTTGGCCACGGGGAGCGTCGGCGCGGCCCTGGCGATGCACATGCTGTACCATGTGCCCGACATCCCTCAGGCGGTACGGGAGTTGGCCCGGGTCGTCGCCCGTGACGGGCTGGTGATCGCCTCCACCAACGGCGCCCGGGACAAGGCCGAACTCGACGACCTGTGGCAGCGGGCCGCGAGCGATGTGCTCGGCACCGGGCAGGAGCCCGTCCGGTTCTCGATCGGCGCCCGCTTCTCCCTGGAGAACGCCCCGGACTACCTCGGGGCGGAGTTCGGGCAGGTGGAGACGCTCGAACTGCCCAGCACCGTCACCGTCCACGACCCCGAGCCGGTCGTCGCCTACCTGGCGTCCTACCGGGCCTGGGCGGACCAGTACGACGTGCCCTTCGGCGCGACCGTCGAGCGGGCCCGCACCATCGTCACCGAACGGATCGCCCGGCAGGGGATGTTCGAGATCGGCTGCCGGGCGGGGATCCTCGTGTGCCGGCGCTGAGCGGGCTCACGCGGTCGGAGGGCAGCGAAAAGGGCCGGTCTGTGTCGACCGGCCCTTTTCGACGAAGGTCCGCATCAGGCCTTCTTGGTCTCCCAGAAGATCTTGTCGATCTGGGCGATGTAGTCCAGGGCCTTCTGGCCCGTCGCCGGGTCGGTGGACGCCTTGGCGGCCGAGAGGGCCTTCAGGGTGTCGTTGACCAGCTGGTGCAGCTCCGGGTACTTCTCGAAGTGCGGCGGCTTGAAGTAGTCGCTCCACAGGACCGACACGTGGTGCTTGGCGAGCTCTGCGCGCTGCTCCTTGATGACGGTGGCACGCGCCTGGAAGTGCGGGTCGTCGTTGGCGGCAATCTTGTCCTGCACGGCCTTCACCGACTCCGCCTCGATGCGGGCCTGGGCGGGGTCGTACACACCGCAGGGCAGGTCGCAGTGGGCGCTGACCTTGACCTTGGGGGCAAACAGGCGGGAAAGCATGGAGCGTTCCTTCCTCGTGATCGTCTTCTCAGGTTGGACATTACTCCCTGAGAGAGGGGTTTTCGCGAGTGCCCCCATGGGCTTAGGACAAAAGTAGGAGCTCTGGAGCGGTTGCCGCTGGAGTGCGTTCAAGAACGTTTTGGTGAGCGGGAGCGACTGCTGCTGGCCTGCGTCGTGTCGCGCACCTCGACCGTTGGGCGGGTTCTCGATGGGAACTGACGTTCTTTCATCGAATGTGTGACTTTCATGGAGGATGCTCGGACCCGCCTCAAGCAGCTGACGCCGGACGATGAGAAGGTGCTGCGCATGGTCGGCCGAAATCTGGGGTCGCTGGCCTCGCAGGACCTCAAGGCCCGCTGCCAGGACGGCTTTGTGCACTCCTGTGACACATGGGCGGTGCGTAAGCGGGGACTGACGGCCCTGTCGTCGTCGCGGTGGGCGGGCAGTATCACCAAAGCCACGCACGATCAGTGGGCACTGGCCCCCCGCTGCCGGCTCACACACATCCAGAACCTGGAAGCCGGCATCCGCGCCATCGAGCACCGGCTGTCGCTGCCGGTCGGCCAGAAGGGGACGAAGAGGGCGCCCGGGGGCTACCGGTCCCGGCGGGAACGGCATTCGAAGTCGAGGCGGCTGCGGGTACTTCAGGACCGGCTGGCCGCCGTGCGGGCGGACCGTGAGGCGGGCATCGTGCACGTCGTGCGGGGCGGTAAGCAACTGGCCCGCACCTGGCATCACCTGGACTCGGCTGGGCTGACCGAGTCCGCGTGGCGCAGGCGTTGGGAGGCCGAACGATGGTTCTGCCAGGCGGACGGGGAGTCCGGCAAGCGCTACGGCAACGAGACCATCCGTATCAGCCCGGACGGTGAGGTGAGTATCAAGCTGCCCGCGCCACTCGCGCATCTGGCGAACGCCCCGCACGGCCGCTACGTCCTTGCCTCCCGGATCACGTTTGCGCACCGGGGCACCGAGTGGGCCGACCGCGTCGCAGCCAACCGGGCCGTGGCCTACCGCATCCACCTCGATACCGGCCGGGACCGCTGGTGTCTGACCGCGTCCTGGCTGCCCAGCACCGGGACGCCCAGGTCCGCCACGCCCTCACCCGCCTCCTGCACTGGGCCCGCACCTGCGGTGTGAAGGCGATCGCGGTGGAGGACCTGGACTTCGCCGCCGAGAAGACCCGCGAGAAACACGGACGCGGCAAACGCTTCCGGCAGTTGATCTCCGGCATGCCCACCGCCAAGCTCCGTGCCCGGCTCGTGTCGATGGCGGACCAGACGGGTATCGCGGTCATCGCCGTCGATCCGGCCTACACCTCGAAGTGGGGCGCCCAGCACTGGCAGAAGCCCCTCACCACCACAACCCTCAGGACCACCCGCCACGACGCAGCCGCCGTGGCGATCGGAAGGCGCGCCCAGGGACATCCGATCCGGCGACGGACGGCACCGCCCCCTGCTCACCGGAGTGATGAGCAGGGGCATCGGACCGTCCAGGCCGGTCGGCGTGTTCCTGGGCGTGAGGGACCCCGCCCCCGCATTTCCGGACCACGGATACGATCCGTAGGCGCCGGGTGCGGAGTGAACGCGGGCAACCAGAACGCCCAACACCGTCCGGGGCGTTCGGCTGAGCATGGGTTCTGGCAACAGGACTCACTTCCGCTCAGTCTCTAGGAACGGTCAGACTGGGACTGGTGGAGGAACCGGGGAGGTGCCGGGATGCCGGAGCTGTCGCAGGAGAGCGCACACGGGAGTGAGCGCGGGAGTGAGCACGGAGGGGCCGCGAAGCTCTTCGGATGGGTCGAAGTGACCGGGCCGTCGATGGTGCCCACGCTGTATCACGGCGACTTTCTCGTGGTGCGGTACGGGGGCCGGGTCAGGGCCGGGGAGATCGTCGTCCTGCGCCATCCGTTCCAGCAGGACCTGCTGGTCGTCAAACGGGCCGTGGAGCGCCGTGAGGGCGGTTGGTGGGTGCTCGGGGACAACTCCTTCGCCGGCGGCGACAGCACCGACTACGGGACTGTGCCGCACGATCTGATCCTGGGCCGGGTCCGGTTCCGCTACCGGCCGCTCAAGCCCGGCCGGCGCTCGCCGCTGGCGCTGCTGCGCTGGGCGCTGTCGGCCGCCAGGCCCGTCTTCTCGGACCGGTCCGCCTCCAGGCGTTTGCGGGCGCGGTAGGCGGCCACGTTGGCCCGGGTCGCGCAGCGGTCGGAGCAGTAGCGCCGGGAGCGGTTCGTCGAGGTGTCGAGGTAGGCGTTGCGGCAGGGCGGCGCCTCGCACAGGCCCAGGCGGTCCACGCCGTACTCGGTGAGGTGGAAGGCCAGGCCCATCGCGGCGATGGCCGCGTAGCCCGCGGTCGCGTTCGACGGGTGGTCGGCGAGGTGCATGTGCCACAGGGGGCGCCCGCCGTCGTCCCGGAAGTCGTGCCCGGAGATCTGCGGGCTGACCGGGAACTCCAGCAGGAGTGAGTTCAGCAGGTCCACCGAGAGCGTCTCGTCGCCGGTGTCCGCCGCCTCGAAGACCGCGCGCAGCCGGGCCCGTACGGAGCGGAACCGGGTCACGTCGGCGTCGGTGGCGCGGCGGGCGGCCTGCTGGTTG
The DNA here is from genome assembly GCF_053599695.1 of Streptomyces sp. NPDC000878. Taxonomy (NCBI): domain Bacteria; kingdom Bacillati; phylum Actinomycetota; class Actinomycetes; order Kitasatosporales; family Streptomycetaceae; genus Streptomyces; species Streptomyces sp. NPDC000878. The sequence continues at coordinate 148,550 of NZ_JBSFMT010000008.1, read as the reverse complement.
GCGCCGAAGAGGTCGCGCACCGCGTCGGTCGAGGTCAACGCGTCCTTTCCGCGCGCCGGTTCCTCGGTGTTGACGAGACGCACGGCGTAGTCCGAGTAATAGGCCAGTTCCACTTGTAGTCCTTACGAGGGCGTTCTATGGTCGTCGGTGTGTGGAAGTAACGGCTGACATTGCTTCCAGGGTATTACGCATGTGTTCGAAGCGGGCGAGTGAGCGGCTGCCGAGCAGCTGACGGGAGGGGCTTTCGATGACCACCACTACCGGTACAAACGCCAAAACGGACTGGAATGCCTGGCAGGAGAGCTGGGACCGGCAGCAGGAGTGGTACCTGCCGGACCGCGAGGAACGGTTCCGGGTCATGCTCGACATGGTCGAGGCCCTCGCCGGCCCCGCCCCGCGCGTGCTCGACCTCGCCTGTGGCACGGGAAGTATCACGGCCCGGCTGCTCGATCGGTTCCCCGAGGCCACCAGCACCGGCGTCGACCTCGACCCCGCGCTCCTCGCCATCGCCGAGGGCACCTTCGCGGGCGACGACCGCGTCACCTTCGTCACGGCCGACCTCAAGGACCCGCGGTGGACGAGCGGGCTGCCGTACGACTCGTACGACGCCGTCCTGACCGCCACCGCCCTGCACTGGCTGCACAGCGAACCCCTCGCGGACGTCTACGGCCGGATCGCGGAGGTCGTCCGCGGCGGCGGTCTGTTCATGAACGCGGACCACATGATCGACGACAGCACGCCCCGGATCAACGCGGCGGAGCGCGCACTGCGCCACGCACGTATGGATCAGGCCAAACACGACGGTGTCGTCGACTGGGCGCAATGGTGGCAGCTCGCCGCCCAGGACCCCGTCCTCGCCGGGCCGACCGCCCGCCGCTTCGAGATCTACGGCGAACACGCGGAAGGTGACACACCCTCCGCCGAGTGGCACGCGCGCGTGCTGCGCGAGAAGGGGTTCGCGGAGGTGCGTCCCGTGTGGTGCTCGCCCTCGGACACCCTGCTGCTCGCCCTCAAGTAGCCCCGGCGGAGAGTGCGGTGGAGGCGGTACGGAGAATCCGTACCGCCTTTTCCGTGCGCGCCGCGTCCTGGGCGGGTCCCCACCGCACTGGAAGGGGTGAGACGGTCCTCGACCAGGGGGCCGGGAAGGGGGGAAGGATGATGCGGGGCTCGGACGCGACTCTGCACGCCTTCGTGGAGGGCAGACGCACGGCGCTGTTCCGGAGCGCCTATCTGCTCTGCGGCAACCGTGACGAGGCCGAGGATCTCGTCCAGACGACGCTGGTGAAGGTCGTCCTCGGAGCGCGCAGATACGGGCGGCTGGACAACCTCGAGGCCTATGCGCGCCAGACGCTGGTCAACACGTTCATCGCGGGGCGCCGGCGCTTCTGGCGGCGCGAACACGCGTACGGCGAACTGCCGGAGACGCCCGCCGAGCCGGCGGACAACGACACGGGGCTGATGGTGCGCGCGGCGCTGGCGAAGCTCGCGCCCAAACAGCGGGCGGTGCTGGTGCTGCGCTACTGGGAGGACCTCAGCGTCAACGACACCGCGGACCTGCTCGGCATGCGGGTGAGCACGGTGAAGAGCCACACGGCCAGGGGAATCGCGGCGATGCGGGCCGCGGTGCAGGAGGAGCACGTATGAGCACCGACATCGACGAGGTCGAGACGTGGCTGGAGGGGCGGGAGCTGCTCGGGCGGGCCGTGGGCGGGGTCCCAGTGCCCTCGGGGGGCAGCACGGAGGCGGTGTTCGCGCGTGCGGCGCGGGTGCGGCGGCGACGGTGGGGCGCGGTGACGGTCGTCGCGGCGGCCGGGGTCGCGGTGGGGGTGGTTGTCGGGCCCGGGTGGCTGACGTACGACAGGGGCGGTGGCCGTGTCGCGGACACGACGACGCCCAAGCCTCCCGGCGAGGCGACCGCCAAGGCGGCCAGGCTCGCGAAGCTGTTGCCGGCGGGCGTGGGCGAGATCCGTGAAGTGAACATGGACGCCGTCCTCTGGCCGAAGTCCACGTCCGGCGGAGTCCGCACGACGTACAAGCAGTACCCGTACTTCGGCAGCTTCACGGTCAGCAGGGACGGCGGTGTCGGGTTCATCAGGGTCATCAACGGATACGGCTCGACGGAGGGCGTGCGGTGGAAGAATCCCTGTTCGATTCCGGGCAACGAGCCCCAGGAGGGGTGCACCTTCGAGAGGCTGCCTAACGGGGACGTCCTCGAATACCAGACCGGGATGGACGACCTCAGCTCGCTCGCGATGGACGAACGCCGTACCTGGGGCGAGTACCTCACCGTGAGGCTGTACCGGAGGAACGGTGACGTGGTCGAGGTGCAGGACAGCACCGGCTTCACCGGTCCGACCTCGCTGGGACCGCTGCTCAAGACCCTCCCGTTGACGAAGGGTCAGCTGCGCGAACTGGCTCTCGTCCCGGAGGTGCTGGGGTCGAGGCAGGGCTAGGGCTGGGGCGACGCGGAAGGGGCGGTACGGGGATCCCGTACCGCCCCTTCCGGTGTGTCGGGCGTCGTCAGAGGACCTTGGACAGGAACGACTGGGTCCGCTCGTGCTGCGGGTTCGTCAGGACGTCGCGCGGGTTGCCGGACTCGACGACCACGCCGCCGTCCATGAAGACCAGGCTGTCGCCCACCTCACGGGCGAAGCCCATCTCGTGGGTGACGACGATCATCGTCATCCCGGACTCGGCCAGGTCGCGCATGACGTCGAGGACGTCGCCGACCAGCTCCGGGTCCAGGGCCGAGGTCGGCTCGTCGAACAGCATCAGCTTCGGGTCCATCGCCAGGGCCCGGGCGATGGCGACGCGCTGCTGCTGGCCGCCGGAGAGCTGCGTGGGGTAGTTTCCGGCCTTGTCGGCCAGGCCCACGCGCTCCAGGAGCTGGCCCGCGCGCTCACGGGCCTGCGCCTTGCTCGTGCCCTTGACCTGGACCGGGGCCTCCATGACGTTCTCCAGCGCCGTCATGTGCGGGAACAGGTTGAAGCGCTGGAAGACCATGCCGATGTCCCGGCGCTTCAGCGCGACCTCGCTGTCCTTCAGCTCGTACAGCTTGTCGCCCTTCTGGCGGTAGCCGACCAGCTCCCCGTCGACGTACAGGCGCCCCGCGTTGACCTTCTCCAGGTGGTTGATGCACCGGAGGAACGTCGACTTGCCCGAGCCGGAGGGGCCGATGAGGCAGAAAACCTCGCCCGACTTGACCTCCAGATCGATGCCCTTGAGGACCTCGACGGGGCCGAAGGACTTGTGGACGCCCTCCGACTTGACCATCGCGACGGCTTCGGACCCGGAAGGCTGCTCTGCGACCTTTTCCGTGCTCATGGTCAGCGCCTCCAGCTTCCGAGGGACAGCATGTTCGCCTTGATCTTCTGCAACGGCGTGGCCGGAAGCGAACGGCTGGAACCGCGCGCGTAGTACCGCTCGATGTAGTACTGGCCGACGCTGAGGACCGAGGTGAGGATCAGGTACCAGGCCGCGGCGAGGAAGTACATCTCCACCGGGGCACCGGACGTCTGTCCGATGTCCTGGGCGTAGCGGAACAGTTCGGCGAACTGCACCACCGACACCAGCGAGGTCGTCTTCAGCATGTTGATGACCTCGTTGCCCGTGGGCGGCACGATCACGCGCATCGCCTGCGGGATCACGATCCGGCGCAGGGTCTTGGCGTGGCTCATGCCCAGGGCGTGCGAGGCCTCGGTCTGGCCCTCGTCGACCGACAGGAGGCCGGCGCGGCAGATCTCCGCCATGTAGGCGGCCTCGTTCAGGCCCAGGCCCAGGAGCGCCGTCAGCAGCGGCGTCATGAAGCTGGACCAGTAGTCCTTGTAGATCGGACCGAGGTTGATGTACGTGAAGACCAGGCCCAGGTTGAACCAGACGACCAGCTGGACCAGGACCGGGGTGCCGCGGAAGAACCAGATGTAGAACCAGGCGATGGTCGAGGTCACCGGGTTCTTCGACAGCCGCATGACGGCGAGCAGGATGCCGCCGACGATGCCGATCAGCATCGAGAGGACCGTCAGCAGGAGGGTCTTCCAGACGCCGGTGATGATGCGGTCGTCGAAGAAGTAGTCCGGTACGGCGCCCCAGTTGATGTTGCCCTGGGCGAACGCGGAGATGATCGCGACGAAGAGCGCGATCGCGATCAGGGCCGAGACGTACCGCCCGTAGTGCCGGACCGGGACGGCCTTGATGGCCTCCGGTCCGGCCGGGGGAGTGTCCGCCGGTCCTGTCGTCTTGTCGGTGTCAACAGTCACGGGTGTTGCCTTTCAGTGCCCGTAGCTTCCGTGAGCCCGGTTCACTTGCCGCCGTTGACGGTGGCCGTCGTCACGGCGCCGTCCTCGACGCCCCACTTGGCGACGATCTTGGCGTACTCGCCGTTCTTGATGATCGCGTCCAGCGCGGCCTTCAGGGCGTCCCGCAGCTCCGTGCTCGTCTTGGCGACCGCGATGCCGTACGGCGCCGCCTCGACCTGCTCACCGACGACCTGGAAGTCGTTGCCGCCGCCCGAGGTCTTCACCGCGTACGCCGTGACCGGGAAGTCGGAGGAGCCGGCGTCCGCGCCGCCCGCGCGCACCCGGGTCTGGGCCTGCTGGTCGTTGTCGTACGACTCGATGGCGATCTTCTTGCCGCCCGTACACTTCGCCGTCTCGGCCTTGGCGAGGTCCTCGGAGACCGTGCCGCGCTGCACCGCGATCTTCTTGCCGCACAGGTCGGACCAGGTCTTGATGCCCTGGTCGTCGCCCTTCTTGGTGTAGATCGAGACACCGGCGGTGAAGTAGTCGACGAAGTCGACGCCCTCGCCGACCTTCTTGCCGTTCTCGGTGCCCTCCTGGCGGTCCTTGGTGTCGGTCATCGCGGACATGGCGATGTCGTACCGCTTGGAGCGCAGACCCGTGATCAGGGTGTCGAAGGTGCCGTTCTGGAACTCGAACTTCACACCGAGCTGCTTGCCCATGGCGTCCGCGAGGTCCGGGTCGATACCGACCGTCTTGCCGGAGTCGTCCTTGAACTCGACCGGCGCGTACGCGATGTCCGAGCCGACGGTGATGACGCCCTTGTCCCGGATCGCCTGGGGGAGCTTGTCAGCGAGCGGGGCCGAACTCGTCGAGGCGCTCTCCGAGCCACTGCCCTTGTCCTTGGTCTGGTCACCGCACCCGGTGAGCAGCAGGGCGCCCGCGACCGCGATCGCACCGACCGCGGCTAGCCGGTTCTGCGCGGCGGTCGTACGAAGGGTGGAGCTTGCGGTCATGGTGGGTTCCTCCGGCGGATGGATGGTGTGCCATTGGGGCCGCCGCCCGCCCGATTGGAGCGGGCGGAACCGGCGGGTCGACTTGTGCACGCATCTTTGAGTGTCGCGACCTTGTGTGATTACGGCATCTTGCCATTCGGACGGAGGCATTCAGACGACCGGCTATGTCAAAATCGGATAACGGGTGACCCCCGTTGAGCGTCAGGTCGGTGCATCAGAGCCGGACCTTCCCGGACCTTCTACGGGAATCATTCGTTCCGGCCGGAAGATCTTCGGTGTATCTCGCCAGGTGAGCGGCTGTTGCCATCCGCACGTACCTCCGTATGGACGGCCGCGCGAGGACTCCGTCCGGCCCATCTCCCGGCCCGACTCGCTTCTCGATTTGATCGATCATGTCCGGGTATGCGGCCGTGTGTGGTGATGTGTCATGTCACCCACGTGTGACCTTCGACTTATAGGGGTCGTCGTCGGTGTCCTCCGTCCGGTAAGAAGGTTCTTTACACCCCTCATCCGGGGCTCAGGGCGCGTGTGCGGCGCGTCCGTCGCGCTTGTGCCCGTGCGCATCACTCACCGGGGCCTCGCGCGGTGCCCGCCCACCCCTCACCAGGAGTGGTCACCCTCAAACCTTGAAGACTTAAGGGGTACAAAAAGTGGCAGCGGAGATCGTCAATCCTCGCAGCGACATCAACATCGGCACCGGCGGCGATGCCGGTGAGTTCGACCCGGCGTTCGCTCTGCACCGGGGCGGCAAGATGGCCGTGCAGGCCACCGTGCCGATCCGTGACAAGGACGACCTGTCCCTCGCGTACACACCCGGTGTGGCCCGGGTGTGCACCGCCATCGCCGAGCAGCCCGACCTCGTCAACGACTACACCTGGAAGTCGTCCGTCGTCGCGGTCGTGACGGACGGTACGGCGGTGCTCGGACTCGGGGACATCGGTCCCGAGGCCTCCCTTCCGGTGATGGAGGGCAAGGCGATCCTGTTCAAGCAGTTCGGCGGCGTGGACGCGGTCCCGATCGCGCTGGCCTGCACGGACGTGGACGAGATCGTCGAGACCGTGGTCCGGCTGGCGCCGTCCTTCGGCGGGGTCAACCTGGAGGACATCTCGGCACCGCGGTGCTTCGAGATCGAGCGGCAGCTCCAGGAGCGGCTGGACATCCCGGTCTTCCACGACGACCAGCACGGCACGGCGGTCGTGACGCTGGCGGCCCTGCGCAACGCTGCGCGGCTCACCGGGCGGGAGCTGGGCGAGCTGCGGGGGGTGATCTCGGGCGCGGGTGCGGCGGGAGTCGCCATCGCGAAGTTCCTGCTGGAGGCGGGCCTCGGGGACGTGGCCGTCGCAGACCGCAAGGGCATCGTCTCGGCGGACCGGGACGACCTCACGCCGGTCAAGCGCGAGCTGGCCGAGCTGACGAACCGGGCGGGGCTGAGCGGGTCGCTCGAGTCCGCGCTCGCCGGCGCCGACGTCTTCATCGGGGTCTCCGGCGGTACGGTCCCGGAGGCGGCGGTGGCTTCGATGGCGGACGGCGCGTTCGTGTTCGCGATGGCCAACCCGGACCCCGAGGTGCACCCGGATGTGGCGCACAAGTACGCGGCGGTCGTCGCTACCGGGCGCTCGGACTTCCCGAACCAGATCAACAACGTGCTGGCGTTTCCGGGGATCTTCGCGGGGGCGCTGCAGGTGCGGGCGTCTCGGATCACGGAGGGGATGAAGATCGCGGCGGCGGATGCGTTGGCTGCGGTCGTGGGTGAGGATCTCGCCGCCGACTACGTGATTCCGTCGCCGTTCGACGAGCGGGTCGCTCCGGCGGTCACCGCGGCGGTTGCCGCGGCGGCTCGGGCGGAGGGGGTCGCTCGACGCTGAGCGCGAGCGACTTTGGTTTGAGGGGTGGTCCCGTCCGGCTTCGGCTGTGGCGGGGCCATTTTTCTTTCGCCCCCGCCGCCCCTACCCGTCCCATCCCTGGGGGCTGCCGCCCCCAGACCCCCGCTTCGGCCTGGACGGCCTCGTCCTCAAGCGCCGGACGGGCTGGAATGCCCAGGCCCGTGCTGAAGTGCGGTGGAGGTGGGCGGGCGGGGAAAAGGGGCGGGTCAAGCGTGGTTGTCCTCGAATGCCGGCCGGGGTTTGATCTTTTAGCCCGTCCGGCGTTTGAGGACGAGGCCCGTTCAGGGCCGTGGCGGGGGTCTGGGGGCGGCAGCCCCCAGAAGGATGGGACGGGTAGGGGCGGCGGGGGCGAAATCAACAGGGTGTGTGTCACAGCGTCGTGCCGTTCCCCCCGGCCTCGCCGGGCCCCTATCGTCGACGTCATGTTCGCTGCCTACGCCGCCCGTATCGACCCCGACCACCCGCTCAACGGGCTGGAGTTGGGCGACCGCCCAGCCCCGGAGGCGCGCCCCGGCTGGGCGACCGTCGACGTCAGGGCCGCCTCGCTCAACCACCACGACCTGTGGTCCCTGCGCGGAGTCGGCCTCCCCGAGGACCGGCTCCCGATGATCCTCGGCTGCGACGCCGCCGGCGTCGACGCGGACGGCAACGAGGTCGTCCTGCACTCCGTCATCGGACAGACGGGGCACGGTGTCGGACCCAAAGAGCCCCGGTCCATTCTCACCGAGCGTTATCAGGGCACCTTCGCCGAGCAGGTCGCCGTACCCGCGTGGAACATCCTGCCCAAGCCCAAGGAGCTGTCCTTCGCCGAGGCCGCCTGTCTGCCCACCGCCTGGCTGACCGCGTACCGCATGCTCTTCACCAACGCGGGCGTACGCCCCGGCGACTCGGTGCTCGTACAGGGCGCCGGCGGTGGCGTCGCTACCGCCGCGATCATCCTCGGTAAGGCGGCGGGGCTGCGTGTCTTCGCCACCAGCAGGGACGAGGCCAAGCGGAAGCGGGCGGTGGAACTGGGCGCCGTCGAGGCAGTTGAGTCCGGGGCGCGGCTGCCGCAGCGCGTCGACGCCGTGATCGAGACCGTGGGCGCGGCCACCTGGTCGCACTCGGTCAAGTCGCTGCGGCCCGGCGGCACGCTCGTCATCTCGGGCGCCACCAGTGGCGACCGCCCCTCGCACGCCGAACTCACCCGCATCTTCTTCCTCGAACTCAAGGTCGTCGGCTCGACCATGGGCACCAAGGACGAGCTGGAGGACCTCCTGTCGTTCTGCGCCGCCACCGGCGTACGCCCCGTCATCGACGAGGTGCTCCCGCTGGACCGGGCCCGCGAGGGCTTCGAACGCCTTGAATCCGGCGATCTCTTCGGCAAGATCGTTCTCAGTACCTCCTGACCACGTCCTGATCGTCGGCCACTGCGTGGTGCGCCTCCACTCTTCGTTTGCGTCAACATGGGTTGACAGTGGCATGCGTGTCAACCTACGTTGACATCATGACCGAAGCAACAGATCTCGCCGAGCGCGCGGGCGACCGCGACCCGCGGGTCGGACTGCGGGCCGTCTCCGCGCTGCGGAAGCTGGTCGAGCAGTTGGAGGCCGTGCAGGTGCGCGGTGCGCGCAATCAGGGCTGGTCGTGGCAGGAGATCGCCGCGGAACTCGGTGTCAGCAGGCAGGCCGTGCACAAGAAGTACGGGAGGCAGTGATGTTCGAACGGTTCACGAACGATGCGCGTGCTGTGGTGCGGGGTGCCGTCGAGCACTCCGAGCGCGCGGGCAGCCGGTCCGTCGACGCCGAGCACCTGCTGCTCGCGCTGCTCGACCGCGAGGCGAGCCGGGCCTCCTTCGCGCTGGCCTCGCTCGGGCTCGCCGACCGCAAGGAGCCGGTGAGGTCCGCCCTCGCCGACGCCAGGCGCCGTGCCGGGCTGTCCCAGGCCGAGGCCGACGCCCTCGCCGGGCTCGGTATCGATGTGTCCGACCTCGTCTCCCGGGTCGAGGAGGTGCACGGCGTCGGCGCGATGTCGGGCGACCGCAAGGACAGGGGGTGGTGGTCCGGCCGCACCACCTTCAGCCGGGACGCCAAGGAGGTGCTGGAGAGGTGCCTGCGCATCGCGGTGGCCCACCGGGACCGCCGGATCGGCGACGAGCACATCCTCCTCGCCCTCACGGCCCGCCCCGGCGTACCGTCGGAGGTCCTCGCCGACCAGGGAGTCACGTACGAGGCCCTGAGCCGTGTGCTGTACGGCGGCGGGGGTGAGGCGAAGGCCGCCGGCTGAGGGCTCGGGCTGGCGGGCTTGGGCTGACGGGTTCGGGCTGAGGCCCGTCGGGCGGGTGCCCTGCGCTGCGCCGCGCGTCAGGCGCCTCCACAGCTTCGGCCCTCCAGTCCCGGCCCCCCAGCCCTCGCCCCTTGGCCCCGGCCCCCCAGCCCTAGATCCCTGGCCCCGCCCCCAGCCCTCGGCTCCGACTCCCCGGTTCGCTCGTCCCTCCCTGCTCACGCCCTCCCTGCTCACACCTTCGGTGTCCGCAGTGCCGCCCCCACATGTGCCGCCGCTGCCGACAAGTGGCGGCGGATGTCCTGGAGTTGGGGGTCCGTGACGCCGTGGTCGCGGGCCGTGTCGCGGATGTCGTCGCGGAAGCGGTCGAGGAGGCGGTCGAGGTCGCGGGCCGGGTTGCCGGTGGACTCCTCGTGGGCCCAGGACGGTTCGTAGCCGGCCGGGAAGTCCGGGGGAGTGTCCGTGTACGTCGGTTCGTACTCCGGTTGCGGTTCCGGTGCCGTGGGGGGTGTGGTGCCGCTGGGGCGGGGGAAGCCGAAGCCCTTGCCGAACTCGCCGAACTCCTTGGCCAGTTCGGTCAGGCCCTCCCGGACCCCTGTCGGCCAGTCGCCCCGCGTGAAGTGGTCCTGGACCTGTTCCTGAACGCGCTTCGCGATGCGCTGCACCTCTTCCTGGGCCTGGGCGCGGGCGTGTTCCTGGGCCTCCTTGGCCTGGCGCCTGGCCCGCTGGGCCTCCTCACGGGCCCGGCGGCTCTCGTCCTTCGCGCGCCGGGCCTGCTCCTTCCACTCCTGCCTGATGCGCCGCATCTCCTCCGCGCCGGAGTCCCTGCGCGCCTCGCTCGCCGCCGCGCGCACCTCCCTGCGCAGATCGCCCGCCGCGCCCCGGACGTCGGCCCGGATCTCGGCGGCGAGTTCGGCGACGGACTCGCGGATCTCCAGTTCCAGATCGGCCAGTTCGCCGCTGCGGTCGGCCAGTTCGGCGCGGCCCGCGTCCGTGATGGCGTACACCTTCCGGCCGCCCTCGGTGGTGTGCGTGACCAGGCCCTCGGCTTCCAGCTTGGCCAGGCGGGGGTACACGGTGCCCGCCGACGGCGCGTACAGCCCCTGGAAGCGCTCCTCCAGGAGGCGGATCACCTCGTAGCCGTGGCGCGGGGCCTCGTCCAGCAGCTTGAGCAGGTAGAGACGCAGACGGCCGTGGGCGAAGACGGGGGACATGTCAGAGCACCTTCTTGTTTGTCGGGCCGGAATTCTCCCCCGGGGCGGTCCGGTCGGTCGATTCGTCCTCCCGCTGGGGGCGGCGGAGCAGGGCGATCGAGCCGGAGACCGTCGTCGCGCGCAGCTTGCCCGTGCCCGCGCCCAGGCGGCCCGTGACGCGGTGGGCGCCCCACTGGCCGTGGACGCGGAGGCCGTCGAAGGCGTTCGAGATCGTGCCGCTCGCCGTGTTCGCCTCGACCTCGGCGTCCGCCGGATGCGGGAGCCGGATGGCGATCTCGCCCGAGACGTTCGTCAGCCGCACGTCCGTCGGACCCTCCGGGTCCAGGTCGACGATCATGGAGCCGCTCACCGAGTCGGCGCGCACGGAGGGCCCGGAGCCCTCGACGACGGTGAGGTCGCCGGAGACGGAGTTGAAGCGCAGGTCGCCGGTGACCGCCTGGGCCTCCAGGCTGCCCGAGACCGTGTCGGCGCGGACCGGGCCGGAGAGGCCGACGAGTGTCGTGTCGCCCGTGACACCCTTCACCACCGTCGGCCCGTCGACCCCCGAGACGACGGCGCCCGCGCCGACCACGCCCACCTCCACGCGGGTGCCGGCCGGGACGGCCAGGGACACCACCGCGTTGCGCTGCCAGCCCTTGCGGTCCAGCCACTTGAGGAAGCCCTTCCAGGGCAGGTCCTCGTACGCCACCGTCAGGACGCCGTCCTCCTGGGTCACCACCAGGGGTGGGCCCTGGATCTCGGAGACCTCCAGGCGGGCGGGACCCTCGTCCGTACCCACCACGTTCACCGTGCCGTTGACGATGCGTACGTGCAGGCCCGTGACGGGCTCGTCGAAGGTGAGTTTGCCGGGCTCTTTGACGGACCACTCGGACGTCGTGGACATGGTGCGGACCCCCTGGACACAGCACGACGCGCCATATCGCGTCTTCTGCTATTCACGATATATCGCGGTCACGGAAAGTCAAGACACAGGTCTACTCGTCGTCCTCGTCGTCCAGCCGTGCCAGCCAGGTCGCCAGGCGCTCCACCGGCACCTCGAAGTCGGGATTGAGGTCGACGAAGGTCCGCAGCTGCTCGGCGAGCCACTCGAAGGTGACCTCCTCCTCCCCGCGCCGCTTCTCCAGCTCTTCGATACCTCGGTCGGTGAAATACACGCTCGTTCTCCTGGTGACTGCCGGGCCGCTGGCCGTACGTCTCCAGATTATGCGGAGGGCCTCGCCTACCTCAGTCGGCGGCCGTCCGTTGCCGGAACGGGAGGTTGTCCACAGTTCCCCACACGCATGTGTTCGCAGGGGCACAATGGCCTCACTGTTAGTCACCATGCTCGGGGGGCGCTGTGGAACAACGCATGATTCAGGAGATCCGACTGCCCGGGGGCGACACCGTCCTCGCGCGGGTCAGTGTGCTCGACCCGGGCGAAGTACCGGGTGGCGCGGACGAGTTCTCGTACGACGACGTCGGGGCGCTCGACCACATGGCGGCGCGGATCGACCAGCTGAACGAGCTGGTCCGGGGCGTCGGTTCGGCCGTGCTCGACGCGGCGCGTGCCGTCCGGCCGGACGAGGTCAGCGCCACCTTCGGGGTCGAACTGGCCGTCAAACCGGGCAAGGCCATCGCCCTGCTCGCCGACGGTGAGGCCAAGGCGGCCCTGTCCATCACCCTCACCTGGCGGCCGGAGGAGGATCGCGACCGCGCCGACGGCACAGCCTCCGCCGCCAGTCTGATTCCTGGCCCTGCCCCCGCTCCGGTCCCCGTCCCCGTTCCCGACGACCAGAGCACCGGGACGGTATGACGGCGGAGGGGCTCGAAACGCTGGTCGTCCGGGCCACCGTACGCATCGGGCCGGAGAGCGAACCGGACACCTTGTGGGGCAGCGGCTTCTTCGTCGCGCCGGGATGGGTCCTGAGCTGCGCCCACATCCTGCCTCTGGGGGACGGGCCGGAGGGGGTCGGCTCCTTGAGGGTGAGGGTCCAGGGGGACGGCGGGCTCGATGTGCGGGCGCGGCCGGCCTACTGGCTCGGTGGCGGCACGGACCCCGAGCAGGACCTGGTCCTCATCCGGTTGACGGAGAACGTGGCGCACCCGTGCGTGCGGCTCACCGACCGCTACGACGCGCCGGACACGGTCGCCGCGTACGGCTGGCGCACCCCGAAGGGCGGCGCGCCCCAGCGCTGGAGCGGGCAGACCGAGTGCAACGGCAAGGACGGCGCGCACGGCCTGAGCCTCGCGCCCATGGTGGAGATCCCGCACGGGGCCTCCGGCGGACCGCTGCTCGACCGTCGGCGCGGGCTCGTGGCCGGTGTCGTCAAGGCGCGCCGGGCGCAGAAGGACGGCGGTCTGGCCGTCGCGGCCACCGCCTTGCGCGGGTTGCGGCGGGCCGTCGCCGTGGGGACCAGGGAGGACGACGAGCCGGAAGGGGGCACACTCGGGGACAATCCCTACGCGGCCCTGATCCGGGCCCATGACACCTGGCATCGCAGCGCCACGGGCATCCAGTCCTGGGTGGAGGCGCAGGCCGGAATGGATACGGGCGGCGAGCGCCGGTGGGGGCCGCAGGACAGTGCCGTGGCCTCCGCGCTGCTCGCCGGGCTGCCCGAGCCGGAGTCGCCGGCCGAGCTGCGGAAGCTGATCGAGCACGTCGTCGGCAAGGAACAGGGCTGGCTGGACGAGGTCGCCCCGCGCGACTGGCGCGACGGGCACGGCAGGCTCTACGACCATGAGATGGGCGCCGACGTCGTGTCGCTGCACTACCTGCGAGTCGTGGCGCACCGGTACGAGCGGCGGGCGCCGGCCCCCGCCGCCGCACTGGAGAAGTGGGCGAACAAGCGGGCCAAGGACCTGCCCCACCATCTGCGGGTGCTCGTGATGGGCGTGGGGGCCGGTGAGGCCGTGCCCTGGGCCGACGCCCCCCGTGCCGGGGGACGGCGGGGCGATCCCCAGGAGAGCGACCGCGCCGAGGACGGTGAAGGACCCGTCGTCGCCGTCGAGCTGGAGCCCGACTACTACCGGCCCAAGGACCGCTTCCACTGGCGCATCTGGACCTGGATCGGCGGCCCCGAGACCGTGCAGGCCGTGGAGGAGGGCATCGACGGCGAAGGAGCCTCCCTCGCCGAACTGCCGAAGGTCCTGAACGAGCCGCTGACCCGCACCTTCGACCAGCTCGACGGCGAGCGCCGGGCCCGCCTGGAACTCGCCCTGCCGGTTGAGCACTTCGGAGTGGACGCCCATCTGTGGCTGCCGGGACCGGCCGTCCGCAGCCTCCGCCCGCACCCCGCCGAGCGGCCCTTCGGAGTCCATCGGCAGGTCGTCCTGCGCTGTCTGAAGCGGCGGGGAGAGCCCACGTCCGTATGGCGCGACCGCTGGCGCGGAGTCGCCGAGGGCGCGCCGAAGGCGCTGCCCGTGCCGTCGGAGGCCTACGCCCGGCAGACCCTGGACCACGCGCCGCCCGGCGCGGTCCCCGTGCTCTGCCGGCCGCCGGCCGAGAGCACCGCACCGCTGTCCCGGGCGGTCGCGGCCGGATACGGCGTCGTCCTCTGGAACCTCAAGGCCGAACACCCGCACGGCTGCGGCGCCGACTGCGACGAACTGCAGGACCGCGCCGCCGAACTGCTCAACTCCGTCGGCCGTGCGACCGCCCTGCCCGAACGCCTGCGCACCCTGCGTGAGCGCGTCAGCCAGGAAGTCCCCGACGCCGACTGGGCCGAACACCTCGCCCTGCTCTACGACGACCCGGGGCGCCCGATCCCGCTCTGCGACGACCTGCTGGAGTCCCCTTGACGACCGACACCCCCCTGCCGGACTGGCTCATCTACCGGGGCGTCGACCGGCCGCACGACGGCATCGGCCGACTGCCCGCCCCGCCGCCCTGGCGCGACTTCGACGGCGAGCCCGCCGGCACCGTCGTACCGCCGCTCGGCACGGAGTCGACCAGACGCCTCGGGACGCGCGGCGACCGGGGCATCGCCTGGCGGCCGGAGGAACTGGAGCTGATCAACGCGGCGTTGTATCTGCGCCGCCCGCTGCTGGTCACCGGGGACCCCGGCTCAGGCAAGTCCACGCTCGCCCATTCCCTCGCGCACGAACTGGGCCTGGGCCGGGTCCTGCAGTGGCCCATCGTGAGCCGCACGAGCCTGCGCGACGGCCTGTACACGTATGACGCGATCGCCCGTCTCCAGGACAGCCAGATGGCGAAGGTGCGGGGCCAGGCACACCGTGGGGCGCCCTCCGGTGACAGCACCCGTGGGCCCACCGAGGACATCGGCGAGTATCTGCGGCTCGGCCCGCTCGGCACCGCGCTCTTACCGTACGACCGGCCGCGCGTCCTCCTGGTCGACGAGCTGGACAAGAGCGACATCGACCTGCCGAACGACCTGCTGAACGCCCTGGAGGAGGGGGAGTTCCGCATCGCGGAGCTGCAGCGCGTCGCGGGGCGGCAGACGGACGTCGAGGTCCTCACGGACGACGACGAGCGGGCGGTGGTGAGGGGCGGCCGGGTCCGCTGCCAGGCCTTCCCGGTCGTCGTGATGACCAGCAACGGAGAACGCGACTTCCCGGCCCCGCTGCTGCGCCGCTGTCTCCACCTCGACCTGCCCTCGCCGCGCAACGACGCCTGGGGCCGGGCCCGCCTCGAAGCCATGGTCGGCGCCCACTTCGGCACGGAGGGCGCCGAGACAGACGACGGCGGCGGGGACGGCGGGGACGGTGAGAGGCCGGACGCGAGCGGCGACCTCATCCGCTCCTTCCTCGACTCGGCGCCGGGCTCCCTGCGCGCCGCCGATCAGCTCCTCAACGCGATCTACCTCACCCAGGAGGCCGTACGGGACCGGGCGGACCGGCAGCGGCTGGCCGATCTGCTGATGCGGCCCCTCGACCAGGGGGAGTACGGGAGCGGCGGACCGCGCGGATGACCTCACCCGACGGGCAGTTGGCCGAACTCGCCGAACGGCTGCGCGGCCTCGGCGGTGTCGAGCCGTCCGCGCGCGAGCTGGCGGAGGCTCTGTGGCTGGCGCGGTTCGTGGCGCGGGCGGAGCTGGGTTCGCGGGAGCCGGAGGCGGCGGCATCCGCGGCGGACCTCGCGAGGAGACGCGGCTCACCCGCGCCGACCCGCGCCGACGCCCCGGTGAGCGGCACGGGGGAGCACGCCGAGCCGGCCGCCCTCCGCACGCGCCTCCACGCCGACCGGCCGCAGCCCGCCGGGGCGGAACCCGGATCGGGCGGCACGGGCGCCGACTTCGTCCGGGTCAGGGTCCCCGCCGCGACCGCGCTGCCGCACCCCCTCGCGCTCCAGCGCAGCCTGCGTCCGCTCCAGCACTACCGTCCGCCCGTCCGGCTGCCCGCCCTCGACCTGGACGAACAGGCCACGGCGGAACAGGCGGCGGAGACCCGGCTCCTGCTCCCCGTCCTGCGTGCCACCACCCGCCGCGAGGCCCGCCTCTGTCTCCTGATGGATGTGTCGACATCAACAGGTGTGTGGGACACGGCGTTCGAGGAACTGCGGCAGCTGTGCGCGGGACTCGGCGCCTTCCGCGAGGTGGCGGCGTACTACGTCCGCGCGGGCGAGGACGGACACCTCGTGGTCGCGACCGGCCGGGACACCGACCGGGCCCTGCGCGCCGCCGAGCAGCTGCGCGATCCGACCGGCCGCCAGCTGACCCTCGTACTGAGCGACTGCGCGGGCCCGTCGTGGCGCTCGGGGGCGATGCAGCGGCTGCTGCACGACTGGGCGCGGGCGGCGCCCGTGGCGGTCGTCCAGCCGTTGCCGCAGCGCATGTGGCAGCGCACGCACCTGCCCGCGCTCCCCGGTACGCTCCGGCGGCGCGAAGGGCTGGGCGCGCGCCTGGAGTTCACCCCGGCGGACGGCGACGTACCACCGCCCGGGGCGCTGCCGGTGCCGGTCCTGTCGCTGACCCGTACGGCGCTGGGGACGTGGGCGCGGCTGCTGTCCGGCAGCACCGGACTGGCGGTGCCCGCGCCGGCCGCCTGGGTCCGGGGCGACCATCCGCCGTCCCCGCCCCGCCCCGAACGGCCGGTCGCGGACGCGGAGTCGATCGTGCGGACCTTTCGGCGGACGGCGTCACGGCAGGCCGTGGGGCTGGCCGTGTCCGTCTCGGCGGTACCGCTCACCCTGCCGGTGATGCAGCTCGTCCAGCGGGCCATGCAGCCCCGGTCCGGCCCGACCGTACTGGCCGAAGTCCTGCTCAGCGGGCTGCTGGAGCGGGGCACTGAGGACGGCTGGTACGAGTTCCGGCCGGGAGTGCGGCAGGTGCTCCTGCGGTCGCTGCCGCGCGGGGACGCCATGCTCGTGCTCAAGCACTGCGGCGAGTACGTCGACCGGCACTTCGGGCGCCGGGCGCGCAACTTCCCCGCGCTCGCGCTGGCCGAGCTGAGCGGGGGACCGGCCGCCGTGCCGGAGGTGGACGACACGGACGGCGTGCCGGGGGCGTTCGCCGAGGTCTCGGCGCTGGTCGCGGGACGGTTCGCCGGGGGAGGGGCGCCGCGCGGACAGGGGGAGGTCTTCGACGTCATGTACGTCGAGGAGGACGAGGCATGGGCGACCTGGGTGGCCCATCTGCTGACGTCGCGCGGGCAGTTCGTGGTGAAGCGGCCGATGCGGGTGGACCCGCCGGAGCTGGCGCGGCTGGTAGGGGAGCGGCTGTCGGCGCACCGCCGCCATGGCGGACGCGTCGTCCTCATCGTCGGCAGCTGGTACTCCGCCTTCCGCCTCGGCACCCCGCTCCGGGCGATCGCCGGGCTGAGGGACGACCGGCTCGTCGCCGTCACCGTGACCCGCAGGGAGGGCTTCTCCTGGCAACGGGAGGTGGGTGCCTGCACGGGCGTGTGGGACACCACCGGGACGGTGGCCACGGAACGGCTGCTCACCGGCCTCGGCCTCGACTCCGAGACTTCCCCGGACGGCGGCCGGGGCCCGCGTTTCCCGGGGCCCACGTTGCGGCTGCGGAGCGGGGTGCCCCGTACGAGCACCGGATTCGTGGCGCCGCAGGGCGTGCTGGCGCGGGTGCGGAGGAATCTGTCGCAGGGGCGTCACTCCGCGAGGTGCGTCCTCGTGGGGCCGCGGTCGTCCGGCAAGACCGACCTCGCCGCCCTGTTCGCACAGCACTACGGGGCCACGTACGACATCGTCTGGTGGGTCGGGGGGGACAACGCCGAGGAACGCAAGGAACGGCTGGCCCGGCTGGGCGTCGAGTTCGGGCTGCCTGCGGGCGGGGAGATCGGCGCCCGCCTCAGGGAGCTGTACCGGGTGCTGGCGGGCACGGCCCTCGACTGGCTGATCGTCCTGGACGGCTGGGAGGAGTCGGAGGACCCGGGGAGTTCGGGGGGCTCGGGGGAGCCGTTCCCCTTCCCGGTCGGTGGGCATGTGCTGGTCACCTCCCGGGACGAGAAGTGGCCGCGCGGGGTGGACACGGTGCGGCTGGAGCCGGGGCAGCGCCGGGAGTCCGAGAGCGTCAGCCGTGCCGTGGCCGCCGTCCGGGTCGGCGGCGACACGGTCGGCACAGGCTTCTTCGTCGCGCCGGGCTTCCTCGTCACCTGCGCGAGCGTGGTGGAGCGGGTGCCGCAGGGCGACCGGACCCGGATCACCGTCCACACGACGGACGGACTGGGCCACCGGGCCTGGCCGGTGCGCACGACAGGCGAGTTGGCCCTCCTGGAACTGCGGGACGGCGCCGACCGCTACGGCTGTCTGTGGCTCACGGACACACCGGACGTACGGCCCGACGGCGTGACCCTGCTCGACGCCACACGGGCCACGTTCGGCACGGTCGTCCGGTCCTGCTCCGCGCGCGCCGAAGGCCAGCCGGGGCAGCGCACGATGACCCTGGTCGGCGCCCCCTTCTCGGAGCTGAGAGCAGGCGCTCCGGTACGGAGCCGACGGGACGGCTCGGTCGTCGGCGTCGCCCTGGCCACCCTGCCGGAGGACACCGGGCCGGGCCGGGCCGTACGCATCGAGGCGCTGCGGGACCTGTGCGAGAAGGGGCCGGAGAAGGGCGCCGACCTGTGGCATCGCATCGTCCGCGCACATGACCGGCAGCACGCCCGACAGGGGTCAGGGAAGCCGGAACTCTACGGTCTGCTCGCCGAGTTGGAGCCGCCGGAGAGGCCGGAGACGGTACTGGACCTGCTCATGACCGCCGAGGTGCCGACACCGGACCACACCCCCCGCAGCTGGCGCGACGGCGCCGGACACCTGTACGCGGTCGGCGCCGCCGGATCCGTCGTCGTCTACGTGGCACGGATCCTCGCCCGACGTGCGGAACAGGGCCGGACCCGAGGCGTCGAGGGACTGCTCTCCTGGGTCAAGAGGGAGGCCGAGAACGGGCTGACCGACGGCCAGTCGAGGGCGGTCCGCCAGGCACTCGCACCAGCGGCCCCACAGTCCGCCGACAGCGACGGATGCCGGATCACCGTCACGATCTGGCCCACTCGAATCGGCCAGAACGATCTCCACACCTGGAGTGTGCGGGCCACACAGACCGACCGGGTCCGCCAAGCCGCGCCGCCCAAGGCACCCTTCGGACCGGGCGAACCGGTGCCCCAACTGCGCGATCAGCTGAAAGCCGCGCTGGAGTGGGCCGACACCAGAAAGATCAGGGCCACGGTCGAGTACGAGCTGCCGGACGCCCTGCTGTGGGAACTCGACGTGATGAACTGGGCGCCGGGCGCGGCTCTGCGTACGGAGTGCAACGTGTTCGTCCGAGGGACCGGGCGCCCGTCTCCGTATGCCACCGAACAGCAGCGGGCTGACCGCTGGGACGCCGTGTCCCGAGGCCCGTTGCTCGGCCTGCGGCCACCCGGCGACCTCTCGCCGGAGGGAGTGCGGCGCCATCTGCGCGACGCCCCCGCCAACGCCGTACCCCTCTCCTGCCGGCATGCCACCGAGGACGACCCCGGCACCGCCGTACTCGACGCGGCCCGCTCCCTCGGCTACCCCCTGATCCTCTGGAGCCGCGAGGCCGACCACAGGAACTGCGCCGAGTTCTACAACCGTGTGGAGCGGGAGTTGCTGCGCAGGTCGGGCAGTGTGCGGGAACTCCTCACCCGGGTACGGGGGTTGTGGGTCCGCAACGAGATGCGGGAGAAGAACACCGACTGGGTCAGGCAGCTGGGCGTGTACTACGACCCTCCCGAACGCTCATGAACTCATGAACCCATGACGAAGGGCCCGGCACCGAATTCCGGTACCGGGCCCTGTGCCGTCAGGCAGGGTCAGAGGCTCACGCCTCGAACACCTCACGCACCAGCTGCTCCTGCTCCGCCTGGTGACGCTTGGCCGAACCCACCGCCGGGGACGAGCCCGCCGGGCGCGAGATGCGCCGCAGGCGTTCGCCGTGCGGGATGTCCGCGCCGACCGCGAGGTCCAGGTGGTCGATCAGGTTGAGGGCGATGAAGGGCCACGCGCCCTGGTTCGCCGGCTCCTCCTGCGCCCACAGGTACTTCTCGGCGTTGGGGTACTTGGCGATCTCCGCCTGGAGTTCCGCACCCGGGAGCGGGTACAGGCGCTCGATGCGGATGATCGCCGTGTCCGTGATGCCGCGCTTCTTCCGCTCGGCCTCAAGGTCGTAGTACAGCTTGCCGGCGCAGAAGACGACCCTGCGGACGTCGGCCGGATTCGCGGACTCGTCGCCGATGACCGGGCGGAAGGCGCCCGTCGTGAACTCCTCCGTCTTCGAGGCCGCCGCCTTGAGGCGCAGCATCGACTTCGGGGTGAAGACCACCAGCGGCTTGTGGTGCGGGTTGTGCACCTGCCACCGCAGCAGGTGGAAGTAGTTCGACGGGAGCGTCGGCTGAGCGACCGTCATGTTGTTCTGGGCGCACAGCTGGAGGAACCGCTCGATGCGCGCGGACGAGTGGTCCGGGCCCTGGCCCTCGTAGCCGTGGGGGAGGAGCAGGGTGACGCCGGACGTCTGGCCCCACTTCTGCTCCGCGGCCGAGATGTACTCGTCGATGACCGTCTGCGCGCCGTTGACGAAGTCGCCGAACTGCGCCTCCCACATGACGAGCGCGTCGGGGCGGGCCAGCGAGTAGCCGTACTCGAAGCCCATGACCGCGTACTCGGAGAGCAGCGAGTCGTAGACGTTCAGGCGGGCCTGTTCGTCGGACAGGTACTGGAGCGGGGTGAAGTCCTCGCCGGTGACCCGGTCGATGAGGACCGCGTGGCGCTGGCCGAAGGTGCCGCGTCGGGAGTCCTGGCCCGAGAGGCGCACCGGGGTGCCCTCCAGGAGCAGGGAGCCGATCGCGAGCGTCTCGCCCATGCCCCAGTCGATCGTGTCGTCCTCGATCATCGACGCCCGGCGCTGCAGCTGCGGGAGCAGCCGCGGGTGGACGGTGACGTGGTCGGGGATGTTGACCTGGGACTCGGCGATGCGCTTGACGACCTCCTGGGAGACCGCGGTCTGCACGGCCACCGGGAACTCGGCCCGGGGGTCGCCGACGAGTGCCTCGGCCGGGGCGGAGATGGCCTCGCGGACCTCGGTGAAGACCTTCTCCAGCTGGCCCTGGAAGTCCTGGAGCGCCTGCTCGGCCTCTTCCAGGGTGATGTCGCCCCGGCCGATCAGAGACTCGGTGTAGAGCTTGCGCACCGAGCGCTTCTTGTCGATCAGGTCGTACATCAGGGGCTGCGTGAACGCCGGGTTGTCGGACTCGTTGTGACCGCGGCGGCGGTAGCAGATGAGGTCGATCACGACGTCCTTGTTGAACGCCTGGCGGAACTCGAAGGCCAGGCGTGCGACGCGGACGACGGCCTCGGGGTCGTCGCCGTTCACATGGAAGATCGGCGCCTCGATCATGCGGGCCACGTCGGTGGCGTACATCGAGGAACGCGACGACTCCGGGGCGGCGGTGAAGCCGACCTGGTTGTTGATGACGATGTGGACCGTGCCGCCGGTGCGGTAGCCGCGCAGCTGCGACATGTTGAGCGTCTCGGCCACCACGCCCTGGCCCGCGAAGGCCGCGTCACCGTGCAGGGCGACGGGCAGGACGGTGAAGTCCGTGCCGCCCTTGTTGATGATGTCCTGCTTGGCGCGGGAGATTCCCTCGATGATCGGGTCGACCGTCTCCAGGTGGGACGGGTTGGCGGCCAGCGAGACGTTGATCTGCTCGCCGTCCAGGCCCGTGAACACGCCCTGGGCGCCCAGGTGGTACTTGACGTCGCCGGAGCCGTGCATCGACTTCGGGTCGAGGTTGCCCTCGAACTCCCGGAAGATCTGGGCGTACGACTTGCCGACGATGTTGGCGAGAACGTTCAGCCGGCCGCGGTGGGCCATGCCGATGACGACCTCGTCCAGGCGGGACTCGGCAGCGCTGTCGATGACCGCGTCCAGGAGCGGGATGACGGACTCGCCGCCCTCCAGGGAGAAGCGCTTCTGGCCGACGTACTTCGTCTGCAGGAAGGTCTCGAAGGCCTCCGCCGCGTTCAGCCGGCGCAGGATGCGCAGCTGCTCCTCGCGCTCCGGCTTGGAGTGCGCGCGCTCGATGCGGTCCTGGATCCACTTGCGCTGCTTCGGGTCCTGGATGTGCATGAACTCGACGCCGGTGGTGCGGCAGTACGAGTCGCGCAGCACGCCGAGGATGTCGCGCAGCTTCATCAGGGACTTGCCCGCGAAACCGCCGACCGCGAACTCGCGCTCCAGGTCCCACAGGGTGAGGCCGTGCTCGGTGATGTCCAGGTCGGGGTGCTTGCGCTGGTGGTACTCCAGCGGGTCGGTGTCGGCCATGACGTGGCCGCGGACCCGGTAGGAGTGGATCAGCTCGAAGACGCGGGCGGCCTTCGTGACGTCGTCGTCGTGCGAGGCGTCGATGTCCTTGAGCCAGCGGACCGGCTCGTAGGGGATGCGCAGGGCCTCGAAGATGTCGTCGTAGAAGCCGTTCTCACCGAGGAGGTAGTTGGCGACGACGCGCAGGAACTCGCCGGAGGCGGCGCCCTGGATGACCCGGTGGTCGTAGGTCGACGTGAGCGTCATGACCTTCGAGATGCCGAGCTTGTTGAGGGTGTCCTGGCTGGTGCCCTGGAACTCCGCCGGGTAGTCCATGGAGCCGACGCCCATGATGACCGACTGACCGGGCATCAGACGCGGCACGGAGTGGACGGTGCCGAGGCCGCCGGGGTTGGTCAGGGAGACCGTGACGCCGGTGAAGTCGTCCATCGTCAGCTTGCCGTCGCGGGCGCGGCGGACGATGTCCTCGTAGGCCTGCCAGAACTCGAAGAAGTTCAGCGTCTCGGCCTTCTTGATGCCGGCCACGACGAGCTGGCGGTCGCCGTTGGGCTTCACCAGGTCGATGGCCAGGCCGAAGTTGATGTGCGCCGGCTTCACCAGGGTCGGCTTGCCGTCCTTCTCCGTGAAGGAGTAGTTCATCGACGGCATGGCCTTGATGGCCTGCACCATCGCGTACCCGATGAGGTGGGTGAAGGAGATCTTCCCGCCCCGGGCGCGCTTCAGGTGGTTGTTGATGACGATGCGGTTGTCGAAGAGCAGCTTCACCGGGACCGCGCGCACGGACGTGGCCGTGGGCACCTCGATCGAGGCGTTCATGTTCTTCGCCACAGCGGCGGAGGGGCCGCGCAGCGTCACGAACTCGGGGCCGTCGGCCACCTCGGTCGCGGGAGCTGCCTTCGGCTTGGCGGCGGGAGCGGCTGCCACGGGCTTCGCGGCAGGGGCGGCCGGAGCCGCCGGTGCGGCAGCGGCGGGCTTGGGAGCGGCTGCCGGGGCCGGCGCCGGGACGGCCGGGGTCACGGGAGCCACGGGGGCGGCGGGAGCCGCTGTGGCAGTTGTGGGGGTCGTGGTGGTACCTGCGGCCCCCGCGGCCGCAGCACCCGCCGTAGCCGTCGGGGCGGCAGCCGCTCCGGGCTTGTAGTCGGCGAAGAAGTCCCACCAGGCTCGGTCTACGGAATTCGGATCCTGGAGGTACTGCTGATAGATCTCGTCGACGAGCCACTCGTTGGGTCCGAACGCAGCCGCAGGGTTACCTGCTCCTTCGTCGGTCGAGATGCTCGATGAGTTACTGGGGGACTGTGGCGACACGGCGGCAACCGCCCTCTTCCGCTTCACATGGTGGCTTCACAAGGTGATGGACAGCGGGAATTAAGGCTACGCCCCCGTGGCCGAAAGGTCAGTCCGGGCCCGTTCATCGTCGTGTAAGTCACATCGAGAAACGGGTTTCGGGGGGTGAAATGGCGGGAAACAAGCGGGGTTCCGGTCCGAAAGGGACACGTGGGGGATGCCCAGATTGTCGGCCGGGCGCACCAAATGCGCGGGCCTGTGACCAATCACACGTGTCCACGCGCGTCCGTCAGCGCGGACATCAGGTGGATCTTGTGGCTCCGCTTCGAACTTTACGTCAACTTGGGACGGATGAGTCTCCCGGAAGGGTGACCAAAATCCGGCATCCTCGCTCGGATTCGGCCACTCCGATCCGGCCGCCGTGCAGATCGACCGCCCAGCGGGCGATCGCCAGCCCCAGTCCCGTACCGCCGTCGCTGCCCGGGCCGTGCGGCGAGCTGACGCCGCCGCGGTTGAACCGCTCGAAGACCCGGTGCCACTCCGAGCGCGGGATGCCCGGACCCTCGTCCAGGATCTCCAGCTCCAGTGACTCGGCCTGCTCCCCGCGCCGCGCCTTCACCGTGACCCGGCCGTGCGCGGGGCTGTGCTTGACCGCGTTGTCGATCAGGTTGGCGACGACCTGGTGGAGCCGCTCCGGGTCGGCGTGCGCGACCAGCTCGGGCGGGTTGACGTCGAGGTGCAGATGGACGTCCGTACGGGTGTGACCGCCGGAGCCCGACGCGATGCCCGCGCGCGTGGAGGCGACCATGTTGGCCTCCTTGAGCACGCCCGAGAGATACGGCCAGACCTCGAAGCGGCGTGTGCGCAGCGGTACGACGCCGTTGTCGAGCCGGGAGAGGTCCATCAGGGTCTCCACCAGCCGCCCGAGCCGCTCGGTCTGCTTGAGCGCCGTACGCATGGTCTCGGGGTCGGCGGCCGAGACGCCGTCCACGACGTTCTCCAGCACCGCGCGCAGCCCCGCGATGGGGGTGCGCAGCTCGTGCGAGACGTTCGCCACCAGCTCCTTGCGCTGGCGGTCCTGGGCCTCCAGCTCGTCGGCCATGACGTTGATCGTCTGGGCCAGGTCGCCCAGCTCGTCCCAGCGGTTCTCGCGCACCCGGCGCGTGTAGTCACCGTGCGAGATGGAGCGGGCCACCGCGTTCATGTCGTCCAGCGGCGCGGTGAGCGAATGGGCCACGAACTGCGTAATCAACAGTGTGGCGATCATCGAGAAGACCGTGATGAAGCGGATCTCCGTCTTGGTCTGCACCGCGATCATGGACAGACCGGTGGTGATCAGCACCGAGACGACGACCAGAGCACCCAGCTTGGTCTTGATCGAGAACGGACGTGCGCCGCCCCAGGGCTCCCCGGGGCTCCTCCGTGCGGCCGGCCGCCCCCGGTTCATGGCGTCGGCGTCTCCAGTGCGTAGCCGACCCCGTGCACCGTACGGATCCGCTCGGCGCCGATCTTCCGGCGCAGCGCCTTGATGTGGCTGTCGACGGTCCGGGTGCCGGAGGCGTCCGCCCAGTCCCACACCTCGGCGAGCAGCTGCTCGCGCGAGAGCACGGCACGCGGGGTGTTCGCCAGGCAGACGAGCAGATCGAACTCCGTGGGAGTGAGGTGCACGTCCTCGGACCGCACCCGCACGCGTCGCTGCGCGTGGTCGATCTCCAGCTCGCCGAGCCGCAGGATGCCGGAGCGCGGCGTCGACGCGGCGATGGCGGCCCGCTCGACCCGGCGCAGCAGCACATGCACGCGTGCGGCCAGCTCTCGCATGGAGAAGGGCTTCGTCATGTAGTCGTCGGCGCCGACCCCGAGCCCGACCAGCATGTCGGTCTCGTCGTCGCGCGCGGTGAGCATCAGGACGGGCACGGCCCGCTGGGCCTGTACCCGCCTGCAAACTTCCAGCCCGTCGAACCCGGGCAGCATGATGTCGAGGATCAGCAGATCGGGCTGCCAGGCCTCGGCGGTGTCGACGGCGGCCGGCCCGTCGCCCGCGGTCTGCACGAGAAATCCCTCTGCGCGCAGACGGGCCGCGATGGCGTCGACGATCGTCGGATCGTCCTCGACCACGAGAACCCGGCGCTGGGCGCCGGGAGTCGCCGTCGCGCCGTTCTGGGAGGTGTGTGTCTGCTCCATCGCCCGCCCCTGAAGTGTGCTTTCCGGAACCAGTGGGGTGATTCCTTGGCTGCGCTTGTTCGCGCATGACTGCGATTGACGCACGACTGATCGGATGAGTGATCGGCGTCAGGGAAGCAGAGTACGGGCAGTCACCGCGTGAGGGCTATCCAGGCCTGACGGCGAGGTGTACGACGTCGGGAACTCCCCGGGCAACGGGGATCTCTTCGGTACGCACCCCCTGGAATCCGGCATTCCGTAGAGTTCCCTCGAATTCCGGAGAGGGCTGCGCGGACCACACCGCGAGTACCCCGCCCGGCCTCAACACCCTTGCGCAGCTTGCCAGTCCGGCCTGCGAGTACAGGCTCCGGTTGTCCTCCGTGACCGTCCAGCCAGGCCCGTTGTCGATGTCGAGACACAGTGCGTCAAATGTGGCAGAGGTCTCATTGACGTACTTCACGAGATCGGCTGCGACGATCTCGGTGCGCGGGTCGGAGAGGGCGCGGGCCGAGATGTCCGCCAGCGGCCCGCTCCGGTGCCATTCGACGATCGCGGCTTCCCGTTCGACGACGGTGATACGGCCCCAGCGGGCGTCGTCGGCGGCGTGCGCGAGGGAGAAGCCGACGCCCAGGCCGCCGATGAGGACGTGGGGAGCGGCCGTCCCGGGGGTGAGGGCGCCGAGGGCCGCGTCCATGAGGAGACGCTCGGACCGGCCGTCGGAAGTGTCCATCAGGAAGCACCCGTTGGCGATGATCTGCAGTAACTCCCCATGCCGCCGCAGCACCACTTCGCCGTACGGGCCGTCGCGGCGGTCCAGGACTTCGGGGGCGGTGCAGGAGGTGGTCGAACGGGTCATGTGGGCATCTTGGCAGGGGCGGTGGAGTGAACTCCAGGTGATTTGCGGCGCCGACGGGATGTGCGAGGCGTGTCGGTAGTCTCTCCGGAACAGCCCCGAGCGACCTGCGAGCGACCAGTGGTCCGAGACCTGTACAACGTCCGGTTGCAGCCCGTGGAAGGCGGTTCCACGCCGCTGACCGACGAGGAGGAACAGCGCGCGCGGGCGGTGCTGTTCAGCGAGCTGGGCAACCGGATCGCCGACCGGGGCTGGGTCCGGTTCCCCGCGTACTCGCCGGAGGAACGCCGTCGCCTGGTCGACGTCGCGCACCGCCTCAGCGCTCACTGGGGGCAACAGGTGTTCGTCGAGGCGGAGGACCAGTGCGCCATGAAGCTCTACCTCGCCGGGCACGGAACACAGCCGGCCACGCCGCCGCTGCCGCACGCGTAGGAGTCTTTGAGGCGCTTATCGGCTTGCTGTGAATCGACCGGCGCGTGGCGCGGGTCACAGACAGCGGCAGGTGTCGGGGCGAAAGCTGGGGCGAAACGGAAGGAGCGCCTCACCGTGGAACGGGCCGATACGAAGGGTGACATGACGCCGGATTCGCCGGCGCCCTCGGACGCGCCCGTCGCGGAGGGCGTACGGCTGCTGGACGGCATGCCGAGGCAGCGGGGACCGGTGGAGACCGTGTCCGCGCGGCCCGTGGCTGCTCCGGGCAGGCGGGTTCTCCGGCCTTGGCGCCTTCTCCCCACTCCCACCGGGACCCCGTTCACCTTCACGTTCGCCGCCGTCCTCCTCGTCACGGCGTTCGTCGCCGAGCACGCCGACCCCGCCCTCGTGCACGCCTTCCACCAGGGCTCCAGCACGGATGTCGCCCACCTCGTACGGACGCCCGTGTTCGTGCTGGTCACCAGTGCGCTGTGGGTCGTGGGCGGTATGACCTCGCCGTACGCCATCGTGTTCCTGCTCGTTCTCACCGCGCTGGAGCGGCGGATCGGCGGGCCGCGTACCGCCGGGGTGTTCGCCCTCGGGCATGTGCTGGCCACCCTCGCGACCGAGGTCCCGGTGGGGCTCGCGGTGCTGGTGGGGTGGCTGCCGGAGAGTTCGCTGCACCGGCTCGACTACGGGATCAGTTTCGGGGTCGCGGCGAGCGTGGGCGCGCTGGCGGGGCTGCTGCGGCCCTGGCTGGGGTGGCCGGTGCTGGTGGTGTTCGGCGGGACGCTGGTGCAGGACCTCGTCGCGTACACCGATCCGATGACCAACTGGGGACATGTGATGGCCCTGGCCGTCGGGGTCGCCACCTGGCCGTGGGTGCGGCGGTGGCGGAGGCCGACCTAGGGTCTGTCCGCGCCCGGCGCCCTGAACTTCGCGTTCGTCAGCAGCGCGTCCACCCGCCAGCCCAACGCCTCGTACAGCGCCCGTCCGTCCGGTGTTCCGGCCAGTACGCCCTGCTCCGCGCCCTGGGCGACGGCCTCCCGCGCGAGCGTCCGCATGACGAAGGAGCCGAGGCCCCGGCGGCGGTGTGCGGGGGAGGTCTCCACCTGGTCGACGACCGCCGTTCTGCCCGTCGGGGCGATCTGGCCGCGGGCCGCCCAGGAACCGTCGGGTGCCGCGAGCATCACGCGGGTGACGCCGGCGCGCGTCCAGACGCGTACGCGGTAGCCGTCGGGGGCGGCGGGCGCCTCCGCGGGCGTCAGCGGGACCGACATCAGGAAGCCCGGCTCGGGGTCGGTCCGCCAGCCCTCGCCGAGC
Source organism: Streptomyces sp. NPDC000878 (assembly GCF_053599695.1). Taxonomy (NCBI): domain Bacteria; kingdom Bacillati; phylum Actinomycetota; class Actinomycetes; order Kitasatosporales; family Streptomycetaceae; genus Streptomyces; species Streptomyces sp. NPDC000878. The sequence goes on along the minus strand of NZ_JBSFMT010000008.1, from coordinate 120,180 downwards.
CGGCCGACGACCGTCGCCGGGTCGGCGAAGACCTTGAGCGTCACGCCCGTCCCGGTCACCGCGTCGGCCACCTTGCGGACGGTCCGTTCCTCGACGGCGTCGTTCACCGCGTCGAGGACGTGCCGGGTGACGTGCTCGGCCGTGCCCACGTCGATCGTGTAGCCCCAGGGCTCGACCAGCGGCGGCGACGCCCCGCGTGAGACGACCCAGCCGTCGACCCAGGCCCGCACGGTGCCGTCCACGTTCGACTCCCTTTGTAATGGTTAATGTGCAGTGGTGAGTATTACTTGGCTGACTGTATGCGAGGGGTCGGCCGTCACGGCAGAGGTGATCGCTCAAGGCGAACACGCCCCGGGGAACAATCGACCGCTCCCAAGCATTGAGTCGTCATAGCTCAACTTGACTGCCTAAGGGGAGATCATGGCTTCGACGTCCACACCGCTCACTCTGCCTGTGCTGCCGCTCGACGACGAGGTCGTGCTGCCCGGGATGGTGGTGCCGCTGGATCTGAACGACGCGGATGTGCGGGCCGCCGTGGAGGCCGCGCAGGCCGCCGCGCGCACCGAGCCCGGCAAGCCCAGGGTGCTGCTGGTGCCGCGTGTCGACGGGTCGTACCCGAGTACCGGTGTCGTCGGCACCGTGGAGCAGGTCGGCCGGCTGGCCGACGGGGATCCGGGCGCCCTCATCCGGGCCCGGGGGCGGGTGCGGATCGGCGCCGGGACCACCGGGCCGGGGGCCGCGCTGTGGGTCGAGGGGACCCGGGTCGACGAGACCGTTCCCGACCCGTTGCCCGGTCATGTCACCGAACTTGTCAAGGAATACAAGGCACTTGCCACCGCCTGGCTGCGCAAGCGCGCCGCCTGGCAGGTCGTCGACCGGGTGCAGGCCATCGACGACGTCTCCGCCCTTGCCGACAATTCCGGTTACTCGCCCTTCCTCAGCACCGACCAGAAGATCGAACTCCTGGAGACCGCCGACCCGGTGGCCCGGCTGAAGCTCGCCACCCAGCAGCTGCGCGACCACCTCGCCGAGCAGGACGTCGCCGAGACCATCGCGAAGGACGTCCAGGAGGGCGTCGACAAGCAGCAGCGGGAGTTCCTGCTGCGGAAGCAACTGGAAGCCGTACGCAAGGAACTGCGCGAGATCAAGGGCGAGCAGGACGGCGAGGAGTCCGACGACTACCGGGCCCGCGTCGAGGCCGCCGATCTGCCGGAGAACGTGCGCGAGGCCGCGCTCAAGGAGGTCGACAAGCTGGAGCGGTCCTCCGAGCAGTCGCCCGAGGGCGGCTGGATCCGGACCTGGCTGGACACCGTTCTCGAACTGCCGTGGAACGAGCGGACCGAGGACTCCTACGACATCCAGGGTGCTCAGGGCGTGCTCGACGCCGAGCACGCCGGTCTCGAGGATGTGAAGGAGCGCATCACCGAGTACCTCGCCGTGCGCAAGCGGCGGGCCCAGCGCGGGCTCGGGGTGGTCGGCGGGCGTCGTGGCGGCGCCGTGCTGGCGCTCGTCGGGCCGCCCGGTGTCGGCAAGACCAGCCTCGGTGAGTCCGTCGCGCACGCCATGGGGCGGAAGTTCGTCCGGGTCGCGCTCGGCGGGGTCAGGGACGAGGCCGAGATCCGTGGGCACCGGCGTACGTACGTCGGCGCGTTGCCCGGGCGGATCGTGCGGGCCATCAAGGAGGCCGGGTCCATGAACCCCGTCGTTCTCCTCGACGAGATCGACAAGGTCGGCTCCGACTTCCGGGGCGACCCCGCCGCCGCGCTGCTCGAAGTCCTCGACCCGGCGCAGAACCACACCTTCCGCGACCACTACCTCGAAGTCGAACTCGACCTCAGTGATGTTGTCTTCCTCGCCACTGCGAATGTTCTTGAGGCCATTCCTGAGGCTCTGCTCGACCGGATGGAACTCGTCCGGCTCGACGGGTACACCGAGGACGAGAAGGTCGTCATCGCGCGGGGCCACCTGCTGCCCCGGCAGTTGGAGCGGGCCGGCCTTGAGGGCACCGAAGTCGCCCTCGACGAGGGCGCGTTGCGCAAGCTGGCCGGCGAGTACACCCGGGAGGCCGGGGTCCGGAACCTGGAGCGGTCCATCGCGCGGCTGCTGCGCAAGGTCGCCGCACAGCACGAACTCGGCGAGCGGAAGCTGCCGTTCACCGTCACCGAAGGCGATCTGCGGTCGCTCATCGGGCGTCCCCATCACGTGCCCGAGTCCGCGCAGGACCCGGCCGAGCGGCGTACGGCCGTACCCGGTGTGGCCACCGGGCTCGCGGTCACCGGGGCCGGGGGCGACGTCCTCTACGTCGAGGCCTCGCTCGCCGATCCGGAGACCGGGGCGGCGGGACTCACGCTCACCGGGCAGCTGGGTGACGTGATGAAGGAGTCGGCGCAGATCGCGCTCTCCTTCCTGCGCTCGCACGGCGCCGAACTGGAGCTGCCCGTCGGCGACCTGAAGGACCGGGGCGTGCACATCCACTTCCCGGCGGGTGCCGTGCCCAAGGACGGTCCGAGCGCGGGCGTCACCATGACGACCGCCCTCGCCTCGCTGCTCAGCGGACGGCTGGTCCGGACGGACGTCGCCATGACCGGCGAGGTCTCGCTCACCGGGCGGGTGCTGCCCATCGGCGGGGTGAAGCAGAAGCTGCTCGCCGCGCACCGGGCGGGCGTCACCACCGTGATCATCCCGAAGCGCAACGAGGCCGACCTGGACGACGTCCCGGCCGAGGTCCTGGAGAAGCTCGACGTCCACGCCGTCACGGACGTCCGCCAGGTCCTCGAACTGGCGCTCACCCCGGCTCAGAACCCGGCGGAGGTGAGGGTTCCGGCAGCGGCGTGACGGACGCTGCCGGTCGGCGAGGGCCCGGGTCCCGGAAGGGGGCCCGGGCCTTCCCGTACGCCGGACAGGGGCCTGGATGACGCCCTCGGCCCCTGCCTGCGAAATACTGCCCGCATACTGTCCGAGCTGCGGCAATGGCCGCGTTCGACGGAACCTTGGAAACCTTCAGAGCGGCGACACCGGATCGGGAGTGCTGACGTGCACGAGGACGTGAACGGCGAGGGGAACCTCGGCGGAGAGCGAGTCGAGTCCACGACGCCCGGACCCGGGGTCGAGCGGGAATTCCTCGCCCTGGAGCGCGAGTTGACCGTCTTCCTGCGGCGCGCCCGCGCCAACTCCGGGGAGATGGCCCGCGAGGTCCATCCCGACCTGGAGCCGTCGGCGTACGGGCTGCTGGTGCGGCTGGACGAGTGCGGGCGCCAGCGGGCCACCGAACTCGCCGCCTACATCGGCGTCGGCAAGGCCACCATGTCCCGCCAGCTGCGCGCCATGGAGGAGCTGGGCCTCATCGCTCGCGAACCGGACCCCGCCGACGGCCGCGCCTGGCTGGTCCACCTCACCGACGAGGGCAGCGTCCGCTTCCGCACCGTACGGGAGGCGCGACGCGCGCGGTACGTACGGGAGATGGCCGCCTGGGACCGCACCGAGGTGGCCGAACTGGCCCGGCTGCTGCATCAGCTGAACCTCGGCATGGAGAAGTAGGCCCCGGCCGTCAGCCCGTCTACGGCGTCACAGCTCCACGTACACCACCGTCGCGTCGTCGTGCGTCTTGCTGCGGCGCAGGCGTGGCCGGCCCGCGTCCGCGTCCGCCCGCTCCAGTTCCCGTACGCGGTTCAGCAGCGCCTGCGGGCCCTCCTTGCGTACGGCGGTGAAGCAGGCCGTCCAGTCGCCCTCGGTGAACTTCTCCACCCAGCGGGTCGCGCCGTCCGTCAGGGCCGCCAGGGCGCGGACCTCGGCGCGCGGGAGGGTACCCGTCACCGCGCGGGACGCCACCGACGGATCGGCCGCCGCCGTGAAGAAGCCGCCCTCCTTGTTGCGTACCGTCGCGTCGGCGATCGCGTCCGTGGCCAGGGACGCGCGGGGGACGCGGGACAGCCGGTCGTCCAGGTGGGCGGTGACCGTGCCGTCCGGGGACTCGGTCAGCAGGGCCGAGTCGGACAGCACCAGATGCTCCACCGTGGCAGGGGACCAGCGGGCGAGGACCACGGTTGCCTGGGGTGTCCGGGGGTGAGAAAGGTCACAGGTTTGCGCGTGAACCTCGGCGGTACGAGAGATGGCCGCCGCCAGTACGTCCTGGAGGGGCATATCCCGCTGCGAAACCGACAGTTCGGTCAGCGCGCCGCCGAGCCGGGCCGTGTACCAGGGGACGGAATGCAGACAGCCCGTGCCGGCCCTGGGGGGAGTCACCCCGTCCAGGAGCACGAGCGAACCGCCCTGCCCGGAGGCGGGAAGTCCGATCGCTGCGAAGTCCTCATTGGGGCGGGCCGGATCGCCGGGCTCCGTGGCGAGTTCAGTACGCATCCAGCCAGTCTGCACGAGGCCTTCACAACGTTCTCAAAAGGCTGGCAACTGTTGCCGAAACAGCGGGTAGCCGCTGGTCAGACGCCTGTTTTGGGCGGGAATGATCTACTCCGTGAAGACGTAGTGGCGGATAATGTCAAAGCCCGCCGCCCACGTCCAACCGGCCCGCCGGGCACAGTGGGAGCACAGGCCAGAGGAACTTGCCGCCAACTCCCCGCCGATGTTGACTCCTTGATGTTCACTCCTTTGAGTGGCGGGTCAGGTGACGCGCGCTCCCTGCCCACCGGCATGGGAGGGTCGGGAGCCGGACCGTGCCGGAGAACCGGAACCGTACCGGGTGAGCGGCAGGCCAGAACCATCCGGGCGGCCATCCAGTTGACGGATCGTCATTCGGGTCCGGACGCATCGTCACCCGGGCCCATGGGCACACGAGTCAGGAATGCGAGCGACGGTGCAGAAGACGCGGCCTCGGCGCACAGGCAGGCAGACAGCTCCCGCAGGGGGCGCTACCGGTGACGCCCCGACCGATCCCGCGGGCCGGGGACGCCCCGCCCACGTACGCAACCGGCTCATCGTGGCCGTCGCCGTCGTGGCCGCCGCGATCGCCGGGGCAGGCGCCCCGACCCTCGTCGCCGCCTCCTCCCAACTCCACGACTCCCAGGATCTGGTGACCCTCGCGACCCAGACCCAGGACGCCCTGACCCTCGCCCACTCGCTCGCCGACGAACGCGACGAGGTCACCGTCTACATCGCCGCCGGCCGCGCCAAGGCGAAGGCGCCCTCCGAGCAGCGCGGCGCCCGCGTCGACCGCCAGGTCGGCGATCTGCGCGCGAACCCCGACACCCCGGCCGCGCTGCGCGAGGACCTGGACGAGATCGCGACGCTGCGCCGGGAGGCGCTCACCGGCAAGAGCACCGCCCTCCAGGCCCATGAGACGTACTCCGCCGCCATCGCCGGGCTGCACCGCCTCGCCGAGCAGCTCGCCGAGAAACAGCCGCCCCGCGCGGGCGCCGGCGCGTACGCCCTCGCCGAACTCGACTCCGCCGTCCAGCAGACCGCCGCGGCCCGGGGTCTCCTCCTCGCCGCGCTCAGCGTGCCGACCTCCACCGAGACCGTGTACGACCCGATCACCGGGCTGAACTCCGAGCGGACCGTCTCCTCGCCGGCCGCCACGAAGACCCGGAACGAGCTGACCGCCGCCGCCCAGCAGGCCCGCCTGCGCTCGGACGCGGCGATCCTCGACTTCCGCGAGACGGCTCCCGAGACCGCCGTCGGCAGCTACGACTCCACGGTCACCGGACCCGAGGTCGACACCGCCGACAAGTACCTCGCCTCGCTCACCGACCAGCCCACGCTGACCACGCGCGAACTCACCACCGGTCTCAGCGGCGTGGACGCGGCGCTCTCCGCCCGCGTCGAGCTGATGCGCGGCGTCGAGTCCTCCCTCTACGACCGCCGCACCAAGGCCCTCACCAAGCTCCGCGACGACGACGTCACCGAGCTGGAGATCCGGATCGCCGCCCTCGGCGCGCTCCTGCTGATCGCCACCGGTATCGCCACCGCCATGGCCCGCACCCTCACCCGGCCGCTCTCCGTGCTGCGCCGGGGCACCGCCCGGCTCGCCGGGGCAGCCGACCCGCTCGCCGAGGAACCGGTCAAGTTCACCGGCCGCAACGACGAGTTCGCCCAGGTCGTCCGCTCCGTCAACGCCCTGCACGCCCGCGCCCTCGCCGTCCACGAGCGCATCGCCACCCTGGAGTCCGACCGCAAGCACCTGGTCGGCCAGCGCCAGAAGATGGCCGACGCCCGCGAGGAACTGCGCAGCGAACTCGCCGACGCGTCAACCCAGTTGGCCCGCACCCGGCACAACATCCACGGCACGTTCGTGAACCTCGCGCTGCGCACCCTGGGCCTCGTCGAGCGTCAACTCGCCGTCATCGAGGGCCTGGAGGAGCGTGAGCAGGACCCGGACCGGCTCGCCACCCTCTTCAAGCTCGACCACTTCGCCACCGTCATGCGCCGGCACAGCGAGAACCTCCTGGTCCTCGCCGGCGCCGAACACGGCCACCAGCACGCGGGTCCCGTCCCGCTCGTCGACGTCGTCCGGGCCGCCGTGAGCGAGATCGAGCGGTACGAGCGGGTGCGCATCTCCGCGCTGCCGCCGCACGCGCATCTCGCCGGGTTCGTCGCCGACGACGTCAGTCATCTGCTGGCCGAACTCCTGGAGAACGCCACCTCGTTCACCCCGCCCGAGCTTCCGGTGGAGATCTCCGGCTGGCTCCTGGAGAGCGGCGACATCATGCTCTCCGTCCAGGACGAGGGCATCGGCATGACCGCCGACCGCCTCGTCCGCCTCAACTCCCGCCTCGCCGACTTCGATCCGGACGCCCCGTACGAGACGGGCGACGGAGCGGAGGGCGGGGGAGGCGAGGCCGGCGACGGTATCGGCCTCGGGCTGTACGTCGTGGCGCGGCTCGCCCACCGGCACGGTGTGCGGGTGCAGTTGCGGGAGCAGAAGCAGGGCGGGGTCGCGGCGGTCGTCGTCCTGCCGAAGGCACTGCTGGCCCCGGACCCCGCCGCCGTGTCGCCCTCGGCCAACTCGACGCTCGGTGGCGGCACGCTGACCTTCCCGGGCGCCGACGCCGAGGTCAACTCCAATGTCCTGCAAGGGCGTTCGGAGGCCGAGGACCCGGAGGAGAGCCGGGCCGAGGCGCTGGGCGAGGACCTGGCCGAGCAGTCGGGCGGGGAGCCGGGCGACGACGACCCGATCGCGGTCGACGAGCCGGACCTGATGATCGCCCTGGCGGAGCGGGCCGTACGGAACGCGGAGGCGGACGCCGAGACGGACGTGGACGTGGACACGTACACGCATACGGGCACGCGCGCTGACGCGGACGCGGGCGCGGATGCGACCCCGGTCGACGGCACGCTCGCCACGGCCGAGCCGTCGGCGCCGGAACCCGACACCGCTTCCGACACCGCCCCCGATACCGCTCAGGACACCGCTCAGGACACCGCTTCCGTCCCCGAGGCCCTCCCCGCCTCAGAGATCACCATGGAACTGCTCGTGCCGGAACCCCCGGCCGAGGACATCCCCGAGCCGACCGTCCCCACGGCTCCCGACCCCGGCAGTACCGCTCCGGACCCCTACGCCATCGGCCCCGACACGCATGAGCGTGTCGAGGACGAACCGCTCACCGACAAGGGCCTGCCCAAGCGGACCCCGAAGATCACCGCGCCCGCCGCACCGCCGAAACCACGGATCGGATCCGTCGACGCCGACGCACTGCGCCGCAGGCTCGGCGGGTTCCACCGAGGTGCACGTGACGGACGCCGTGACGTGGAGGCGGAGATCGCGGAGCAGACGGAGCGGCCCGACCGGACCGAGCACACGGCACAACCGGCACGTACGGCACAGCCCGCACGCGCCGAAGAATCCACGGGGGGAACAGTCGAGGAGGCAAGCAGTTGACCGCGCCCAGTACCTTCGGCCTCAGTAGTGAAGCCCGCAACCTGCACTGGCTGCTGACCAATCTCGTCGAGGAGGTGCCGGGACTGACGTCGGTCGCGGTGGTCTCCTCGGACGGTCTGCTCCTGCTCTCGTCCGACCCGGACAGGAACGCGGAGCGCCGGCCCGATCAGCCGACCGGCCCCAAGGGCTCCGCCGCCGACCTCGCCACCATCGTCTCCGGCATCGGCAGCCTCACCATCGGCGCCGCCAAGCTGATGGACTACGGCGGCGTCAAGCAGACCATGGTCGCGATGGAGGACGGCAGCCTCTTCGTGATGTCCATCAGCGACGGCTCGCTGCTCGGTGTGCACGGCTCCCCGGACTGCGACATGAGCGTGGTGGCGTACCACATGGCGCTCTTCGTGGGCCGCGCCGGACACGTCCTGACCCCCGAACTCCGCAGCGAGCTGCGGGAGTCGATCGAACGCGGGGCGCCGGACAGCGAGCCCACGGCGGTCGGTCCGATGGCCGTCCGAACCGTGCCGGGCCGTTCGGCGGAGGTCGCGAAGTGAGCGCCACCCCGGACGCGCCCAGGCTTCCCGTCCGTGGCGGCGACCGCAAACCGGCCCGGGTACGCCCGTACTCGCTGACCGGCGGCCGGACCCGCTTCGGACACGTCCTCCTCGTCGAGACGTTCGTCGCCGCGATCGAAGCGCCCGAGGAGCGCAAGGAGTTGGAGAATGGTTCCCTCAGCACCCGGGTCATGCCGGAGATGAGGGCCATCGTCGAACTGTGCCGCCGGATGCGTACGGTGGCCGAGATCGCCGCGCTGCTGACGATGCCGCTGGGCGTGGTCCGCGTGCTCCTCAGCGATCTCGCGGACCAGGGAAAGATCCGTGTGTACGGAACCGGTCACGGGCCGGGGCAGCCGGACCGCGCGCTGCTGGAAAGGGTGCTGAGTGGACTCCGTCGTCTCTGACGTCGCCCGTGGCGTCTCCCCGCTTCTCCACCTCCCGGCGGAAGGACAACTTCCCGCCGAGACAGAGGAGTTGCGGCCGTGGCAGGAGGACCGCACCCGCGCTCCGATCGCCACGAAGATCGTGATCGCGGGCGGCTTCGGCGTCGGCAAGACCACGATGGTCGGCACCATCTCGGAGATCGAGCCCCTCCAGACGGAGGCGCTGATGACCGAGGCGAGCGAGGGCACCGACGACCTCACCGCCACCCCGGAGAAGCGCACCACCACCGTCGCCATGGACTACGGCCGCATCACGCTCGCCGACGACCTGGTGCTCTATCTCTTCGGTACGCCGGGCCAGCAGCGGTTCTGGTTCATGTGGGACGACCTGGTGCGCGGCGCGATCGGCGCGGTCGTGCTGGCCGACACCCGGCGGCTGAAGGAGTGCTTCCCGGCGCTCGACTACTTCGAGAGCTGCGGGCTGCCGTACGTCGTGGCCGTCAACCACTTCGACGGCAGTGCCGAGTTCGACCCGGAGGACGTGCGGGAGGCGCTCACCGTGCCGCCGCACATACCTGTCATGATCATGGATGCGCGGCGCCGCATCCCGGTGATCGAGACCCTGCTCGCCCTGGTGGGCCACGCGCTGGACGTCAGTCCCGAGTAGGTCTGACGCCGAGTTACTGCTTACTGCGACAGGAGACCGAATGCGGAAGATACTCGTCGTCGGAGCCGGTCAGGCCGGACTCCAGATAGCCCTCGGCCTCCAGTCGCACGGCTACGAGGTCACCCTGATGTCCAACCGGACCTCGGACGAGATCCGGTCCGGCCGGGTCATGTCGACCCAGTGCATGTTCCGCACCGCCCTCCAGCACGAGCGCGATCTCCAGCTGAACTTCTGGGAGTCCCAGGCCCCGAAGATCGAAGGACTCGGCGTCTCGGTCGCCGTCCCCGGCTCGCACGACCCCGGCCCGACCCAGCGCGCGATCGACTGGATCGGCAAGCTCGACGGCTACGCCCAATCGGTCGACCAGCGGGTGAAGATGGCCGGCTGGATGGAGACGTTCGCCCAGCGCGGCGGCCAGCTCGTCATCCACGGCGCGGCGGTCGGCGACCTCGACTACTTCTCCCGTACGTACGACCTGGTCCTCGTCTCGGCGGGCAAGGGCGAGCTGGTGTCGATGTTCGGCCGCGACCCGGAGCGCTCCCCGTACCGCGAGCCCCAGCGCGCACTGGCCGTCGCCTACGTCCACGGCCTGGGCCCGCGCCCGGAACACCCCGACTACGACGGCGTCCACTGCAACCTGGTCCCGGGTGTCGGCGAGCTGTTCGTCATGCCGACACTCACGACCTCGGGCCGCGCCGACATCCTGTTCTGGGAGGGCATACCCGGAGGCCCGCTCGACGTCTTCAACGGCGTCCGCGACCCCGCCGAGCACCTCTCCCTGACCCTGGAACTCATGGAGCGGTTCACGCCGTGGGAGTACGCGCGGGCCACCAAGGCCGAACTCACCGACGCGGGCGGCACGTTGGCCGGCCGCTACGCCCCCACCGTCCGTAACCCGGTCGGCCGCCTCCCCGGCGGCGGCCTGGTCCTCGGCGTGGCCGACGTGGTCGTGGCGAACGACCCGATCACCGGCCAGGGCTCCAACTCGGCCTCGAAGTGCGCGGCTTCGTACCTCGACTCGATCCTCGAACAGGGCGAGAAGGAGTTCGACGAGACCTGGATGCGGGCCACCTTCGACCGCTACTGGGACACCGCCCAGCACGTCACCAAGTGGACCAACGCGATGCTGGGCCCGCCGCCGGAGCACATCCTCAACCTCATCGGCGCGGCAGGCCAGTTGCCCCCGGTCGCAGCCCGCTTCGCCAACGCGTTCAACGACCCGGCGGACTTCGAGAACTTCTTCTACGAGCCGGAGAAGACGGCCGCCTACCTGGGCTCGGTCGCTGGGGCGGGAGCGGGCGCGGGCGCGTAAGAACTGGTCCCGATCGTTCCGATGGTCCTGGTGGGTCCGGTGAGGGAGTCGTAGCCCTTGTCCGGGCCCGCCGTGGCGTCGGCGGGGAGCTTCGGCGGTGTGTACCGCCGCAGGGGTTCCCCGTCCGGGTCCGGCCGTACGGCGCCCAGCACCGGGTTGGCCGAGATCGGCGACACCTTCACCTTCGCGCCCGGACGCGGCGCCTGTACGACCATGCCGTCCCCGAGGTAGAGAGCCACATGTGTCGCCCCGGGGAAGTAGACGACCAGGTCACCGGGGCGCAGCTCGGCCAGCGGGATGTGCGGCAGCCGCGCCCACTGCTCCTGGCTGGTCCGGGGGATGGGCCGCCCCGCCTTCTCCCACGCCTGCGAGGTCAGCCCCGAGCAGTCGAACGACACCGGCCCCTCGGCCCCCCACTCGTACGGCTTCCCGAGCTGCGCCACCGCATACCGCAGGGCCTGCTCACCGTCCTGGGAGGGCCTACGGCCGGCGCTCAGAGCACCGGAGGTGACGAACTCCCGCTGCTCTACTGGGACTTCGCCGACGCGCTCCAACTCGGCCAGCTCGGCGAGCTGTTCGGTGCTCAGCGCGGCGAGCAGCTCCTCGACCTCCCTGAGCCGCTCCCGTACGGCGTCCCGGTCGCGCTTCTGCCGCTCGGCGAGGGTGAGTTGCTCGTCCAGCGCGGCCCGCGCCGCCCGCGCCAGACCGCCGGCTCGCCGCTCGCCGCCGACCAGCCGGCCCACCGTCTCGGCCCGCTCCAGCGCCAACTGCCGGATCACATGGCCCTGTTCGAGGGCGTGCTGCGGATCGCGGGCCAGCAGCAGCTGGACGTACGGCGAGATGTCGGTGCTGTTCTGGTACTGCTGCCGCGCGAGCCGACCGAGGGCACCACGCCGCTCGTGCAGGGCGAGCCGGGCCCGCACGAGCTGCCGGTCGAGGCGTCGCACCTCGTCCCGCTGCCGCTTCAGCCGCCCGGCGGTGGCGTCGTAGGTCTGAGTGGCCTGCTCGGCCTCGCGGTAGAGCTGCTGAAGGTCCGTCAGGAGGGTGGCGACGGAGGGTTCGTCGGCCTGGGGGATGACGGCGGTGGGCTCGGTGGGGGAGTCGGTCGCTGAGGGGGCTGAGGGGCTCGGGTCAGGTGCGGCCAGGGCGGGGACGGGTGCGAGGAGTGTGCCGGCTGCCATCGCCGCCGTACAGACCAGACGCAGAAGCCTTCCTGACACGTCATCACCTCCGGTGCGGGGCAGCCCTTCCGCTCCGCACCGCGAGCTTGTGACGCGGGCGCGAGGTCCGCGCGGCGAGCGTGCGCGGTTCGGCCCAACCTCGTCACCCGTCGGTGTCTTCCGGCTTGCCCTGCGGCGTGGCGCCTGGCACCGGTCCGGCCGCCGGTTTCGACCACGGCCAGCGCAGCCTGCCGTCGGTCGGCTTTTCCTCCGGGTCGTACTCGTACTTCCAGCCCGGGTGCAGGCCCAGCTTTCCCGGGCGCCCCCTGGACACACGCCGGTAGACGAGGACGGTCGGCGGGCCGCCGGCCGCATCGGGCACCGGGACCTTGTACGTCTTCGGGGGGTGGCCGGTCGGCCCGAGCAGGATGGGCAGCACACGGCCGTCCAGGGGGCCGCCCTCGAAGGCGGTGTCTTGGCTCTTCACGCGATCAGTTTCCGGTATCCGCGCTCAAGGTGTCGCGTACGACGGCCGCCGTCTGCGGGTCTCGGCCGGCCGTCACCGTCAGCACCGCCGTGAACTGCTCCACCAGCCAGTCCCGCAGCTCGTCCACCGGCGGCTCCTTGTCCTCGTCCAGCCAGATCAGCGAGGCCGCCTCGACCGCGGTGATCCACATCCGTACGGTCATCCGGAGCCGGGGGCCGGGTTCGGTGACGCCGAGATGGCTGAGGATGTGCTCCGCGGCGGTACGGCGGACCCGGTCCACTATGGCCGTCGTACGGGACGTCTCGACGACGCTGCCGCCCTGGAGGAGGGCGCTGAAACCGGCGTCGTGCTCGTCGACGAAGGTGAGGTAGCGGTCGAGGGCGCGGGAGAGGCGGTCGGGGAGCGGGCCCTGTGGGGGTTCGTCGAAGCAGAGTTCGAGTTCCTCGGCGGCGGAGCGGAGTGCTGCCTCGTACAGCTGCTGCTTGCCGCCGGGGAAGTAGCGGTACACGAGGGGGCGGGAGACTCCGGCGGCCTCTGCTACGTCGTCCAGGGAGACCTCTTCGGGGGTGCGGTGGGCGAAGAGGGTGAGGGCGGCTTCGAGGAGCTGGCTGCGCCGCTCCTCGACGTTCAGACGGCGGTAGGCGGGGGCGGCAGGGGGCATGTGTGCAGGGTAGTCGGGCGGTTCGCTGTCTGCGGCGCCGTCGTGGCTGGTCGCGCAGTTCCCCGCGCCCCTGAAGACCCCGCCCGTCCCGTAGTCGTTCGGCTGCGGGTCGGTGGGGGTTGAGCGCGCAGTTCCTCGCGCCCCTCAAAGCAAAAGACCTGGCCCTGTGGGCCTGAAAGCACGGGGCGCAGCCCCTGCTTTTCAGGGGCGCGGGGAACTGCGCGACCAGCCCCCACCGGGCCGCACTGTGAATTCAAGCCAGCAGCCCCGAGGCCCTCCACAGCCGCCGCCCGGGACCCCGTAGCACCCCGATGTCGTCCAGGAAGTCCGTCAGTTTCTTCGCGCCGGTCTGCATGACCTCCCGCCGATGCCCGCTCGCCCGCACCTGCGCCACCGCCTCCGCCGTGTTCAGCCCCACGTTCGCGTACACGTCCGGGTTGACGAAGGCGACCGAGAAGACGCGGGCGAACTCGCCGGACGTGACGCGGGTGAAGCCCTGGGACCATCTCGGGGCCGTCACCATCTGGCGGCGGAGTTCCTCGCGGGCGTAGCGGACGTGGCGGGACTCCTCCACCACGTGGATCCGGGTCACGCCCCTGATCAGCGGCTGGACCCGTTCGTCCGGGAACGTCAGGCGCTGCATCCAGTCGAGGACCTCCTCGCCGAGCAGTGTCGCCGTGAACGAACCGGGTGTCGTGGACACCGTCTTGAAGAACCGGCCCAGGTTCTGGTGCACCCGGCTGACCGGGTAGTACGGCGTGCCGCCCCGGCTGATCAGGCGCGCGAACATCTTCGAGTGCCGGCACTCGTCCTCGATCTCCGTCAACGCGTAGCGGACGTGCGCGCTCGTCGCCGCCTTGTCGTAGATGTGCCGTACGAGGAGCTGCATCAGGATGATCTCGAACCAGATGCCGAGCGAGGCGAGCGCCGCCGACTCGTGCCGGGAGAGCAGGATGCGCTGTTCCTCGCTCATCCGCTTCCACAGCGGAGTGCCGTACAGGGAGACCAGCTCGGGCGGCCAGAACCACTTGCCGTCCTCGAAGGGGGCGTCCCAGTCCAGCTCCTTGTCGGGGTCGAAGGAGTGCTTGGCGGACGCTTCGAGGAGCCGTTCGGCCACTTGTTCCCGGTCCTTGAGCACGCCCAGCGCGTCGCGGAGTATCTCGGCTTCCGTCACTGTCGTCACACTCTTATGAGACCGCTTGTCAGCAAGCCGGTCAATCCCCTGGGAGCTACTTACGCGTAGCTTTTCGCGTGGCCGTACGAGTGGCTTTATGTGGGGCTTATAGAGTCACCCAAGTGCAGTAGCGTGCGTGGCGTGTCCACGACTCCGCCGCCCCAGCCGCCCGACAACCCCTACGGCCCGCCCCCGACTTCGGGGCCCTATGGCCAGCAGCCGTATCCGGGACCGCCGCAGCAGCAGCAGCCGTACCCGGGCCCGCCTCCGGGTCCGTACGGCCAGCAGCCGCCGCCCCCGTTCCCCTACGGGCAGCAGCCGCCCTGGGGTGCGCCGCCCCCGCCGCCGAAGAAGAGCCGGCTCGGGCTCATCCTCGGCATCGTCGGCGGTGTCGTCGTGCTGGTGGTGGCGGGGGTGGCCGCGCTCGTCTGGATCGGGGTGAAGTCCGACACCGGCTTCCCCGAGGCCGAGTACAAGCTGACGCTGCCGCAGAAGGTGCTCGACGAGAAGTACGAGCTGGCCGGCGACCTCTCCGGTGCCGAGGGGCAGGCCATCGAGGAGGAGGCCGACGGTGCCTGGGACGCCCGGGACACCAAGGCCGTGGTCGGGCAGTACAGCCTCGGTGGCGATCAGGCGCAGGGCACGTTGGTGATCTCGGGCATGTACGGGCGGTTCAAGAACACGGACCTTGCGCGCGACAACATGATGGAGGGGGCGGCCGGTGGTGAGGGTGCCAAGGTCGCCGTGAAGCCCAAGGACTTCAGGCCGGCGGGTTCTGATGTCACCGTCACCTGCGAGGTGCTTGTCCAGACGCAGCTCGGTACGGAGGTCACCATTCCTGTCTGTGGCTGGGTGGATGGCAACACCGGGGCGTCGATCGCCGAGATCACGGCTGAGACGGTCACGAAGAAGCCGGCGGAGGTGGATTTGGCGGCGGCAGCGGAGACTGCCGTCAAGATCCGGGGTGAGATCAGGAAGCCGATCGGCTGAGTCCGACTCCGTCGGTTGGCCGGGGTGCCTGGCTGCGGGGCGGTGGGGGTTGCTCGCGCAGTTCCTCGCGCCCCTAAAGAACCCCGTCCGTCCCTATTCGTTTGGCTGCGGGGCGGTGGGGGTTGCTCGCGCAGTTCCCCGCGCCCCTAAAAGCCCCCGCCCAGCCTGCGGGCATGCGTGCCGCCTGGGGCGGCTCCCGTCCCACAGAGGGCGGCACCCCGCACAGCGCCGGGCCGCGCGACCCACCCCCCCCAAGCCCCCCGGGTCTCAGCTGTCGAGCACCGCCTGCATCACCGACCGGGCGATCGGCGCCGCCACCCCACCCCCGCTGATGTCCGTGCGGTCGGTTGAGGCGTCCTCGACGACCACTGCGACGGCGACCGACGGCTCGACGTCCCGTTCGCCCTGGGCCCAGGAGACGAACCAGGCGTACGGCGTACCGGAGTTGCCGATGCCGTGCTGGGCGGTGCCGGTCTTGCCGCCGACCACCGCGCCGGGGATCGCCGCGTTCCTGCCGGTGCCCCGCTCCACCACGTCCCGCATCAGCTCCCGCATCCGTACGGCGGTCGACGGATGCATCGCCCGGCGCTGCTGGCGTACGCCTGATGTGGCAACTGTCGTGCCGTGTGCTGTTGTTGTGCGCTCCACCAGGTAAGGGGAAGGCACCTGGCCGCCGTTGGCCACCGCCGCCGCGACCATCGCCATCTGCAACGGCGTCGCCCGCGTGTTGTACTGGCCGATCGCGGACAGCGCCAACTGCGCCTCGTCCACGTGGGTGTCGAAGGTGCTCGGCGCGACCGAGAACGGGATGCGCAGACCCGCGTCGTTGAAGCCGAAGCCGTCCGCCGTGGCCGCCAGGTCGGCGACGCCCACGTCCACGCCCAGCTTGGCGAAGACGGTGTTGCAGGACCAGGTGAACGCCTCCCGCAGCGAGACGTCCGCGCAGCCGTCGCCCTCGTTCGTCAGCCTCGTGGAGGTGCCGGGGAGGCGGTACGGGTCGGGGGAGTGGGTCCGCTCGTCCAGGTCGGTGATCACGCCTGCTTCCAGAGCCGCAGCCGCCGTTACCACCTTGAACGTCGAACCCGGCGGATATGTCTGCCGTACCGCCCGGTTGAGCATCGGCTTGTCCGGGTCGTCGTTGAGGTGCCGCCAACTCCGTTCCACGGAACGCCCGTTGCCGGAGAGCGCGGTGGGGTCGTAGGAGGGCGTGGAGACCAGGGCCAGGATGCGGCCCGTGGAGGGTTCCAGCGCCGCCACCGCGCCCTTGCGTCCGCCGAGACCGTTGTAAGCGGCTTGTTGGGCAAGCGCGTTGATGGTGGTCACCACCTTGCCGCCGGGGTTCTGGGCGCGCGTCACGTCGTTCCACAGAGGGAACGGGGAGAGCATCGGGTCTGTGCCCGACAGGATGCCGTCCTCCGCGTGCTCCAGGAACGTCGTGCCGTACACCTGGGAGGCGAAGCCGGTGATCGGGGCGTACAACGGGCCGTCCCTGTACGTCCGTTCGTAGCGGAGCTGCTCCCCGGTGTCCGTGGACCCGGTGACCGGCCGCTCGCCGACCAGGATGGCGCCGCGCGGCTGGCCGTAACGGGCGATCACCTGGCGGCGGTTGGCCGGGTTGTCGTCGTACCGCTCCGCCTGGACGACCTGGACGCGGGTGATGTTGACGAGGAGGGCCAGGAGCAGCAGGGCGCAGAAGAGGGCCGCGTGCTTGATGCAGCGCGTCATCGGGCGCGCGTTTCTCTTCATGGCGTGGGACGCCCGTTGCCGGGACCGTCGTACCGCCGTCGGGCCGAGTCGCTGATCCGGATCAGCAGCGCCACGATGGTCCAGTTGGTGACCACGGACGACCCCCCTTGCGCCAGGAACGGCATCGCCATGCCGGTGAGCGGGATGAGGCCGGAGACGCCGCCCGCGATGACGAACACCTGGAGCGCCACGATCGAGGAGAGGCCGACGGCGAGCAGTCGGCCGAAGGGGTCGCGGAGGGAGAGGCCGGCCCGGTAGCCGCGCTCCACCAGGAGGGCGTACAGGATGACGATCGCGGAGAGGCCGGCCAGGCCCAGTTCCTCGCCCGCCGTCGCCAGGATGAAGTCCGACTTGGCCGCGAAGCCGATCAGGATCGAGTGGCCGAGACCGAGGCCGGTGCCGAGAATGCCGCCCTCCGCGAACGCGAACAGCGACTGGGAGAGCTGGTTGGGGCCCTGGCCGGCCTCGATCGTCGCGAACGGGTGCAGCCAGTCCTCGACCCGGCTGTGGACGTGCGGTTCGAGGGTGCCGACGGCGAAGGCGCCCAGCGCGGCCAGCGTCAGCCCGACCGCGATCCAGCCGGTGCGGCCCGTGGCGACGTACAGCATGACCACGAAGAGGCCGAAGAAGAGGAGCGAGGTGCCGAGGTCGCGCTCCAGGATCAGTACGCCGACGCTGATCAGCCAGATCGCGACGATCGGGCCGAGGACCCGCCCGGTGGGCAGTTGGAGCCGGTTGAACCGCCAGATCCGGCGGCCGGTGTACGCGAGCGCCTTGCGGTTGGCGGCGAGGTACGCGGCGAAGAAGACCGCGAGCAGCACCTTCGCGAACTCGCCCGGCTGGATGGAGAATCCGGCGATCCGGATCCAGATCCGGGCCCCGTTCACGGAGGGGAAGAAGATCGGGAGGGTGAGGAGGATCAGTGCGGCGGCTACGCACACGTACGCGTAGCGCTGGAGGACCCTGTGGTCGCGCAGCAGGACGACGACCACGATGAACAGGGCCACGCCGACCGTGGACCAGACGAGTTGGGTGGGCGCGGCCCGGTGTCCCGGTGTCTCCAGGTCCAGCCGGTAGATCAGGACCAGGCCGAGGCCGTTGAGCAGCACGCCGATGGGGAGCAGGAGCGGGTCGGCGCAGGGGGCGCACCGGCGTACCGCGAGATGGGCGAGGAGCGCGAGCACACCGAGCCCGGCGCCGTAGCCGACGGCGCCGGGCGGGAGGGTGCCGTTCTTCGCGAGGCCGACGTCGCAGTAGCCGTACACGGAGAGGAGGACGGCTACGACGATCAGGACCAGCTCGATGCCACGGCGCCGGGGGACGCGCGGGGCGGGAGCGGAGGGATCGGCGGGCTCCGAGAGCCAGGGCTCCGGGGATTCCTCGTACTCCGCCGCCACGGTGGTTCCGGGCTTCGTCATGTCCGGAACTTACCCAAAGTTCACGGAATGTTGTGTGATGTGGTCTATATGTGCCGGGTCAGCAGAAGCGCGGCGCGGCGCCGATGTTGTCGATGTAGCGGGCGGCGCCCCAGGCCCAGGTGCCGTCCGTGAGGAGGTACCAGAGCGAGTTGCCGTCGACGTTCTCGCCGCCGACCTTGCAGTAGATGTTGACGATCGCGCCCTGCGGGACGACCCGGATGATCGCGCTGCCACGGTTCGGCGCGCTGCGCAGCCGCAGTCCGCCGTTGGCGGTGACGACCCCCTGGTAGGGCCCGGAGCTGCTGGTGCTGGAGTTGCCACTGTTGTGCTGGCCCCAGTCGCCGTTGCCGCTCTGCTGGCTGCTGCTCTGCTGGTTGCTGTTCCCCTGGTTCCAGGTGCCGGTGCCGGTGTTGCTGTTCGGGTTCGGGGTGGGGTTCTGGTTCTGGCTCTGATTGCTCTGCTGCTGTTGCTGCGGGTTCTGCTGTTGCGGCTGCTGAGTCTGCTGTTGCTGCTGGTTCCAGCTGGTGCCCCAGTCGTCGTCGGCGGGGCTCGCGAGTGCCGGGGTGACGGCGCAGACGGAGAGCGCGGTGGCGGCAGCGGTTATGCCGAGGCGGGTGAGGGTGGTCCGCGATGTCATGTTGGCTCCTTTGCCGGGGGCAGAGCTGACTACCCGCCACGCTAGGAGCGGCTCGTGTAAGACGCCCGTCACGCTGGGCCGTTGGTGGCAAGCCCCCGTGATTCGGCCAGCGTGAGCGTCGCCAGCGCGCCCCCGCCCTCCCCCTCCGGCACGTTGGCGAAGGTCAGCCGGGCGCCCAGCACCTCCGCCTGGCCCAACGCGATCGTCAGGCCGAGCCCGTGCCCGGTCGCCCCGCCCTCCGTACGGAACCGCTGCGGCCCGTGCTCCACCAGGTACTCCGGATAGCCGTCCCCGTGGTCCCGCACGGTCACGACCGGACCGTCGACGGTCAGCGTCACGGGCGTACGGCCGTGCCGGTGGGCGTTGGCGACCAGGTTCCCGAGCACTCGCTCGAGCCGGCGTCGGTCGGTGTCGACGCGGGCGTCACGGACGACGACGATCTCCGTGTCGGCTCCGGCGGTACCGGAGGTCCCCGAGGCCCGGACGACCCTGACGACCCGTTCGGCGAGGGCGCCGAGCGGTTCGGTGTCCAGCTCCAGGCGCTCCTGCTCCTTGCCCGTGTCAAGGCGGGAGATTTCGAGCAGGTCCTCGGTGAGCGTGCGCAGCGCGGCGACCCGGTCCCTGACCAGTTCGGTCGGCCGTCCGGGCGGCAGCAGTTCGGCCGCCGCGTGCAGTCCGGTGAGCGGAGTGCGCAGTTCGTGCGCGACATCGGCGGTGAAGCGCTGCTCGCTGAGGAGCTTGCGTTGCAGCGAGGCGGCCATCGTGTCGAGGGCGGCGGCGACGGCGGCGACCTCGTCCGGCGGACGGTTCGGGTCCTGCGTACGGGCGTCGCCGACGCGGGCGTCCAGGTCGCCGGCGCTGATGCGGCGGGCCACCTGGGCGGTCGCGTGCAGCCTGCGGGTCACCCGGGTCACCGCGACCGCGCCGACCAGCAGCGTCGCGCCGATGGCGAGGCCCGACGACCACAGGATGGCCCGGTCGAGGCCCTCGATCGTGCGGGCGCTCTGCGAGTAGTCGAGCGCCACGGCGAGCGCGTGCCCGCCGTCGGCAGGACCGGCCGCCCACATCGTCGGGACCCCGTCGTGGTCGGTGACCATCGTGCCGCGTTCCCCGGCCGCCGCGAGGGCCCGCAGCGACTCGGGCAGCCCGTCGGGATCGATGCCGGTGTGGGGCCGCAGCGCGTCCCCCGCCTCGTACGCCGCCGTCGCCTCGACGAGCCGGGACAGGGCGCGGTCGCGGGCCTGGTCGACGGTCTGGTGGGTCACCGAGACATGCACGAGGACGCCGAGCAGGGCGGCGAGGGCGCAGCACATCACGGTGATGAACAGCGCGGCCTTGACGGCGAGGGTGCCTGCCCAGCCGGGCAGCGCGACCCTCATCGGGTGCTCGCGGAGGACGAGGGCACGGGGCCGGGAGTGCGCTGGGGTTTGCCCGTACGGAGGAACTCGTCCCGGGTGAGGAGCATCGCCTTCTGGTCGGCGTCCCAGGTCCACTGGGTGCGGTACTCGTACCCCGGGATCTGCGAGGGCGAGCGGATGATCACGGCCCGGCCGGCCAGCTCCACGGCGGTCACGGCGTCGTCGTTCGCCATGATCTGCACGAGCCTGTGCCGCTGGAAGGTGTACACGCGTACGGCCGTCCCGTTGCCCGGCAGCAGCCGGAAACCGAGGGCCATGTCGTCGCGGCCGTCGCCGGTGAGGTCGCGGTAGTAGGCCTTGAGGACGGGACAGGCGCCGGTGCCGCTGCCGGTACCGCCCGTGCGCCCGCAGGCCGCCATCCCGGTGGCAGTCCCGGCGTACGGGGAGTTGTCGGCGGTGTACATGTCGGGGTGGGCGGCGATCTCCGCCCGTACGACGGCCACCGGGTCGATCATGTGGATGTCGTCGCCGGGGGCGGTCACGCCCTTGACGGTCTCGGTCTCGGCCTCGCCGTAGTCCCAGGCGGGGCTGGAGGCGGCGGGCAACTCGGGCCAGAGCCGGGCGGGGCTGACGGCGATGGCGGTGGGCCCGGCGCCGCGCAGCTCACCGGCGTCGCCGCAGGCGGAGGTGAGGGAGGCGAGGGCGAGGAGGATGACGGGCAGGGCGAGGGGGACGCGTGCGGTGCGGCTGGGGTTCAACTGCACTCACTCCTGCGTCGGGTCCGGCGATAGGGCGGACGGTGGACGAAGGACGACCGGTCGCCTCGTACGCCACACCTTATTCGCAGGGATGACGTATTTGCCGGACGGGTTGCTCCGCCCGCTCCACCTGTTCGTCCGGTTCCACCTATTCCGCCAGTTCCTCCAGCAGGCGGGCCGTGGACAGGCCCGTCCGCAGATACTCCACGAACAGTTCGTTGTGCAGAGCCCAGGGGGAGCGGCGGGACCTGATGAGACGGATCGCCTCCTCGGTGTCGTGCCCGTCCCGGACGAGGGAGTGTGCGACGACGAGCCCCGAGCGGTTGTAGCCGCTGTAGCAGCGCACGAGCACCTTGCGCCCGTCCTCCAGTGCGGCGCACGCGGCCTCCGCGAGCCGGATCACACCGGCCAGCTGGGTCCCGTCGAGCGGCCCGTCCGGAACGGGCCACACATGATGCTCGACACCGGGATCGGGCCCGTGTCCGGGTAGCTTCAGAAGGGTGATGACCAGGTCGAACTCATCATGCACGACGGCGAATTCAAGCTCCCCTGAGCGGTTGACGAACTCGTGCCCACCCATCCACAACCCGGGCACGATCTCGCTCCACCGCTCACCCGGAGCCGGTACGTCGGGCTGCTTCCTGCGGGTCCGCAACTGTGCCGCCTCCCCCACTCGGGCCCCACTCGGCCACCCAACTCTCCCCAAAGGTAACCGGCTTCTTGCCTCGGCAGCACCCCGCCTGTTCCCATGGTCATGCGGGGAATGGGGTGATGGTGGATGAGCGGACTGCGCGTCGTACCGGCCTGGCGTCAGGGTCATGAGCGGCTGTATGTGTGCATGACGGACGGACGGAACATCGCCTGGTACGACCGTGAGTCGTCCCGGGTCAACCTGCTGAGCGAGGATCTCAGAGGGGACGTACTGGAAGCCCTGGGCCCGTTCCTGACGGGCCCGGTGACGGTGGGACCGCCCCCGGTCCCGACCCCGGCGGAAATGGCCCGCCTCTCCCTCCACCCCGACGACGACCTGGCCCCGAACCGTCCCGGCGAGGCACTCCAGATCGCCCTGGACCGCGACCCGGGCCCGTCCCACCGTCTCCGCCCGGACCCTCGCCGCCGGGCTCTGACGGCGGAACAGGCGGTGGGCGAGGCCCTGGAGGCGTTGGAGGGCGCGGGCTGGCACACCCTGCACTCGCTCCCGCTCCCGGGCGGCGACCGGATCCACCACCTGGTGATCGGCCCGGGCGGCCTGTTCGCGGTGCACACGCTGTACGCCCGTAAACAACGGGTCCATGTGGCCGACCCGATGGTGTCGTTGGGCCGCAAGGATCCCCGCCCGCTCCTGCACCGGGTGCGCTCGGACGCCGACCGGGCCTCGTACGCGTTGACGGCCGAGGTCCACCCGATCCTGGCCCTGGCAGGCCCGGCCGACCTCACGGTGACGGTTCCGCTGCGGGAGGTCAGGGTTCTCCAGGACACGGATCTGTCGGGGCTGGCGCGACTGGGGGGCGTACTCAAGCCGGCGGATGTGGAGGCACTGCACGCGGTGGCTCGGGATCGGGGGACCTGGGGGCGGGTGTAACCGCGCTGGGCAAGAAGCAGACATCGCGGGGTGCTCGTCAGCAGGCCGGACGGTCTCGTATACGTCGCGTATACTACGCCCATGTCTGACGTCATGATCCGTGTGCCTGCCGAAGTCCGTGATCAGCTCGCCGCCGTGGCTGAGGCGAGGGGGACCAGTCTGCGTGCCCTCATGCAGGAGATAGCCGCTCAGACGCTGACTCCCGAGCAGATCAAGGCGAGGGCCGAGCGCACCCGTGCCCTACTCGCCGAGCGGTTCGGTCACTATGTGACGGATGAGGAGTCCGCCGAGATGCGGCGCAGGATGCGTGAGGCATCCGCCGCTCATCGGGCTGCTCTTGCGGGGGAAGGGGAGTCCTCCCGTTGAGCCAGGTCGAGCACTACGTTCTCGATACGTCGACACTGCTGGCCTTGGGAGGCGACAAGCAGGTCTCCGGTCTTGTTCACGCCGCGGCCGGGAGCGAAGACGTACGTCTCTGGGTGCCTGTGCTGTGCATGCTGGAGGCCGAGCGTGAGCGTGCCGGGATCGTCGAGCATGTCGGGTTGCTGGTCGACGTGCTCCGTGTCGTTGACGACGACTGTGCGATGGCCGTGACCATCGCCGAACTGTGCCGTAGCGGTGTCGACTTCGGCGTCGCGGCCGCCGTGCATGTCGCGCGGCCGAACCTCACGCTTATGGAGGGCGCCCTGGTGGCCACGGTTGCGCCGGAAGGCTATGGCGGTCTCGGGGTCGGGGTCATGGATCTGAATCGCTGAGGGGGGCGGGGAGGAGTGGGGGATGTCTCGGGTCATGGTGACAGCAGGGGGGCCAGCAGCTCTCCGTACAGGTCGAGCCGGGCCGCGATATCGGGTGCCCGGAACACGAGT
This sequence comes from Streptomyces sp. NPDC000878, assembly GCF_053599695.1. NCBI lineage: Bacteria > Bacillati > Actinomycetota > Actinomycetes > Kitasatosporales > Streptomycetaceae > Streptomyces > Streptomyces sp. NPDC000878. The sequence goes on along the minus strand of NZ_JBSFMT010000008.1, from coordinate 96,599 downwards.
TGGGCCGGATCAGTGCACCCCGCCACCTCCTCCCACGTCACCGGCGTCGACACCGTCGGTTCCCTGCCCGCTCTCAGGGTGTACGGCGTCGCCGTGGTCTTGCGGGCCGCGTTCTGGCTGTAGTCGACGAAGACCTTTCCCGGGCGCAGGCTGCGGGTCATGCGGTGGACGACCAGGTGGGGGAGGGTGCGTTCCGCCTCGACCGCCAGGGTCTTCGCGTATGCCGTGACCTCCCTGGAAGGGGTCCGTTCCGTCAGGGGCGCCAGTACGTGCAGGCCCTTCGAGCCGGACGTCTTCGCGTACGCCTCCACCCCGTCCGCCGCCAGCCGCTCCCGCAGCCACAGCGCGACCTCGCAGCACTCCACGATCGTCGCCGGGTGCCCGGGGTCCAGGTCCAGGACCAGGCGGTCGGCCTCGCCGGGGGCGTCGATCAGCCACTGCGGGGTGTGGAACTCCGTCACCAGGTTCGCCGCCCACATCAGCGATGGCAGGTCCTGGATCAGGACCATGTGCGCCGGGCCCTCCGAGCGCGGGACCTCCGCCGTCGACACCCAGTCGGGCGTACCCGGCGGGACGTTCTTGGCGAAGAAGACCTGGCCGTCGGGGCCGTCCGGGTAGCGGAGGAAGGAGAGCGGGCGGTCGTGGAGGTGGGGGAGGAGGGCGTCCGCCGTGGTCGCGTAGTAGTGGAGCAGCTCGCCCTTGGTGAAGCCGGTCGCCGGGTGGATCACCTTCTCCAGATTGGAGAGGGCCACCCTTCGCCCCTCCACCTCCGTGATCGGCGTCATACGATGAGAATCCCATGAAAGCGGGACGAATGGGCAAGGGAGCAAAGTGGTCCCGGACGGTCGGAGGAAGGGTTCCCTCGTGCGATCCATATGGAACGGCGCCATCTCCTTCGGGCTGGTCAGCATCCCGATCAAGCTCGTGAACGCCACCGAGAGCCACGCGATCTCCTTCCGGCAGGTCCACGTCGAGGACGGCGGGCGCATCCGGTACCGCAAGTTCTGCGAGCTGGAGGACCGTGAGGTCGAGAGTGCGGAGATCGGCAAGGCGTACGAGGCCGCCGACGGGGCGATGATCCCGATCACCGATGAGGATCTGGGGTCCCTGCCCCTCCCCACCGCCAAGACCATCGAGATCGTCGCCTTCGTGCCGGCCGATCGGATCGACCCGCTTCAGATGGACGCCGCCTACTACCTCTCCGCGAACGGCGTTCCGGCCGCCAAGCCCTACACCCTGCTGCGCGAGGCGCTGAAGCGCAGCCAGAAGGTCGCCATCGCCAAGTTCGCGCTCCGGGGGCGGGAACGGCTCGGCATGCTGCGGGTCGTCGACGACGTCATCGCCATGCACGGCCTGCTCTGGCCCGACGAGATCCGGGCCACGGACGGTGTCGCGCCGGACACGAGCGTCACCGTGCGGGACCAGGAACTCGATCTCGCCGACGCCCTCATGGCCACCCTCGGCGAGGTCGACCTCGCCGACCTCCACGACGACTACCGCGAAGCCGTCGAGGAACTCATCGCCGCGAAGGCCTCCGGCGAGGAGGCTCCGCACGCCCCGGCGCCGACCGGCGGCGGCAAGGTGCTCGACCTGATGGCCGCCCTGGAGAAGAGCGTCCGCGAGGCCAAGGAGTCGCGCGGCGAGCAGGAGAAGGCGGCGGAGGGGGAGGTCCAACCCCTGCGGGGGCGTCGTACGGCATCCAAGGCAGCCCCCAAGGCCGACGCAGGGAAGAAGTCGACCTCCACAGCGAAGAAGACCACCGCCAAGAAGACCACCACCGCCAACAAGTCGACCAGCACCGCCAAGAAGACCCCGGCGAAGAAGACCACCGCCAAGAAGACGACCACCCGCAAACGTTCGGCGTGACAGCGCCCCTTCTCCCTGGTCCAGGCGGTGCCTGATGAATCCGGCGGCCCGTTGGCGCCCCGATAGGGGCGCGGGGAACTGCGCGACCAGCCCCCACCGGCCCGCAGCCGAGGAACCACACACCCAGCGGAGCTACACCCGTCGCAGCGCCAGCACCGCGTTGTGCCCCCCGAACCCGAACGAATTGCTGAGCGCCAGATCGCCATGGCCGGGCAGCGGACGTGGGACACCCCACACCACGTCCAAGTCGATCCCCTCGTCCTGCCCGCCCTCCGCGCAGCCGATCGTGGGCGGGATCATGCCGTGGTGCAGGGTCAGGGCCGTGGCCACCGCCTCCACCCCGCCCGCAGCGCCCTGGAGGTGCCCGAGGTGCCCCTTCAGGGCCGTGACGGGGACCGGGGCCGCGCCCAGTACCGCCCGCAGCGCGTTCGCCTCCGCCAGGTCGCCGTCGATCGTGGCCGTGGCGTGGGCATTGACGTGGATCACGTCGGCGGGGCCGCCGCCCGCGTCCCGCAGGGCGCGGCGGAGGGCCAGGGCCACCCCGGTGCCGGACGGGTCAGGCGCCGCCATGTGGTGGGCGTCGGCCGACAGGCCCCAGCCGGCCGCCTCGCAGTAGACGCGGGCGCCCCTCGCCCGTGCGTGCTCCTCGGACTCCAGGACCAGGAAACCCGCACCCTCGCCGTTGACGAAACCGTCCCGGTCCCTGGCGAACGGGCGGGACGGCAACTCCCCGGCGGGGCGCGTCGACAGTGCGCGCATCGCGGCGAACGACGCCATGATCGCCGGCGTGACGACAGCCTCGGCGCCGCCCGCGAGGACGACGTCGACATGGCCGTACCGGATGCGGTCGATCGCCTGGCCGATCGCCTCCGTGCCCGACGCGCAGGCGCTCGTCACCGTGCGGGCCTCGCCCGTGATGCGCAGGGCCAGGGAGATCTGGGACGCCGCCTGCGACGGCACCGTCATGGGGGTGGTGAGCGGGGAGACCGCCCGGGGCCCCTTGTCGCGCAGCCGGCGGTCGCCGCCGACCAGGACCGACGCGTCGCCCAGGATCGCGCCCACCGACACGCCCACCCGGTCGGGGGACAGCCCGCTCGCCTCCGTCCCCGAACCGTCGAAGCCCGCGTCCCGCCAGGCCTCCCGGGCCGCCAGTACGCCGAACTGCGCGGCCCGGTTCATCCGGCGGGCCTGGGGACGGGGGAGCAGACCGGCCGGGTCCACGGGGACCGTCCCCGCCGCGCGGACCGGCAGCCCGGTGAACTCCTCGCCGGTCAACTCCCTTATCCCGCACCGGCCTTCGAGGAGGCCGCGCCAGAGGTCGGGGACTCCGACGCCGAGCGGGGTGATGGCTCCCAGGCCGGTGACGACGACCCGCCGGACGAAAACCTGGTTGGAGTAGGGGATGTCCGGCTTGGAGCGCATGACGAGGCTGCCTCCCGGAGTGCGGCGCGGGACGGTCGGCGCACCTCAACTCTGCCCATGCCAGGGGCACTTCATGCCGGAATGGCCTGGGATGATTCACGTTTCAAGCGTGAACGTCCGTTCACTACTTGCAGCCGGCGTCGGTTACTCGCGCGGCCACGGCCGGCCGTCCAGTCGCTCCACATCCCGGTTGAGGCGGCTGAGTTGGGCCGCGAAGTCCGCGACCTCCTCGGCCGTCCAGTCGGTCAGCACCTTGGCCAGGCCCTTCCGGTTCTCCGCGCGGTCGGCGGCCAGCCGGCGCTCGCCCTCCTCCGTCATCGCGAACTTGCGCGCTATGCCGCCCTCGGGGTCAGGGATGCGTTCGACGATTCCGGCCCGGAGCATCGCGGCCGTCTGCCGGTTGAGCGTGGACGCGTCCAGCCCGAACGCGGCGCTGAGCTGGCCGATCGACATCGGCCCCTCCGCCTGGATGCGGCTGAGCAGGATGTACGCGCTGCGGTCGAGCCGTCCCACGGCCCCCCGCGCCTTCGGTGAGAGCAGATGCATATACCGACCGAGAAGCATCGTCTCGAACTCGACCAGATCAACGGGCTTGTCCACGTGTTCGTCCATGCGGCTGCTTCCTTCGGCCTTCGGCTCCTGAACGGGCCCTCGGCTCGGCAGGCCCTGTCCCAAGTTAATGCGTTCACGAGTGATATGTATGATGCACTTCTCGTGCATGATGCACATCCCTCGTGAAGACCCGAGGAAGACCCCAGAAGATACGAAGGAGCAATCGCAGTGGACAGTTCCAAGCCCGACGCCGGCTCCGGCAGAGTTGTCGGCATCCTCGCCTTCGCCGGCATCGTGGCCGCGATCACGCAGACCCTCGTGGTCCCGCTGATCGGGGAGCTGCCGAGCCTGCTCGACACCTCCGCCTCGAACGCCTCCTGGGTGATCACCGCCACCCTGCTCGCCGCGGCGGTCGTGACCCCGGTCGCCGGCCGGCTCGGTGACATGTACGGCAAGAAGCGCATGCTGCTCGTCTCGCTGGTGCCGCTCGTCCTGGGCTCCATCGTGTGCGCGCTGTCCTCCTCCGTGCTCCCGATGATCGCCGGGCGCGGACTCCAGGGCATGGGCATGGGCGTCGTACCCCTGGGCATCAGCCTGCTGCGGGACGTCGTACCGGCGGAGAAGCTCGGTTCGTCCATCGCGATCATGAGCGCCTCGATGGGTGTCGGCGGCGCGCTCGGGCTGCCGTTCTCCGCGGCGATCGCCGAGAACGCCAGCTGGCGGGTGCTGTTCTGGGTGGTGGCCGCGCTGGCCGCCGCCGTCGCCGCGCTGATCGCGGTCTTCGTGCCCGCCGGGCGCGAGAACACCGCCGCCGGGCGCTTCGACGTGCTCGGCGCGATCGGGCTCGGCACCGCGCTGATCTGCCTCCTCCTGGCCGTGTCGAAGGGCGCCGACTGGGGCTGGGGCAGCGGCACCACCCTCGGGCTGTTCGCCGTCGCCGTGGTCGTGCTGCTGGCCTGGGGCTGGTGGGAGCTGCGCAACACCGAGCCGCTGGTCGACCTGCGCGTGACCGCCCGTCCGCAGGTGCTGATGACCAACGCGGCCTCGGTCCTCGTCGGGTTCGCGATGTACGCCCAGTCCCTGGTCATCCCGCAGCTGATGCAGCTGCCCAAGGAGACCGGCTACGGGCTCGGCGAGTCCATGCTCGCCATGGGGCTGTGGATGGCCCCGGCCGGTCTGATGATGATGCTGATGTCGCCGCTCGGCGCCATGCTCTCCGCCAAGTCCGGCCCCAAGGTCACGCTGTCGGTCGGCAGCCTGTTCATCGCCCTCGGGTACGGCATCTCCCTGCCGCTCGTCGGCTCCGGCTCCACCTGGGCCCTGCTCGCGGTGACCATCGTCTGCAACACGGGTGTCGGCTTCGCGTACGGCGCCATGCCGGCCCTGATCATGGGCGCGGTCCCGCAGTCCGAGACCGCCTCCGCCAACAGCTTCAACACCCTGATGCGCTCGATCGGCAGCTCGGTCTCGGCCGCCGTCATCGGCGTCGTGCTGGCCCAGATGACCACCGACTTCGGCGGCTACGCGCTGCCCTCCGAGGCCGGTTTCCGGGCCGCCATGATGCTCGGCTGCGCTGTCGGCCTCGCGGCGGCGGTCGTCGCCTTCCTCATTCCGGTCCGCCCGGTGGAGGCCGCCCCGGCGCCGGAGGAGGCCCCGGAGGCCACCGCTCCCGAGGTGTCCGACGTGTCCGACGTGTCCGAGGTGTCGGAGGCCAAGGCCTGACGGCCGCTCAACCCTCGTAACGGGTCGACCTCCCCGGGTTTCCGCCGGGGAGGTCGGTTCGTTCTGTCATGTCCTGCCTCTTGTTCGGGAAGGAGGCGTGGAATGCCGGATAAGTACATGAAGAATTTACAAGGTTTACTTCGCCCGCTGGTCGTGTTTCCGAAGCGTGAGGCGGAAGTGAATTCAACCGTGTATCTGACAGGACCCTGACGTCAAGAGGTGTGACGTCGGGTCTGCGGTGACGTCGTAACCGATTGGAATTGGACGGTTTTTCGGGACTTGGGGTGGCCGGTCGATGCTGGCCGAATGGAATCGGCCGCATACGGATCGTTCCACGCCATGTTGACTGGTGAGTAATGTCGGCGCTAACTTCCCGTTGGATTCCCCCCTGAGTGAAGTGCCCTGAAGTGAAGTGCTTCCGCGCCACACAAAAACCCCACCGTGCAGTTTCACCGAATATTTCGGAGAATCATGACGTCTGCCGTGCGCGCCTCTGAACTGATCATCGGAGTAACCCCCTTCGGCGAACCAGACGCCCGGCTTGCCGCTGCCGTCAGCCGGGCCGGCGCCCTGGGAGTACTTGACCTGGGCCTCGGCGACCGGAGAGCGAGACACGCCCTCGCGCGGATACGACGCCTCGCCGCCCCCGCCCCCGCCCCCGCCCCCGGCTCCGGCTTCCGGTACGGCGTACGGATCGGCCCCCACTGCCGACTCGCGCCGGCCGAACTCGCGGGCGACGGCGGCCCCGACACCGTGATCCTCGCCGCCGATGTCCCGGACGTGCCCTGGAGCGTTGCCGAGGTCGCCGCCCACCACCGCGTCCTCGTGGAGGTCACCGACCTGGCGGAGGCCCTCGCGGCCGTCCGCGCCGGGGCGCACGGGCTGATCGCCCGGGGCAGCGACGGCGGCGGCCGGATCGGCGAGCTGAGCACCTTCGTCCTGCTGCAACGCCTCCTCGCCGACCCCGGCATCGACCTCCCCGTCTGGGCCCGCGGCGGCATCGGCCCCCGTACGGCGGCTGCCGCGGTGGCCGGGGGAGCGGCGGGCGTCGTGCTCGACAGCCAGCTCGCCCTGCTCGCCGAGTCCTCGCTGCCGGAGGCCACGGCCGCCGCGCTGCGCTCGATGGACGGCTCGGAGACCGTCGTCGTGGCCGGTCACCGCGTACTGCACCGGCGCGGCCCCGACGCCCCGCCCGTCCCGGCCGGCGACCCGGCGGCGGTCGCGGCGCTGCTCGGCGCCCAGGACCCGCGCACCCAGCTCCTCCCGGTCGGCCAGGACGGCTTCCTCGCCGCCCGGTTCGCCGACCGCTGGACCGACGCGGGCCGCACGGTCCGCGCCCTCACCGACGCCGTCCACGACGCCGTACGAGGTGACAGTCCCGTCCGCGCGTTGCGCACCGGTTCCCCGATGAGCCGGGCGCTCGGTACCCAACTCCCCATCGCGCAGGGGCCGATGACCCGTGTCAGCGACCAGGCGCGGTTCGCCGCCGCTGTCGCCGGGAGCGGCGCGCTGCCGTTCGTCGCGCTGGCCCTTGCCAGTGGTGAGCAGACCCGGACCATGCTGGCCGAGACCCGGGAGGCCGTCGGCGACGACCTGCCCTGGGGTGTCGGCGTCCTCGGGTTCGCGCCCGAGGAGATGCGCAACGCCCAGCTCGAAGCCGTACGGGAGCTGCGGCCCACGCACGCCATCATCGCGGGCGGCCGGCCCGCCCAGGCCGAGGCGCTGGAGCGGGCCGGGATCGCCACCTTCCTGCACGTGCCGTCGCCGGGGCTGCTGAAGCAGTTCCTGGAGGCGGGGGCCCGCCGGTTCGTGTTCGAGGGGTCCGAGTGCGGCGGGCATGTCGGACCGCGCGGCAGCTTTCCGCTCTGGGAGGCCCAACTCGCCGTCATCGAGGACTGGTTGGCGACAGCCGGGGAGGACGCCGCCGAGCGGGTCGAGGTGTTCTTCGCGGGTGGCGTCCACGACGAGCGGTCGGCCGCGATGGTCGCCGCACTCGCCGCTCCGCTGACCGCGCGCGGTGCGGCCGTCGGCGTACTGATGGGCACCGCCTACCTGTTCACCGAGGAGGCCGTGGCCTGCGGGGCGGTTCAGCCGCTCTTCCAGCAGCAGGTCGTCGAGGCGACCGGTACCGCGCTCCTTGAGACGGCGCCCGGTCATGCCACCCGGTGTGTGCCCAGCCCGTTCAGCGACAACTACCGTGAGTTCGAGGCGGAGTTGAGGGCGAACGGGGTGCCCGAGCGGCAGATCTGGGAGCAGTTGGAGCGGCTCAACGTCGGTCGGCTCCGCATCGCCAGCAAGGGCATCGAGCGGGACGCCGACGGCGAGTTGGCGGCCGTGGACGAGCAACGGCAGCACGCCGAGGGCATGTTCATGGCCGGGGAGGTGGCCGTGCTGCGCTCGGCGACCACGACCGTCGACGCGCTGCACCACTCCGTGGCGGACGGCGCCGCCGACTTCCTCACCGGACAGGCCGCACAGCTGAGGGAGCGGCTCGGGGTGCATCCTCCTGAAGAGGCCGAGGCCCCCGCCCCCCTCGACGTCGCCGTCGTCGGCATGGCCTGCATGTTCCCGGACGCCCCCGACCTCGCCGCCTTCTGGGCCAACGTCCTCGGCGGCCATGATGCGGTGGGTGAGGTGCCTGTCGACCGCTGGGACCCGGCCGTGCACTACTCGGCGGCGGACGGGGACGGTGGCGTCACGCCCTCCAAGTGGGGCGGCTTCCTGCCCCGCATCCCCTTCGACCCGCTGTCGTACGGCATTCCGCCCACCTCGCTCGGCAGCATCGAGCCCGTCCAGCTGCTGGCCCTCGAAGCCGCCCGGCGGGCCCTGGCGCACGCCGGATACGGCGAGCGGGGAAGGGAGTTCGACCGCTCGCGCACCTCGGTCGTCTTCGGCGCGGAGGCGGGCAGCGACCTGTCCAACGCGGGCACGCTGCGAGCCGTACTGCCGTCGTACTACGGCAAGGTGCCGGACGGGCTGGTGGACCAGCTGCCGAAGCTCACCGAGGACTCCTTCCCGGGCATGCTCGCCAACGTCATCTCCGGGCGGATCGCCAACCGGCTCGACCTCGGCGGCGCCAACTACACGGTCGACGCCGCGTGCGCCTCGTCCCTGGCCGCCGTCGACGTGGCCTGCAAGGAACTGGTGGGCGGGACCAGCGACGTCGTGCTGTGCGGCGGCGCCGATCTGCACAACGGCATCAACGACTACGTGCTCTTCTCCTCCGTGCACGCCCTGTCCCCGACCGGGCGGTCGCGCGCCTTCGACAGTTCGGCGGACGGCATCGCGCTGGGGGAGGGCGTCGCGTGTGTCGTGCTGAAGCGGCTGGCCGACGCCGAGCGCGACGGCGACCGGATCTACGGCGTCATCAAGGGAGTGGGGAGTTCCAGCGACGGGCGGTCGCTCGGGCTGACGGCTCCCCGGCCCGAGGGCCAGCGGGCCGCGCTGCAACGGGCGTACCGCAACGCCGGGGTGTCGCCCGCCGAGGTCGGACTGGTCGAGGCGCACGGCACCGGGACCGTGGTCGGGGACCGCACCGAACTCACCATCCTGAGCGAGGTGTTCACCGAGGCCGGGGCCAAGTCCGGGGCAATCGCCCTCGGTTCCGTCAAGTCGCAGATCGGGCACACCAAGTGCGCCGCAGGCCTGGCCGGGCTCATCAAGACCGTCCTCGCCCTGCACACCGGGGTCAAGCCGCCCACCCTGCACGTCAGCAGGCCCAACTCCGCCTGGGAGGAGGGCAGCAGCCCGTTCGCGTTCCATGGCCAGGCGCGGCCCTGGGCCGCGCCGGCGGCGGAACGGGTCGCGGGGCTCAGCGCGTTCGGCTTCGGCGGCACCAACTTCCATGTGGTCCTTGAGGCCTACGCGGACTCCGCTCCGCCCGTGCACGCGCTGGACGCCTGGCCGGCCGAGTTGTTCACGTTCCGGGCGGCCGATCCGGCGGGGGCGCGGCGCGCCATCGAGGACGTGCTGAAGGCGGCCGAGGACGAGCAGTCCTCCTGGCGCCTGCGCGACCTCGCCCTCGCCGCCTCACGCCGCTCCGACGCCCGGCACGAGCCCGTACAGGTGGCGGTCGTGGCGACGGACGGGGAGGGACTCGTCGGCCAGCTGCGGCGGGCGCTGGCGGGGGAGCACGACCCGCGCGCGGGCATCCACCTCGCTGCCCAGGACTCGCAGGAGGCCTCCGGCCAGGTCGCTTTCCTCTTCCCGGGGCAGGGCAGCCAGCGGACCGGGATGCTCGCCGACGTGTTCGTCGCGCTGCCCGAACTCCAGTACTACCTGGAACTCGGCCGCGACCACGCCGACGCCCTCTACCCGCCCACCGCCTTCGACGACACCACCCGCGACCGCCAGCACACCGCCCTCACCGACACCCGGGTCGCCCAGCCCGCCCTGGGCATCGCAGGCCTCGCCGCGCACGCCCTGCTCACCACGGCAGGCGTACGCCCGGACATGGCCGCCGGACACAGCTACGGCGAACTCGTCGCCCTCAGCGCGGCCGGCGCCCTCGACCCGGAGGCCCTCCTCGCCCTGAGCGCGCAGCGCGCGACCGCGATCCTCTCGGCCGCCGACGAGGCCAACGGCGACGACCCGGGCACCATGGCGGCGGTGGCGGCGGGCGCCGAGGAGGTCGCGGCGTCCCTGCGTACCGCCGACGCGCCCGCCTCTGTCGTCGTCGCCAACCACAACTCGCCCAAGCAGACGGTGATTTCGGGCCCGACGGAGGCGGTCGACGAGGCCGTACGGCTGCTGCGCGCGGCCGGACTCGGCGCGAAGCGCATCCCCGTCGCCTGCGCCTTCCACAGCCCGCTGGTCGCCGGGGCCGGAGAACGGTTCGCGACAGCACTGGCCCAACAGACCGTCCACGCACCCGAGTTCACGGTCTGGTCCAACCGCACGGCCACCCCGTACGGCACCGACGCCGAAGCGGTACGTGCCGAACTCGCCGCCCAGATCGGCGCCCCCGTCGGTTTCGTCGCCCAGATCGAGGCCATGTACGAGGCGGGCGCCCGGATCTTCGTCGAGGCCGGGCCCGGTTCCGTACTGACCCGGCTGGTCGGCCAGATCCTCGGCGACCGCCCGCACCGCACGGTCGCCTGCGAACCGCGTCCCGAGAGAGGACTGCGCGGCTGGCTCGACGCGCTGGCCCAACTGGCCGTCGCGGGGCTGCCGGTGCGCACCGGCTGGCTGTTCCACGGGCGCGACGCCGTCGACGCGACCCGGACCAAGGCGCCCAAGCGGCCCGGCTGGACGGTCGACGGCCACCTGGTCCGCACCGCCGCCGGCGACCTCCTCCCCGGTGCCCTCGCACCGGCCCGACGCGTACTGGAGACGACGACAGTGACCGCGAATCACCAGGACGGTGCCCCCGGGGCCGGTGGCAGGGACGCGCTGATCTCCGAGTTCCTGCGCACCAGCCGCGAGATGGTCGCCGCCCAACGGGACGTGCTCCTCACGTACTTCGGTGCGGCACCCGGCCAGTGGATACCCGGCCCGGCGGCTCCGGAGCCCCTGTGGGCGGCCGAGGCACCCCAGGCGATACCCGCCGCCCCCACGTATCCGCCCGCGCTCTACGCCGTACCCGCTCCCGTTCCGGCCCCCGCCGCCGTGGGGTTCTCGGAGGCGGATGTGTTGGGTGTGGTGCTGGAGATCATCAGTGAGCGGACCGGGTATCCGGTGGACATGATCGAGCCGGATCTCGATCTGGAGGCCGATCTCAGTATCGACTCGATCAAGCGGGCTGAGATCGCTGGTGAGTTGGCGCAGCGGCTCGGGGTCGGGGGCGCGGGCGCGGACATCACCTCGCTCGGTGATGCCGAGTTGGAGGATCTGGCCAAGGCCCGTACGGCGGCTGCGGTGACGGCGTGGCTCGCGGCGCGGCTCACCACGACGGCCGTTGCCCCGCCCGCACTTGCTGCCGCTCCTGCTTCTGCCGCCGTGGGGTTCTCGGAGGCGGATGTGTTGGGTGTGGTGCTGGAGATCATCAGTGAGCGCACCGGATACCCCGTGGACATGATCGAGCCCGACCTCGATCTGGAGGCCGATCTCAGCATCGACTCGATCAAGCGGGCCGAGATCGCTGGTGAGTTGGCCCAGCGGCTCGGGGTCGGGGGCGGCGGTGACATCACCTCGCTCGACGACGCCGAGTTGGAGGATCTCGCCAAGGCCCGTACGGCGGCCTCGGTCACCGGATGGCTGGCGGCGCGGCTCGGCGGTCCGGCCGCCGAGGCCGAGGAGCAGGTGGCTCCGCCGCAGCCTCTCCGGCCGGAGGTGGCCGACGTGGCCCCGGAGGTCGTCGGTGAGGCGCCGAAGCGGTTCCAGTTGCGGCCTGTGCTGCTGGAGCAGCAGGACGGTGACGTCGACTTCTCCGCCGTACTGGGCGGCAAGAGGTTCGCGGTTCTCGGTGACGACGACGGGGGTGCGGTGGCCCGTGAGGTCGTGGCCCGGTTGGTCGGGCATGGCGCCGACGCGGTGGTCCTCGGCGCCGACCATCTGCTGACCGAGGCCGACGGGCCGGTCGACGGGGTGCTGTTCCTCGATCCGCTGGCCGTGTCCCGGCCTCCCGTACTGCCCGAGGCGTTCCCCGTGTTCAAGGCGGCCCTGGGGCTCGGCCCCCGCTGGCTGTTCGCGATACGGGTTGCCGGTGAAGGCGGCCCGGACGAGGGCGAGTTGAGGTCGGCCGGGCTGCACGGGCTCTTCCGGACGGTCGCCCGGGAGTACCCGGAGACGGACGCGCGGATCATCGACCTCGGGGCGGGGGAGGCGGATGCCGCTGCCGTCGCCGATGCCCTGCTCGCCGAGCTGTTCGCCTCCGACCGGACCCCGGTCGTCCTGCGAACTGCGGCCGGGCGTCATGGACTTGAGCTGGTCGAGACCCCGCTGGGCGCTCTCGGTAGCACCGGTGCAGGACCCGCCGGGGACGGTGCCGCCGAGGCCGCCGCCGTCGGACTGGACCGCGACAGCGTGGTGCTGCTCGTCGGCGGGGCGCGGGGCATCACCGCGAAGTTCGCCGCCGCGCTGGCCTCCGCCTCCCGCTGCCGGATCGAACTCCTCGGCCGGACCCCCGCACCGGAGGGCCCGGAGGGCGCGGCCACGGCAGCCGCCCGTACCCAGGCCGAACTGCGCGCGGTCCTCGCCGCCCGGGGCGGACTGAAGCCCGCCGAGATCAACCGCGAGGCCGAACTCCTGCTCGCCCAGCGGGAGATCACCGCCACCCTCGACGAACTCACAGCCCTCGGCAGCCCGGCCCGCTACCACTCCGTAGACTTCAGGGAGCAGGACGCGGCACTCCAGGCCGTCAAGGAGATCCACGCCGAACACGGCCGCCTCGACGGGGTCGTCTACGCGGCCGGGGTGATCGAGGACCGGCTCATCGCCGAGAAGACCACCGAGTCCTTCCAGCGCGTGTACGGGACGAAGACCAACGGCGCCGAAACCCTGCTCGCCGCGCTGGAGCAACTCCCCAACAGCCCTTCCTTCGCCGTCCTGTTCGGCAGCATCTCCGCCGTCCTCGGCAACCGGGGGCAGGTCGACTACGCCGCCGCCAACGACGCCCTCCAGAGCCTCGGCGCCGCCTGGGCGGCCCGGAGCGGACAGCGGGCCCTGACCGTGCACTGGGGGCCATGGGCGCCGACCGGCGGCCACACCGGCATGGTGACCCCCGAACTCGGGCGCGAGTACGCCCGGCGCGGGGTCAGGCTCATCGACCCCGAGGAGGGCACGGCCGCGCTGCTCCGTGAACTGGCCTGGGGCGAGGAGTCGGCGGGCGCCGTCGTCTACACCTCGTCGGGCTGGTAACCGACATGACGGATCGTCAAGCACCAGGTGAATCGGTCGGTACGTCGGTCGGTACGTCGACTCCGGTGGCGATCGTGGGCATGTCGGTGCTGCTGCCCGGCGCCGCCGACCTCGACGCCTACTGGCGGAACCTGCTCGCCGGTACGGACGCCATCACCGACGTACCGGACGGGCGTTGGGACACGGACGCCTACTACCGGCCGGACTCCGCCGGTGACCGTGCCGTCGCCGACCAGGTGTACTGCCGGCGTGGCGGGTTCGTGGACGAGCTGGCGGAGGTGGAGGTCACCCGGTTCGGGATCATGCCGAACTCCGTCTCCGGCACCGAACCCGACCAGCTCATCGCCCTCAACGTGGCCGCCGCCGCCCTCGCCGACACACAGCAAGGAGGCGAGGGCAGCGGGGACTTGACCGGCTGGCTGCCCGACCGGCACCGGATCGGCGTGATCCTCGGCCGGGGCGGCTACCTCACCCCCGGCCTCGTCCGGCTCGACCAGCGGGTCCGTACGGCGGGCCAACTCGTCCGCACGCTGGGGGAGTTGCTGCCGGACCTGGATTCCGCCCAACTAGACCGAGTCCGTACGGCGTTCACGGATCGCCTTGGTCCAGACAGTCCCGAGTCGGCGATCGGGCTCGTGCCCAACCTCGCCGCCTCCCGGGTCGCCAACCGGCTCGACCTGCGCGGACCGGCGTACACGGTGGACGCGGCCTGTGCCTCCTCGCTGGTCGCGGTGGACCAGGCGGTGAACGAACTGGCCTCCGGACGCTGCGACCTGATGCTGGCGGGCGGGGTCCACCACTGCCACGACATCACCCTGTGGAGCGTGTTCTCGCAGCTCCGCGCCCTCTCGCCCAGCCAGCGCATCCGCCCCTTCCACCGGGGCGCCGACGGCATCCTGATCGGTGAGGGCACCGGCGTGGTCGTCCTCAAGCGCCTCGCGGACGCCGAGCGCGACGGAGACAGGATCTACGCCGTCATCCGGGGCACCGGCGTGGCCAGCGACGGCCGCGCCGCCGGGCTCGTCAACCCCGACCCCGGCGGCCAGACCCACGCCGTACGCCAGGCCTGGCGGGCCGCCGGACTCGACCCCGCCCAGCCCGGCTCGCTCGGCCTCCTGGAGGCCCACGGCACGGCGACACCCGCCGGAGACGCGGCCGAACTGGCTACGCTGGCCGAGGTGTTCGGGCCGGGGGAGGACGGGGACGGCGGGAGCGCGGGTGGCGGTGGCGGTGGTGTTGGTACGGCGGTGATCGGCTCCGTGAAGTCGATGATCGGGCACACCATGCCCGCCGCCGGGGTCGCGGGCCTGGTCAAGGCCGCCCTCGCCGTCCACCACGGCATGCTCCTGCCCACCCTCCATTGCGACGACCCGAACCCGGCCCTCGCGGCCACCCGTTTCCGCCCGCTGGACAAGGCGGCGCCCTGGGAGACAACGGCCGAGCAGCCCGTACGGCGGGCGGCGGTCAACGCTTTCGGGTTCGGCGGGATCAACGCGCATGTGGTGCTGGAGGAGGCGCCGGGGGCGCGTGCGAGGAGTGCGGCGGCGGCCCCCGGGACGTCGGGACGCGGCTCATCGGTCCTCGTGCCGTCGGCGCCTGTGTCACCGGCTCCCGTGTCATTGGCTTCGGTGTCGCCGGCGCCCGAGCCGTCGGTGACCGTCGTCGAGCCCGAGCGCGTCCTGCTGCTCGCCGCCGAGACCCCCGAGGGCCTCGCCGCCCTCCTGGACGCGGACGACACGGCCGTACTCGCCGCCGGTCTCGACGCCACCCGCACGCATGTAGAGGCCGGGCGTACCAGGCTCGGCATCGTCGACCCGACCGCGAAGCGGCTCACGCTGGCGCGCCGGGCGGTCGCCAAGGGGCGGGCGTGGCACGGGCGTAGCGACGTCTGGTTCCGCCCGGAGCCGCTGCGGGCGGAACAGCCAGGACAGGAGGGGGAGTTGGGAGGCCTGGCCTTCGTCTTCCCGGGCCTGGAGGGCGACTTCGACCCCCGTGTCGACGACATAGCCGCCCACTTCGGCCTGGACGGCGTACTGGCGGCCGGCGACGAACGGGCCGAGGTCGGGGACGTCGGCCGGCACGGGTTCGGGGTCGTCGGGGTCGGGCTGCTGCTCGACCGGGCGCTGCGCCGTATGGGCGTCGTCCCGGACGCGGTGGCCGGGCACAGTGTCGGCGAATGGACGGCGATGACGGCCGCCGGGTTGTACGACGGCGACGAGGTCGGCGCCTTCATGGCGACCTTCGACCCCGACTCCGTGACCGTGCCGGGGCTGGCCTTCGGGGCGATCGGCGCACCCGCCGAACGGGTCCTCACGGCACTCGCCGAGGAGGGCTGGGCGGACGCCGGAATCGTGCTCTCGCACGACAACGCGCCGAACCAGTCGATGGTGTGCGGTCCGGACGCGGCGGTCGAGGAGTTCGTCCGGGCGTTCCGTGCGAGGGGTGTGCTCAGCCAGGTGCTGCCCTTCCAATCCGGCTTCCACACACCGATGTTGGCGCCCTACCTGGCCCCCATCAAGGAGGCCGCGAACCGCTTCCGACTCCACCCCCCGACGGTTCCGGTCTGGTCGGGGACGACGGCGGCGCCCTTCCCGGCGGGCGAATCGGCGGTGCGTGAACTGTTCGTACGGCATCTGCTGGAGCCGGTGCGCTTCCGGCAGCTGGTCGAGGCGATGTACGCGGCCGGACACCGGACCTTCATCCAGGTCGGCACCGGCCAACTCGGCTCCCTGATCGGCGACACGCTGTCCGGGCACGACCACCTGGTCGTGGCCGCCAACTCCCCGCACCGCGACGGTCTCGCGCAACTCCGGCGCGTGGCAACGGCGTTGTGGGTGACGGGGCGGGTGACGGCACCGGCGCTGCCGTCGCCCGCCATGAGCGACGCCGCCGCTCCCCACGTCGCCCTCCACGCCGCCGGTCCCTCCGACCGCTCCACGGAACCGGCCGGCGCCGGAACCCCCGTGCGGAGGGACCGGCCAGCCCGCCCGCCGGTCCGGCTTGACCTGGGCGGCGCCCTCGTCTCCCTCGACGAACAGACGCTCACCGGCCTACGCGCGGAACTGACCCCGGGACGAAGCCTCGCGCGGCCCTCGGTCACCGCCGCGCTGTCGGCCGCCGGTCCGTCGCCGGTCGCGGCCTCGACGCCGGTTCCGGCTCAACGGACGCGTGCCGCAGGGGCATTGGGGGCCACGGAGACGTCCGGTGCTGCTGGCTTCCCGGGCACCGCCGGGCTGACACCGCCGGTGGCCGCCGCCTCGACGCCGGTACCGACTCAACGGACTCGTGCTGCCGCAGGGCCATTGGGCGCTCCGGAAACAGCCGGTGCTGCCGGGCTCCCGGCCACCGCCGGACCGACGTCACCGCTGGACGCGATCGCGGGCCGCTTCCCTGCCGCCGCCGAACTCCGTGCCCTGCTGCGGGAAACGGCGGACACCGCTGCCGAGCTGATCGGCGCAGCCGGTCGCCGTCCGGGTGCCGCTGCGGCCTACACGGACGGCTCCGCCCGGGGCTCGGGCGGGCCCGCCGGGATCCCCGGGGCCGCCGGATTTGTCGGGATCGCCGGGCCTGGCGGGGCCATCGGGCCTGCTGGGATCCCCGCGACCGTGGGCCCTGCTGGGACCGGCGGAATCCCCGCGACTGCTGGGGCCGTCGGCCCTGGCGGGTCTGCCGGGCCTGGCGGGGCCGCCAGGCCTGCTGGGATCCCCCCGACCCCCGGCATCCCCGGGACCCCCGGGATCGCCGGCCCAGCCGGGACCACCGCCCCCACTGCCCCGGCAGGCCCCCCACCCACCGGGCCCTTCCGACAAGCCTTCGCCACGCCAACCGGGCTGTCCGCACCGCCCGCCACCCCCACCCCGGCCGGTGCGCCCCACCCCGCTCAGGGCACCCACACGCCCGCACCTCTGTCCCAGGCCCCGCACTCCCGGTCCGCCGCCCCCGGCGGACGACCGTTCCCCCCGTCCCCGCACCCTCGGTCCGCCACCCCCGGCGGACGACCGCTCCTCCCACCCCCGCCCACCGAGGCTGCCCCACCCTCCTGGCGCACGACAGTCCATGTGTCCCCGGACACCATGCCGTACCTCCTGGACCACTGCTTCTTCCCGCAGCGTCCGGGCTGGCCGGATGTGGCCGACCGTTGGCCGGTGGTCCCGGCGACGACGATCGTGCAGCACATCATGGAAGCGGCGGAGACGGCGGAGCGGACGCGAACCGGGCCCCGGGCCGTAGCAGCCGTCGCCGTTCACAACGCCCGTTTCGATCAGTGGCTCACCGCCACCCCGCCGCTCGACGTGGACGTGACCGTCACCCCCGTCCCCGGAACCCCCACCCACCACGCCGTCTCCTTCGGCCCCCGGGCCCGAGCCACGGTCGAACTCGCCCCCGCCTACCCGAACCCCGCGACCCACCCCACCCCCTGGCCCGTCGCCCCCTCCACCGAACGCGCCCCCGACCACACCGCCGCCCAGCTCTACTCCGAGCGCTGGATGTTCCACGGCCCGGCGTTCCAGGGGGTCACCGAGCTGACCGCGATGGGGGAGGCGCATGTGCGGGGAGTCATCACCACCCCGCCCGCGCCCGGGTCCCTGCTCGACAACGTCGGGCAGATCCTCGGGTACTGGATCATGGCGACACGCACCGCGCGGACGGTCGTGTTCCCGGTGGGCATGAGGGAGATGCGGTTCTACGGGCCCCACCCCACCCCCGGCACCGACGTCGACTGCTTCGTACGGATCACCTCGCTCACCGACACCGTCCTCGAAGCCGACGTTCAACTCACCGTCGGCGGGCGGGTCTGGGCCGTACTCAGCGGCTGGCAGGACCGGCGCTTCGACAACGACCCGCAGACCAGGCCCGTCGAACGCTTCCCTGAGCGCAACACCCTCTCCGAGGCCCGCCCGGGCAGCTGGGTACTGCTCCACGAACGCTGGCCCGACCTCGCTTCCCGCGACCTCATCATGCGCAACTCTCTTGGTGGGGAGGAGCGTTCGCTGTACGAGCGGCACGCGCCGCGCGGGCGCCGGCAGTGGCTGCTCGGCCGGATCGCGGCCAAGGACGCCGTCCGGCGGTGGCTCTGGGAGCGGGAGGGAGAAGGGGACGTGTTCCCGGCCGAGATCCGGGTGCACAACGACCCGAACGGGCGGCCGTACGTCACCGGGCTGCACGGCCGGACCCTGCCCCCGCTGGACATCTCGCTCGCCCATTGCGGTGAGGCGGGCGTGGCGATCGTACGACCGCGCCGGACCGATTCCGCCCCCGGCACCGGCACCAGCGCCCGCACCGGACCCGGCATCGACATCGAGGAAGTCGTCGAACGGGACGCCTCCACCCTGGCCACCGCCCTCTCCCCGGCCGAACTCGCCCTGCTCCGGGCCCAGTCGACCACCACCGGCGAGTGCGAGGCGCTCTGGTTCACCCGTTTCTGGGCCGCCAAGGAAGCGGTCGCGAAGGCGGAGGGCACCGGATTCGGGGGCAGGCCGAGGGACTTCGCCGTACGGGAGGTACCGGCCGCCGACAGGTTGCTGGTCTCCGGGCGGCTCGCGCCCGCCTACACCGTGCACCACGAGCGGACCGGCAACCCTCCCGGACTGCCGGAGAGGGAGTACGTCGTGGCCTGGACGACCGGATCAGCCACAGCGGAAGCAGTGGAAGCAGCGGAAGAGGAAAGGGAGTTGGAGCTATGAGCCTCAACGGGCAGAAAATCGGGACCGTTGACGAGGAGGCGGTGCTCGCCGACATCGCGGGCATGCTCGCGACCCTCCTCGACGAGTACGGCCTCGACGACGTCGAGATCCGCATGGACACCACCTTCAACCGTGACCTGGAGCTGGAGAGCATCGACCTGGTGACCCTGGCCGGGCTGCTGGAGGAGAAGTACGGCAACCAGGTCAACTTCGCCGAGTTCCTGGCCGGGATGGAGTTCGACGAGATCATCGAACTCACCGTCGGCCGGCTCGTCGAGCACGTCGTCGCCAGCCTCAAAGCGGCGGAGGCGGGCTGACCATGGCGATCGTCGACATCGGGGGCGGTCTGCGCCTGCACGCCCAGCGCATCGGGCCGCGCGGCGAACGGCCCGTCACGGCCACCGCCGTACTCGTGCACGGCCTGCTCACCGACAGCCTGGCCAGCTACTACTTCACCGTGGCACCGGCGTTCGCCGCCTCCGGCATCGACGTCGTCATGTACGACCTGCGCGGCCACGGCCGTTCCACCCGCCCCGCCACCGGCTACACCCTCGACGACAACATCGACGACCTGGAGGCCCTCCTCGACCACCTTGAGGTGACCGGCCCGGTCCATCTCGTCGGCAACTCCTACGGCGGGACAGTCGCGTTCGGCTACGCGGCCCGCCATCCCGAGCGCGCCGCCAGTGTCTCCCTCATCGAGTCGGAACCGGCAACTGCCGCCTGGGCGGGCAAACTCGACGGCATCCTCGGCCGGGTCATGCACGAACTCGCCCACAACGAGGCCGACGCCATCGCCTGGATCACCGCCAACCGCAGCCAGAACACCGCCCGGTTGGCCAAGGGCGCCGCCCGGCTGGCCCGCGAGACGACCCTCGCCCAGGACATCCCGGCCAGCCGCGTCCTGACCGAGGCCGAGATAAGTTCCGTACGCTGCCCGGTACTTGGCCTGTACGGGGGTGACTCCGACCTCGCCGAGCACGCGCCCTGGCTGGAGGCCCTGCTGCCCGACTGCCGGACCGTCGTCGTACCGGGGCACGAACACTCGGTGCTCGTCGAGGCGTCGGGAACCGTGGGCGGGCACATCCTGTCGCTCATCCACAGCGCCTCCGTCGCTCCCGTTCCGGTTCCGGTTCAGCTGGCGGGGGCGGACGCGCGGTGAGCCGTTCCAGTTCCAGGTTCCTGTTTGTCGTGCCGCCGCTCGTCGGGCACATCAACCCGGCTGTCGGAGTGGCCGCCGAACTCGCCGCGCGTGGGCACGAGTCGGCCTGGGCGTGTGCCGATCCGGGGCTGGTGCGCAGGCTCGCCGGAGCGGACGCCACCGTCTTCCCGTGCGCCGGGCCCGTCCCCGGCTCCGGTGACGGCGTACGGCCGCCGGACCTGCGGGGGCCCGAGGCGCTGAAGTTCCTCTGGGAACGCTTCCTCGCCCCGCTCGCCGAGGAGATGGCCCCCGGAGTCGCCGCCGCCGTAAGGGAGTTCGGGCCGGACGTCGTCGTCGCCGACCAACAGGCCCTGGCCGGAGGCCTCGTCGCCGAGCGCCTGGGCCTGCCCTGGGCCACCTCGGCCACCACCTCCGCCGAGTTCACCGACGTACTCTCCGGCATGCCCAAGGTCGAGGAGTGGCTGAACGAGCTGCTCGACGGGCTCCGGGACCGGGTCGGCAATCCCGCCGACAGCGCCGATCCACGGTTCTCCCCGCACCTCGTACTCGCCTTCAGCACACCGGAGTTCGTCGGCCCTGAGGCCCGGACCGGGGACCAGATCCGCTACGTCGGCCCGTCCGTCGCCGACCGGCCCGCCCCGCCCGGCTTCCCCTGGGACTGGCTCGACCCCGCCCGCCCGACCGTCCTCGTCACCCTCGGCACCGCCAACACAGACGTCGGCGCACGGTTCCTGAGTGAGTGTCAGGCCGCCGCACGTGAGCGGGCGGACCGGACGCAGACGGTGATCGTCGACCCGGCAGGCGCGATCCACAGTGCCGAGGAGGACAAGGGGGAGGACAGGGGGGAGGACAAGGGCGTGCTGATCGTGCCCTCCGTCCCCCAACTCCCGCTTCTCGAACGGGTCGACGCCGTCGTCTGCCATGCCGGGCACAACACCGTGTGCGAGGCGCTCTGGCACGGGGTGCCGCTCGTAGTCGCGCCCATCCGGGACGACCAGCCCGTGGTCGCCGGGCAGGTCGTGGCGGCCGGGGCGGGCATCCGGGTGCGGTTCGGGCGGGTCACCGCGCCGAAACTGGGCGCCGCGATCGACGCCGTACTGCACGAGCCCGGCTACCGCTTCGCGGCGGGCCGGATCCGTACCGCGTTCCGGGCCGCCGGGGGTGCCTCCGCGGCGGCAACTCATCTTGAGCAACTCGCCATTGATGCGCACGCCAAGGAGACGGTATGAGCGACGACGAGCACGGGGCCAACGGGGGCAACGTCGGTAACGGGGGCAACGGGGGCAACGGGGCAAACGAGGCCGAAGCACCGGCCGCGCCGAACCGTACCGAGCAGGTCGCCGCCCTCCGGCCCACCTACCAGGCCGACCTGGCCTTCGGGCTCGACCGGTTCTTCGAACCCCCGCGCACCAGTTGCCCCTGGTGCGGATCGGCCCGCCTGGAGACGCGCGTCCGGACCACCGACCTGCTCCAGCACAAGCCCGGACGGTTCGTGCTCGACCGCTGCCAGGACTGCCGGCACACCTTCCAGAACCCCCGACTCAGCGCCGCCGGGCTGGAGTTCTACTACCGCGACTTCTACGACGGACTCGGCGAGAAGCAGCTCGGCAACACCTTCGCGGGCCGCACGAAGATGTACGAGCAGCGGGCCCGGTCCCTGCTCCCCTTCGACGACGCGCCGAAGACCTGGCTCGACGTCGGCACCGGCCACGGCCACTTCTGCGAGGCCGCCCGGAGTGTCCACACCGGCACCACCTTCGACGGGCTCGACTTCACCGACGGCGCCGAACTCGCCGAGCGGGCGGGGCGGGTCGAGCGCGGCTACCGGGGGAGCTTCACCGAGCTGGCCCCCGAACTCGCCGCCCGTTACGACGTCGTCAGCATGTTCCACTACCTGGAGCACAGCACCGAGCCCCCACTCGAACTGGAGGCCGCGCGGCAGGCCGTACGCCCCGGCGGTCACCTCGTGATCGAGGTTCCGGACCCGGACAGCCGGTACGCCCGCCTCCTCGGCCGCTGGTGGCTGCCCTGGCTCCAGCCCCAGCATCTGCACTTCGTGCCCGTGGACAATCTCCGCCGACGTCTCACCGACCTCGGCTTCACCGTCGTCCTGGAACAGCACGCCGAGCCGCACGACCCCGTCGACCTGCTCGCCGCGATCTGGCTGGCCCTCGACAACGCCGCCCCGCGCGACAACCTCCCGTGGATCCCGCACCCCCCGAACGGCTGGCGCCGCACACTGCGCGGACTCCTGCTGCTGGCCGGCGTCCCGGCCCTGATCCTGGCCACCCTGCTGGACCGCTTCGCCGTCCGCCCCCTCTCCCACCGCCTCGGCGTCTCCAACGCATACCGCCTGGTGGCCCGCCGGGACTGAGAACGGCGTACGCCATGACACCGGGCGCGTCACTATCCCTGGGTGGGTCACCATCCCTGGGTGGGGCGAAGCACCCCGGCGGGTCACCGCCCCGGGGTGGGTGAGAACGCCCCGGCGGGTCACTGCACCGGGGTGGGCCATGGCACCTGGGTGGGTCCGCCCTCCTGGCGGGTCACCGCACTGGGGTGCTGCACCGCACCGGGCGCCACAACAGCCGGATGGGCCACGGCACCCGGGTCGGTCAGAGCACCCCGGCGGGGCACCGCACCGGGCGCGTCACCGCACCTGGGTGGGACACGAAACCGGGGTGCGCCACCGCACCCCGCCGCCTCACAACACCTTGTTGCGCACCAGCAGCGTCAGCACAAGTGCCCCCGGCAGCAGTGGCAGCCAGACAGTCAGGACGCGGAATCCGACGACGGTCGCGGCGGCCAGGGAGAGTGGGGCGCCCAGCGCGGCCAGTGTGAAGACCAGAGCCGCGTCGACCGGGCCGATCCCGGCCGGCGCGGGGACGGCGCCGACCGCGGCGCTCGCGGCGAGGTAGGCGAAGAGCACGTCCGGCCAGGCGATCGGCAGCCCCAGTGAGGCTCCGACGCAGGCCAGCACCGCCGCCTGGCACAGGGAGAAGCCCGCGGCCCCGCCCCAGAGCGCGGCGACCCGGACGGGCCTGGTGTGCAGCCGCCGTGCGTCGGTCAGGGCGGTGCGCAGACCGTCGAGCAGGGGGCGCCGCAGCGGACGTACGAAGGTCAGGATCAGGGTCACGGCGACCACGGCTGCGACTACGCCCCCGGCGATGGGCAGCAGCGTTCCGCTGTCCGGTAGGAGGTCGGTGGCGCCCAGCGACGTCGGGAAGGTGGCCAGCAGCGCGAGGATCACCAGGAGCTTCGCTACCGGTTTGACCAGCGAGTACAGGGCCAGGGACGCCGTGGCGCGGGTCAGTGGGATGCCGCGGCCGGTGAGGAAACGCAGGGTGACTGCGTGGGCGCCCAGGCCGGCCGGCAGGACGTTGTTGGCGGCGCCCGCGGCGAACTGCGAGGCCAGCAGCAGCCCGGGCGGCAGCCGCTCCGGGATCGCCCCCTGCCGGGCGAAGGCGGCGGAGACCCAGCACAGGAACGTGAACGCGGCCCCGATCGCCAGCCACCCGGGGTCGGCGGTGGTGAGCTGGCGGGCCCCGTCGTGCAGCACCCGCCAGTTGTCGGCCGCCCACACCCCGATGAGCAGGAGCGGCAGCAGACAGAGCACCCGGCGGGCGTGCCGGGCGGCGGGGAACCGCGGGGGTCGGGCAGCGGTGGGGGAGTGGTCCGTGGCGTCCTGGGGAGGGAGCGGGACCGTTGAGGTGGGCGGGGCTATGGGGACTATCGGCAATGAGGACACAGCGCGCGTCGTCCTTCCGCGTGGCGCCCACGCGGAACGGGGCGAACGGGGGGAAATGAAGAGCGAAGCAAGCGGGACGGCAGGAGCGTGCCCAGTCCGCGTGACGGGGTGGTGTCCAGGAGCAGAAGGGGTGAGGGCGGACGGGCGACACAAAAGATGCCTGCATCTTTATTTACGGAGTCTCCCCCCGTCGTCACCGATCGACGCCTCAATCGTGAGCCGTCTCACACGGACGCCGCCACGCCCGGCGACGTCAGCGCGTGCTCACACCGGCAGCCCCGCCGCCCCGCCGAACTCCCGCACCGCCCCCTCGACGATCGCCTCCAACCGCGCGTGGTGCGCGCCCCGCCAGTACAGACGCTCACAGTCCACGCACTGCGCGAACACGTCGTACGTCCGCCGCGTCCCGTCCTCCAGCCGCTCCCCGACCGTCTCCTTGTCGGCCTGCTCCAGCCGTCCGTTGCAGGCGGTGCACCGGCTCCAGGGGACGAGTGCGGGCGCGAACCGGTCCAGCACGTCCCGGAGTTGGTCGTCCGGACGGTCGCTGTAGACGTACGCGCCCGCCCACAGCTCCCGGCGCCGCAGCAGACCCCGGTCCCGGGACAGCAGCACGCGCCGCTCCGCCGCCGACAGCGCGGCCAGCGCCGGATCGCCGATGTCCTCGCTCTCGTACGCCGCGTCGACGCCGAGCAGCCGCAGCCGGCGGGCGAGCGTGCCCAGGTGCACGTCGAGCAGGAATCGGAGCGGCGCTCCCGGGACCCGCTGCGGTCGGACGACGGCGGCGACCTCCACCGTCTCGCCCGCGACCGGCACATGGGACACCGGCATTTCCCGGCCGTCGACCAGCAGCCGCCCGGCCTCGGTGAGCGGCACGCCCAGCGACTCCACCACGTGCCCGAGCGAGGACGACCCGTCGGTGACCACGGTCGTACGCCCCGCACGCCGCTCGGCCGGGACGAAAAGCCGCAGCTCAGGGGCGAAACTGATCACGATCTCCGGTCTGCTCACCCGATCAGCATGTCATCGACCCGGCCGGGAGCGCCCGGGACTTTCCGGTGCACTACTCTCATCGCTCTCAACACGCCTCGCTGGTGGGGGAGTACGGCAGCATGCAGTTCGAACGTACGGGCGTGCCCGGTTACGAGGTCGTCGAGGTCCTCGGGCAGGGCGGGTTCGCCACCGTGTACCGGGCCCGCCAACTGGCCGTCGGCCGCGAGGTCGCCCTCAAGATGGACAGCCGCGTCCTGGCCACCGACCGCGACCGGCAGCGCTTCCTGCGCGAGGTCACGGCGGCCGGTCAGCTGTCCGGCCACCCGCACGTGGTGGCGGTCTACGACGCCGGTGTGCTCGACAACGGCCGCCCGTACATGGTCCTGGAGCTGTGCCCCGGCGGTTCGCTCGGCGACCGCCTCCACCAAACGGGCCCGCTCCCGGCCGCCGAGGCCCGGGACATCGGCGTACGCATCGCCGACGCGCTGGCCGCGGCCCACGCCGGCGGCGTCCTGCACCGCGACATCAAGCCCGGCAACATCATGATCGACCGGTACGGCAATGTCGGCCTCGCCGACTTCGGGCTGGCCGCGATGCCCCGCCCCGGGCAGGAACTGTCGGTCACCCGGGAGGCGTTGACGCCCGCGTTCGCCCCGCCGGAGGCGTTCCGGCTGGCCGAGCCCACGCCCGCCGGGGACGTCTACTCCCTCGCCGCCACGATCTACGCCCTCGTCCACGGCAGGCCCCCGCACTTCCCGGCGGAGGGCAGCCTCGGTATCGCCGAGGTCATCGTCCGGCACACCTGGCCCCTGCCGGACCTCCCCGGAGTGAGCCCACGCCTCACCGAGGTACTCCGCCACGCCATGGCCCCGGACCCGGCCGACCGTCTCCCGAGCGCGGCGGCGCTGCGGGACGCGCTGGCCGCCGTAGACCTGGTGGAGGATGCCCCGGGCCCCCGCACCCCCACCTTCGCTCCCACCCTCGCCTTCACCCCCACGCGCACCTCTGCCCCCACGGTCCCGCAGCCCGCCGCCCCGCCCACCGTCCCGGAGTCCGCTTCCGCCGCGCGCAAGAAGAAGGGGCGGCTGCGGGTGTCCGTCGTGGCCGTGGGGGTGGTCGTCGTCGGTACGGGCGGGACGGTGGCGTACCAGTACCTGCCGCCGTCGACCTCCGAGGCGTCCACTGCCGGACCCTCCGCCTCCGCCTCCGGTACGGGCGGGGCGAGCGCGTCGGCCCAGGCAGCGAACGCCGGATTCGGTGTACCGACGACGACCGAGGACTGCCCGGCGGCCGGTGTCGAGGGACTGGGAGGCCGCTGCACCACGACCGCCGAATGCTGGAGCGGCATGGTCGTCGACGTCGGCATCGTCAGCGTGAACCGCTCCGACTGTCTGGTGTCGCACCTGTGGGAGACCTTCGCGATAGCCCCGCTCCCGTCCGACGGGATGACCAACAACCAGAAGGAACTGATCAAGCACCCCGACGTACGCGAACTCTGCTCCCGCAAGGTCCTCGCCGAGTCCAGGCAGGCGGACGGGCTCAAGATCGACTCCTCCCGCTGGACCATCGACGTACTCCCGCCCACGGCGACCCAGTACGCCGACGGACTGCGCGTCATGCGCTGCGTGGCCACGGTCACCGGGGAGGAGTCGACGGGGGCGTACTTCCGGCCTCGGGCGTGAGGAGTCGGGAGCCGGGCGTGAGGCTTGATCCCGCTGTGATCCGTACCACAAGGAGGTTGCGAGGACTACAGTGGAGAACGGCTGAGGGAAGTGATCCCGTTGTCCGTCGCCTGGGACGCCATCGGTGGGTTGGTAGACGCCCATGAGCGGTTCCTGGCGGGTGCGCGGGTCGATTCCGATGTCCGGGACCCGGTGCTCGACTCGTGGAAGCGGTGCCGGTACGCGGGGGTCGAACCGGACCGGCTGCTGATCCCGTACGCCCCCGACCTGGCGCTCGACCACCTGTTCCTGCATGCTGCCGAGCCCGTCCTCCAGCGTCTCACCTCATCGCTCGCCGAGCTGAACACGACCGTCGCGCTCTGCGACGCGCAGGCCAGGATGGTCGAGCGCTACGGCGGCGACCGCAAGCTCCGCGACCGCCTCGACGGCGTCAGCTTCGCCCCCGGTTTCGACGCCTCCGAACGGGCCGCGGGGACGAACGGTGTCGGCACCGCCCTCGCCGGGCGCAGCCCCGTCTATGTCGCCGGCCGTGAGCACTTCGCCGACTGTCTGCAACCGTTCGCCTGCGCGGGCGCCCCGATCCGCAACCCGCTGAGCGGCCGTATCGAGGCCGTCCTCGACCTGACCTCGCTGCACGACGACGGCGACCCCGCGATGATGCGGCTCGTCCGGGAAGCCGTCCGCGACATCGAGACGCGGCTGCTGGAACAGGCCACGGAGCGGGAGCGGGCGCTCCTCACCGCGTACCGCCGGGCCGACCACGGCACGCATGGCACGCACGGCATTCACGGGCTGCACGGCACGCGCGGTACGCAGGCGAGCGAATGGCCGCCTCAGCTCCACGATCCGTCCCAGCCCTACGATCCGTCCCAGCTCCACGATCCGTCCGAGCCCCATGACCCGTCCCAGGCCCAGTCGCTCCACCTGACCGCGAACCAAGGAGCCGTCCCCGACGGCGTCGTCCTCGGCCCGATCGACCTGGCGGTCCTGCGCGAGAAGGCCGAAGCCCTGATCGCTGCCCCGCACCGCACCCTCGACGAGGTCGTGCTGTCCGGCGGCCGTACCGCCACGCTCCTGCGCCGCCAGGTCGAGGGTGCGGCGGGCGAGACGGGAGTGGTCGTCGAGGCCCGGGTCCTCGGCGGCCCGCGCCTGCGCCACACCCCGGCCGTGGATGTCCCGCCCGTGCCGCAGCCGGCCCGAAAGCCCCCCGTCGTCCTGCGCGCGGTCCCCGATGCGCCCCCGGCGCCGGAACCCACCGACACCGACGCATGGCTGCTCCTTGTCGGCGAACCCGGCGTCGGGCGGCTCGCCGTACTGGCCCGCCGACGGCTGGAGCTGCTGCACGACGCCGGCGTCCGGATCGGCACCACCCTGGACGTCACCCGCACCGCCGAGGAACTCACGCAGGTCGCCGTCCCCCGCTTCGCCGACTTCGCCGCCGTCGACCTGCCCGACTCCGTGCTGCGGGGCGAGGAACCGGGGCACCTCGGCGCGGACATCCCGCTGCGCCGGGTCGCGCTGGGCGCCGTGCACGACGAATCCTGGCTGTACGGGGTCGGCGACGAGGTCCGGTACGTCGCCTCCACACCCCAGGCCCGCGCCCTGGAGAGCCGCAAGCCCGTCCTCGAACCGACGCTGACCGTCGACGGCGGCTGGATCGCGCAGGATCCGGTGCGGGGCGAGCGGGTGCTCCGGGCGGGCATCCACTCCCTCATCACCATGCCGCTGCGCGCCCGCGGCACGACGCTCGGCTCGGTCTGCTTCTACCGCTCCGAACGGCCCGAGCCCTTCGAGAACGACGACCTGTCCCTGGCCCAGGAACTCGCCGGACGCGCGGCGATCTGCGTCGACAACGCCCGCCGCTACACCCGCGAACGCAACACCGCGCTCGCCCTCCAGCGCAGTCTGCTGCCCCGGGGCCGGTCCCAGCAGAACGCCGTCGAGGTCGCCTACCGCTATCTGCCCGCGCAGGCCGGGGTCGGCGGAGACTGGTTCGACGTCATCCCGCTGTCCGGCGCGCGTGTCGCGCTGGTCGTCGGCGACGTCGTCGGGCACGGGCTGCACGCCGCCGCGACGATGGGCCGGCTGCGCACCGCCGTGCACAACTTCTGCGCGCTGGACCTGGCCCCCGACGAACTCCTCACCCACCTCGACGACTTGGTCGGCCGACTGGACCGGGGCGAGGGCTGGGCCGTCGAGAACACCCACCAGGACTCGGGCATCATCGGCGCGACCTGCCTCTACGCCGTCTACGACCCGGTGTCCCGGCGCTGCACCCTCACCCGCGCCGGGCACCCGGTCCCCGCGGTCGTCGGCCCCGACGGCACCGTGGACTTCGTCGACCTGCCGCCGGGACCGCCGCTCGGGCTCGGCGGGACACCGTTCGAGACGGTCGATCTCGAACTGGCCGAGGGCAGCCAACTGGTGCTCTACACCGACGGGTTGATCGAGGACCGGCTCCGGGACATCGACGTCGGCCTGGACCGGCTCCGTACCGTCCTGGCCTGCGTCGGCCGGGCACCGGAGGACACCTGCGAGGCCGTCCTCGACGCCCTGCTGCCCGCCCGGCCGAGCGACGACGTGGCCCTGCTGGTCGCCCGTACCCACGCGCTGGGTCCTGACCAGGTCGCCCAGTGGCCGGTGCCGCGCGACCCGGCGTTCGTGTCCCACGCCCGCGCGGCCGTCATCGACCAGCTCACCGCCTGGGGCCTGGACGAACTGGCCTTCACCACCGAACTCGTGGCCAGCGAACTGATCACCAACGCCCTCCGCCACGCCACCGGCCCGGTCCACCTCCGGCTGCTTCGCGACCGCGCGCTGATCTGCGAGGTCTTCGACGGCAGCAGCACCTCACCGCGACTGCGCCGCGCCCGCACCGAGGACGAGGGCGGCCGGGGCCTGTTCCTCGTCGCCCAGCTCACCGAACGCTGGGGCACCCGCTACACGGCCGACGGCAAAATCATCTGGACCGAACAGCCCCTGCCGTGACCCGTCCCAAGATCTGGTCCAGTTGTCCGGCATCCGGGCAGTGGTTGACGGATGGCGAGCCGTACTGCTCAATTGTCCGCATGGATGCCCAGCAGCAGCGCTTGGTTACGCGCGGCCACATCGACCTCTGTCGAGTGTGCTCCGCCGCGTGTCGCGCCTGACTCGGCAGTGGGCCGTCTGACCGGCCTCCTCTCTCCTCTTCTTCCTTCGCTCTCCTTCGTTCCCGTGTGTCTCCCCCTTTCCTGACGCGTCGTCAAGTGCGGCCGTACGCAGGGCTGTTCCGTTCTGCCCGTGTGCGGGGCCCGCCTGCGTCGACGTCTCCGGGGGACCCGAGAAAGGCCGTTCCCATGCCCGTGGAATTCCTTGGCATCGCCGCGACCAACGACGGCTCCGAGACCACCCCGCGCTCCGGCGCCGCCTTCGACAGGGACTACACGCTCCGGCTCGCCCGGGCGCACGAGGACCACGGCTGGGACCGGGTGCTGTTCGCCTACGGCTCCGGGTCGCCGGATCCCGCGCCCGCCGCCGCGTACATCGCGAGCAAGCTGGACCGCCTCCAGATCCTGCTCGCCCACCGTCCCAACGTCTCCTACCCGACCTTCGCCGCCAAGACGTTCGCCACCCTCGACCAGATCAGCGAGGGCCGGCTGACCGTCCACTTCATCACCGGCGGCAACGACCAGGAGCAGGGCCGCGAGGGCGACACCCTCACCAAGGACGAGCGGTACGCGCGCACCCGGGAGTACATCCGGATCGTCAAGAAGATCTGGACCACCCACGAGTCCTTCGACCACGAGGGCGACCACTACCGCTTCCACGACTTCGTCAGCGATGTCTTCCCGGTCCAACAGCCGCGCCCGAACGTCTCGTTCGGCGGCTCCTCACCCGCCGCGTACGAGGCCGGGGGCGCCGAGGCCGACATCTACTGCCTCTGGGGCGAGCCCCTGGAGAAGACCGCCGAGCAGATCGAGGCCGTGAAGGCCGCCGCCAAGGCAGCGGGCCGCACCGACGTCCCCCGCATCCAGGTGGCCTTCCGCCCGATCATCGCCCCGACCGAGGAACTGGCCTGGGAGAAGGCCCACCGCACGGTCGGCACGATCAACGCCCGCAAGGAGCGGGGCGAGTCGATCAGCAAGCGCCACAACGGCGATGCCCAGCCCCAGAATTCGGGCTCGCAGCGCCTGATCGCCATAGCCGAGGCCGGCGAACGCTACGACCGAGCCCTGTGGACCCCGACCGCCGCAGCCACCGGAGGCGCGGGCAACTCCAACGCCCTGGTCGGCACCCCCGAGACCGTGGCCCGGGCCCTCCTCGACTACTACGACCTCGGCGTCGACATCCTCTCCGCCCGCGGCTACGACCTGCTGGGCGACGCCATCGACTTCGGCCGCCACGTCATCCCGATCGTCCGCGAGGAGGTCGCCAAGCGCGACGCGGAACGAGCGGCACGGGGTACGCGGGTACTGGCACCGGCGGTGAACGGATGACGTCCGTCGCACAACCGCAGCTGTCGGCAAGCAACTTGACGATAGGTCAGGTCACTGTGGCGGACCCCCTAGTAGCCCCACTCCTGCGCGAACTCGGCGACGAGTACTCCACCCGCTACGGCAAGGACGCCCACGCCGAACTGGCCCGCTACCCCGACGAGGAGTTCACGGCAGCGTACGGCGGAGTCCTGCTCCTCCTCCTGGAGCGCGGCGAGCCGGTAGCAGGCGGCGCATTCCGCAGATACGACACGAACACGGCGGAGCTGAAACGCATCTGGACGCACTCCGCCCACCGCCGCCGAGGCCTGGCCCGCAGGGTAGTGGAGGAACTGGAACACGAGGCAAGCACCCGCGGCTACCACCGCATCTACCTCACGACAGGCCCCCGCCAGCCCGAGGCCCGAGCCCTCTACCTGACGACCGGCTACACCCCCCTCTTCGACACAAGAGCCGACCCGGAAACGATCGGCAAACTCCCCTTCGAAAAACACCTGCCGGCACGCCTGGCTCCCTGAGCCCACCGGATGAGGGTGCGCGCGAGCGCCCCGATAGGGGCGCGGGGAACTGCGCGACAAGCCCCCACGGGCCCGCAGCCAACAACCAAGCCCCAACCACCCCTCACCCCTCGACCTTCACCTCACCTTCAACCCCGGACAGGAACCCCACCATGGGCCTCACCACCGACTCCGCAGCACCACCCGGGGACACCGAGACCTCGTCAACCTCGCCCCGTCCGGAGGACCCCGCCTCTCTAAAAGTCATCCCCGTACGCCACTACGCCCGCTGGGCAGCAGCAGCCGCAGTGATCGTCCTGGCCGCCCAGTTCACACACGGCCTGATCACCAACCCCGTCTGGGAATGGAACGTCTTCGCCGACTACGTACTCTCCGAGACAATCGTCCAGGCAGTCGGCGTGACCCTCCAACTCACCGCCTACGCAACGGTGTTGGGCTTCCTCCTAGGCGCCGTACTCGCCTTCATGCGGCTGTCGCGGAGCCCAGTGCTCCAAACCGTCGCCTGGACCTACATCTGGATCTTCCGGTCGATCCCGATGATCGTCCAGCTGGTGTTCTGGTTCAACCTCGGTGCGCTGTACGAGAGGTTGGGCGTCGGCATCCCCTTCGGCCCGGTGTTCTGGTCCGTCGACAGCAACACCCTGATCGGCACGATCGGCGCCGCCATCATCGGACTGACGCTGCACCAGGCCGCGTACGCCGCAGAGATCGTCCGGGGCGGGGTCATCGCGGTCGACCAGGGCCAGCTGGAGGCCGCCGCCGCGCTGGGCATCCCCCGGCTGCGGCAGATCCGGCGGATCGTGCTCCCGCAGGCCATGCGCGCCATCCTCCCCACGGCCGGCAACGAGATCGTCGGCCTGCTCAAGGGCACCTCGGTGGTGTACGTGATGGCGATCGGCGAACTCTTCTACCAGGTCCAGGTGATCTACGGCCGCAACGGCCGGGTGATCCCGCTGCTGCTCGTCGCGACCGCCTGGTACGTCGTACTGACCTCCCTGCTCACGGTCGCCCAGTACTACGTGGAGCGCCGCTACGCCCGGGGCGCCAACCGCACCCCGCCGCCCACCCCGCTCCAACGCGTACGGCGCTTCGTACGCGACCTGCGCACCGCGGCGGCCCAGCGCACCCAGCCCGTCGTATCCGCAGGAGGCAGTCGATGAGTGAGGTGAGCCAGGCGAGCCAGGTGAACGACGTGATGGTGGACGTCCGGGGTGTCCACAAGAGCTTCGGCCCGCTGGAGGTGCTGCGCGGCGTCGACCTCCAGGTCAGGGCCGGTGAGGTCACCGTGATCCTCGGCCCGTCCGGCTCGGGCAAGTCCACCCTGCTGCGCACGATCAACCACCTGGAGAAGGTCAACCAGGGCTGGATCAGCATCGACGGCGAGCTGATCGGCTACCGCCGCTCCGGCGACAAGCTGCACGAGCTGCGCGAGAAGGACGTACTGAAGCAGCGCACCCACATCGGGTTCGTCTTCCAGAACTTCAACCTCTTCCCGCACCTCACCGTGCTGGAGAACCTCGTCGAGGCACCCGTCTCCGCGCTGCGCCGCCCGCGCAAGGAGGCCGTCGCCACGGCCGAACGACTCCTCGAACGGGTCGGTCTGACGGACAAGAAGGCCGCCTATCCACGGCAGTTGTCCGGCGGCCAGCAGCAGCGCGTCGCCATCGCCCGCGCACTCGCCCTCGAACCCAAGGTGCTCCTCTTCGACGAGCCCACCTCGGCCCTCGACCCGGAACTGGTCGGTGAAGTCCTCGACGTCATCAAGGACTTGGCCAGCACCGGCACCACCATGATCGTCGTGACCCACGAGATCGGCTTCGCCCGCGAGGTCGCCGACACCGTGGTGTTCATGGACGGCGGACTCGTCGTCGAACAGGGCACGCCCACAGCGGTCCTGGACGCCCCGCAGCACGAAAGAACGCGCGCGTTCCTCTCCAAGGTCCTCTGACCACCCTTACCCGGTATCCGGAATACGCCGAATATCCCATCCAGGGAGTACGACCGTGACCAACACCCTCGCCCGCCGATCCACCGCAGCCGCCCTGGGCCTCGTCTCCGCACTGGTCCTCGCCGCCTGCTCGAACCCCTCGGACGGCGGGACCACCGAGGTCGCGGCCACGAAGGGCGCAGGCAGCGGCACGAAGATCAACCTGAGCCCCGACCAGAACCGTGTCACCACCGAGAAGGTCGACTCCATAGCCGCCGAACTCCCGGCGAAGACAAGGGAGAGAGGGACCCTGGAGATCGTCTACTCCTCAGGCAGCGCGGCGCCGTTGGGCTTCTACGCCACCGACAACAAGACCCGGATCGGCGTCGAGTCCGACCTCGCCTACCTCGTCTCCGAAGTGCTCGGCCTCAAGCCGGACTTCAACACCGTCTCCTGGGAGAACATCTTCGTCGGCCTCGACAGCGCCAAGTACGACGTCGGCTTCAGCAACATCACCGTCACCGAAGAGCGCAAGGAGAAGTACGACTTCGCCACCTACCGCGAGGACAACCTCGGCTTCGAGGCGAAGAAGGGCAGCGGTCTGAACATCACCGGGCCCAAGGACGTGGCGGGCAAGACCATCGCCGTGGGCAGCGGCACCAACCAGGAGAAGCTGCTCATCGAGTGGAGCAAGGAGGACGAGAAGGCCGGCCTCAAGCCGGTGGACATCAAGTACTACCAGAATGACAGCGACACCTACCTTGCCCTCCAGTCCGGCCGTATCGACCTCTACCTCGGCCCCAACCCGACCGCCGCCTACCACGCGGCCGTCTCCGGGAAGACAGAGGTCGTGGGCACCTACTCCGGCGCCGGTTCCACCCTCCAGGGCCTGATCGCGGCCACCACCAAGAAGGACAGCGGCCTGGTCAAGGCGCTGGCCGGCGCGATCGACGAGATCATCGAGAACGGCACGTACGGCAAGGTGCTGGAGCGCTGGGGCCTGTCCGACGAGGCCGTGACCAAGTCGGAGATCAACCCGCCGGGCCTGCCGAAGACGAACAAGTAGAGGAACGCGTAGACAGATGTGGCGGCCTCAAGTGACCCTCGACCAGGCTCACTTGAGGGCCCCCATGGTGACACCGGTACGCCAGTACCGACGCATCGCCACCATCATGATCGCCATCGGGACGATGGAGAGCAGCGCACCGGTCAGGACCAGGCTCGTGAGGTCGACGCCGGACTCCGCACGCTTCCCGGACCAGTTGTACAGGCCCAGGTTGAGCGTCCAGTTCTCCTCACCGCGCAGGACGGTCAGGGGCAGGAAGAAGGCGTTCCAGGTGTTCACGAACGCCAGCAGGAAGACGGTCGCGCCGCCCGTCGTCATCATCCGCAGCACGATGCTGAAGAAGATGCGCAGCTCGCCGGCGCCGTCGATCCGCGCCGCCTCCAGGAGTTCGAAGGGGATCGTCGCCTCGACGTACACCTTGGCGAGATACACGCTGAACGGGTTGATCAGGCAGGGGATCAGCATCGCCCACGGGGTGTCGACCAGCCCGATCTCCGAGAACAGCAGATACAGCGGCAGCGTGAGCAGCGCGATCGGGATCAGGAACGAGCCCACCACGGCCGCGAACACCGCACCGCGCCCGGGGAAGTCGAAGCGGGCCAGGCCGTAGCCGGTCGCGAGGGCGATCAGCGTGCCGCCGAGGGAGCCGACACCGGCGTACAGGAACGAGTTGGCCGTCCAGCGAAGGAAGATGCCGTCCTCGTAGGTGAACACCTGCTGCAGGTTGTCCCAGAGGTGCCAGCCGGAGAACCACAGGCCATTGGACTGGTAGAGGCCCGTACGGTCCTTGGTGGCGGCGATGATCAGCCAGTACACCGGGAACAGGCTGTACGCGCTGGCCAGTACAAGACCGACCAGCACGAACCGCTGACCGCCACGCGAACGCGCCCTGGGATCAGGCCGGTTGAGGCGCCGGGCCGAAGGAGCCGGAGACCCCTTAGAGGAGTCGGCGGTAGTGG
Organism: Streptomyces sp. NPDC000878; assembly: GCF_053599695.1. NCBI lineage: Bacteria > Bacillati > Actinomycetota > Actinomycetes > Kitasatosporales > Streptomycetaceae > Streptomyces > Streptomyces sp. NPDC000878. The sequence continues at coordinate 61,032 of NZ_JBSFMT010000008.1, read as the reverse complement.
TCGTCGCGGTGGTGGCCATCAGTCGGTCTCCTTCGAGGTCAGCCGGTAGAAGAGGAAGGAGGCGACGCCGAGGATGAGGGCGAGCAGGACCGACAGGGCGGCGGCGTAGTGGTAGTTGCCGGCGTTGAACGCCTGGTTGTAGATGATCATGATGGGCGTGAAGCTGTCGTCGACCGTCTGCGGGGTGATGTTCCGGAACAGCGCGGGCTCGTTGAAGATCTGCAGCATCTGGATGATCGAGAGCATGCCCGTCAGCACCAACGCCCCCCGTACGAACGGGATCTTGATGCTCGTCGCGATCCGCCACTCGGTCGCGCCGTCCAACCGCGCGGCCTCGAACAGCTCACGCGGGACACCTTGCAGCGCCGCGTAGATGATCACCATGTTGTAGCCGATGCCGTGCCAGGTCAGCAGGTTGCCGATGGACGGCCACACCATCGACGGCGCGAAGAAGTTCCAGTCGAACCCGAACAGGTCGCCGAGCGGGGTGAGCGGGCCGACGTCCGGGCTGTAGAGGTTGATCCAGACGAGCGCGGCGACCACACCCGGGATCATGTACGGAACCAGCAGCATGACCCGGAACCGGCCGGCCGCCTTGGCCGTGAGCGCGTCCAGGAACAGCGCCAGCACCAGGCTGATCACCAGCATGACCGGGATCTGCACGAAGGCGAACAGCACCACCCGCAGCACGGAACCCATGAACTTCGGGTCCGTCAGGCCCTGTTGGTAGTTGTCGAGGCCGGAGAACTCGTCGGTGGTGCCGCCCAGGCCAAGCCCGGAGGACTGCGAGCGATACAGCGACTGGTAGACGGCGTACCCGATCGGCAGCAGATAGAGGAAGACGAAGCCGAGCTGGAAGGGCACCGTGAAGGCGGCGCCCTTCCAGCGCAGTGAGCGAATCATCGGGATGTGCCTCAGCCCTTGACGTTGATACCGCGGGACTTCAGATCCTTGACCGTCCACTCCTGCATGTGCGCGAGGAGTTCGGTGACCGTCTGCTTCTTGCCGACCACCTGGCCCCACTGGCTCTGCAGTTCGGAGAACATCGCGGTCCAGTCGGGGCCGAAGGTCCAGTCGGTGGTCACGGTCGACAGGCTGTCCTTCACGATCTGCTGCGCCGGCTGGTAGTTGGAGCCGAGCAGCTTCTCGGAGATCGCCTCGGGGACGTAGGAGTCGCTGTCGGCCAGCGCCGGCATCACCCCGCTGCCGGTCTCCGGGCTCGCCATGGTCTTGACGGCGCCGGTGTCGGTCGACATCCACAACGCGGCCTCGGCAGCCTGCTGTTGGTGCTCGCACTGCTTCGACACCAGGGTCAGATTGCCGCTCTGGTTGGTCCCGGCCGGAGTCTTCGCGGCCTCGCCCTTGTACGTCGGCCACGGCGCGAGCGCCCACTTGCCGAAGGAGTCGGTGAAGTTCTGCACCATCCCGGACATCTGCCAGGTGGAGATCTGCCGGGTCGCGGTGCCGCCCTTGTCGAAGTTGCGTTGCACGGCCGCGTAGTCGGCGAAGGACAGCTTCGAGTTGAGGTCGTTGTCGATGACGTCCTGGATCACCTTCGCGGCCTTGAGGCTGCCCGCGTCCTGGAAGTCCACCTTCCAGGCGTCGCCGTCGATGGCGTACCAGTGGGCGCCCGCCTGCATGGCCAGCACCTCCAGGGTGCTGGGGTCCTCACCGGCGTAGTTGGTGATCTTGATGCCGTGCTTCTTCAGCACCTTGCCCGCCGCGATGAAGTCGTCCCAGGTCGCCGGGGCCTTGAGGCCGTACTTCGCGAAGATGTCCGTACGGTAGATCGTGAACGCCGGTGCGGAGGCGGTCGGTACGCCGTAGACCTTGCCCTGGACCTGGCCGACGGCCCACGAGCCCGGGTTGAACTTGTCCTTGCTCGACTCCACGTACTTGGTGATGTCGGCCAGCGCGCCCTGCGCGACCCAACTCGTCACGTACTCACCGGTGTTCTGCAGCAGACAGGGCGCGTTCTCGGCCTTCACCGCGTTGCTCAGCTGCTTCTGCATCGTCAACTGGTCGGTCACCTTGGTGTACTTCAGCTGGACGTCCTTGTGCGAGGCGTTGAACGCCTTGACGACCGCCTCCTGGCCGTTGGCCCAGCCCCAGAAGTCGAGGGTGACCGGTCCGGAGGACCCCGAGGCGTCGTCACCTGAACCGGACCCGCCGCAGGCGGAGACGGTGAGCGCGAGGGCGCAGGCGACTCCGGCGAGGGCGGGGCGCCTGAATCTGACGGACATGAGCGTGCTCCTTAGGTAGCACCAGGTATCGCCGGGTGTCGCCGCGAGGCCAGGGATGTAACCGTTTGCCGTGCTGGACGGTAGGCCCGCGTATGGCCGAGAAGCAAGAGGTCGTCCGATTTCTGTTTCACGCACCTTGCCGACGGGTTACGAATTAGCATGGATGACCTGGGGTTTCCTCTTCCATGCCAGTTCTGGAGAGCGGCGGTCGCGTGATCGCATCTCCCTCGGGGGCATTGACCGACCCGGAGAACCGGTCCTAGCTTGGAATACGTTTACATCCCGCACCCGTGGTGCGTGTCCCGCCCCGAACCTGGAGTCCCATGCCCGCCGTGCCCGCACCACGTCTCCCGGTCGCCCTGTTCGCGATGGACCCGGTGCACCTGCCCGAACTCTTCCCGCCCGACCTGATGGAACGGCTGCGGGAGCTGGTGCGGATTGATCCGGCGCTGGTCGTCCAGGACTTCGCCGACCCGGGTGCCGCCGCCGCGCTGGCCGAGGCCGAGGTGCTGATCACCGGCTGGGGCTGCCCGCACATCGGCGCCGACGCCCTGGCCGCCGCACCCCGGCTGCACACCGTCCTGCACGCCGCGGGCAGCGTCCGCAGCCTGCTCGGCGACGCGGTCTGGGAGCGCGGGCTCACCGTCTCCAGCGCGGTACAGGCCAACGCGCTCCCGGTGGCCGAGTACACCCTGGCCGCCGTACTCCTCGCCGGAAAAGACGCGTTCGGCCTGCGCGAACGCTTCCGCCGCGAGCGTGTCTACCCGGGCCCTGCCGACTACGCGCGGGTGGGCAACCTCGGCCGGCGGGTCGGCGTGATCGGGGCCTCGCGGGTGGGCCGCCGGGTACTGGAACTGCTGCGCCCGTTCGAACTGACGGCGACGCTGTACGACCCCTACGTGGACGCCGACGAGGCCCGGTCGCTGGGCGCGGTCTCCCTGTCCCTGGAGGAGTTGCTGCGCACCAGCGACATAGTGACCCTGCACGCCCCGGACATCCCGGAGACGTACCGCATGCTCGACCGCGAACGCCTCGCGCTGATCCCGGACGGGGGCGTCCTGATCAACACGTCCCGGGGCGCCCTGGTGGACCACGACGCGCTCACGGGGGAGTTGGTCTCCGGGCGGCTGGGCGCTGTGCTCGATGTCACCGAACCGGAGCCGCTGCCCGCGGACTCCCCCCTGTACGACCTGCCGAACGTGTTCCTGACCCCCCACATCGCGGGTTCGCTGGGCAACGAACTCGCGCGTCTCGGGCGGACGGTGGTGGACGAACTGGAGCTTCTCGGCGCGGGGGTGCCGCTGGGGCATCGGGTGCGGCAGACCGATCTGGCGAGGAGCGCGTAGGCGGGAGCAGGAGTGGGAGTGAGAGGTAATCGTTTTCATGAGGAGGGGAGGGAGTTGCTGCACAGCCACCGGTCGGCACACCGGCGATGCAGTAACGTCGGAACGTGACGGAGAACGGAACCGAAGCCCGGAAATCGGGCCCTCGCGCCACGTCGGGCAAGCGCAGACGGACCGGGGCCGACGGCGACCGGCCCAGCACGATTCGCGATGTCGCGGCCAAGGCGGGCGTCTCGGTGGCAACCGTTTCCAGGGCCCTGGCCGGCAGCCACCCCGTCTCCGCCGCCACCCGGGCCCGGGTCATGGCGGCGGTCGAGTCTCTGCACTACGTGGTGAACGTCCACGCCAAGGCACTGTCCGGCGGGGTCGCCGGCCCGGTCGCCCTAGTCATGGAGCAGATCATCGGCCCGTCGTTCGCCGATGTCGCCTCCGGAGTCGAGCAGGAGGCCGCCGCCCGGGGCCGGCTGAGCCTCGTCTGTACGACCCACGGCGACCAGAACCGCGAGCACGACCTGGTCCAGCTGATGCGGGAACAGCACGCGGCGGCGGTCATCCTCGTGGGCGGCGCGGTCCTGGACGAGGCGTACCACGCACGGATGGCCGAGTACGCCAGGGCGCTGGACGCGGTCGGCTCCCGCCTGGTGCTGTGCGGACGCCCGCCGCTGCCCGGCGACCTGCCGGTGACGGTGGTGGAGTACGACAACCGGGGCGGCGCCTTCCAGGCGGGCGACCACCTGCTCACCGCGGGCCACCGCCGCATCCTCTTCCTCGGCGGCGCCCCCGGGATGAGCACGGCCGAACAGCGCCGGGCGGGCTACCTCCAGGCGTTGCGCGCCCACGGGGTGCCGTACGCCGAGGAGTTGGACATTCCGGGGACGTACACCCGCGCCTCGGGCTACGACCGGATGCGGGACGCGCTGAAGGCGGGCCTGGAGTTCACGGCGGTCTTCGCGGGCACGGACATGGTGGCCACGGGCGTACTGGCGGCCCTGCGGGAGTCGGGGCTCGACGTCCCCGGGGACATCTCGATCATGGGCTTTGACGACGTACCCTTCGCGGCCGACCTGTCGACGTCGCTGACCACACTCCGGGTGCCGTACGAGGACCTGGGGCGCACGGCGGTACGGCTGGCGCTGGACGGGGAACGGCGCGCCGCCGGGGGCGATCACGTGATCCTGGGCACGCAGCTGGTGATCCGGCAGTCGGTGCGGGCGCCGGGGGAGGGGCGGGCGGGGCGGGCGTCGCGGGGGCGGAGAGGCCGGGGGTGACGGGAGTGACCTGGATCCAGGAGGGCTCGCGTCAGCCGCACTACTGCCTGGGCGCCGCCTTCCCCCGGATGGAGGTGACGCTCGGTACGACGTGACTCCGAAACCGCGCGGGACAGCAGCGACCAGCGGCAAGATGAGCCCATGACGAAACTGCCCGCACGGTCGGATGGATGCACCTCCTCTGGTTCAGTGCTGTCGCTGTGGTCACAGGACTCCGTGTTGTCGATCGGCTCGGTGGGGTCGGTGTTGTCCGTGGGGTCGGTCGGTTCGGCCCTGTCGATCGGCTCGATCGGAAGTGCGCTGTCCGTCGGCTCGATCGGTTCCTCCCTGTCGCTGATCTCGACCGGGTCATGGCTGAGTATGGGTTCGCTGTTCTCCGCGCAGTCGCGGTGGTCGGTGCTGTCCTGGCGTTCCAACCGGGGCTTCCTGGCCGTGGGAGCGGTAGGAGCGGCAGCCGGCGGCGCCCTGCTGATGGCCCAGATGCTGCACAAGTCCGGAACGGACTGACGCGGCAGAGGTGTTGGCGAACCGCAAGCCACGTCGCCGCATGACGCATTGCCGCATGACACGTTGTCAGTGGCCCATGGCACGATCCCGGGCATGACCTCGATCGACGAAGCGCTCCTTCTCAAGACGGCCGCCGAGTACGGCGTTCCCGCCCCCGTCGCACAGGAGTTGCTGGCCCAGACCCGGCCCTGCGTCTACCTGGTGCAGCACCGGGAACTGCCCGCGTCCCGGCAGGAAAGCGCCCGCCCCGCCGCACGAACGGGCGGGCTCCCCGAACTGCCGGACGGGGTGGACTGGCCCGAAGGGCGAGCGTCGCTCGTACTGAGCGTCGACTGCGCGGCCCTGCCCCAGGACGTCCTGGACATCGAACTGCCCGCGGACGGCCACCTGTTGTTCTTCACGGAGATCTCGTACCCGCCCGACTCGGCCGCGGTGCTCCATGTCCCCGCCGGAGCACGCACGACGGAGCGCGCCGCGACGTACGAATGGGAGGGCGAGTCCATGCAGACCACGGTCTATGAACCACGCACCCTGTATGCCGTGCCCGGACTGAGCCTCGACGGTGACTGGGAAGGGGGCCCGGAGACCGAGGCGTTCCTGGACGGCGATGGCGACGGCGACAGCGACGAAGCCGAGGACGCGCTGGAGAATTTCGAGGAAGCCGTACTCGACCTGGCCTACGGCGGACAACACCCCGGCGTCTGCGTACAGATCGGCGGGTTCTCCGACCCGTGGGACATGGCCCCGGACGAGGGCGAACTCGTACTCTTCGCGCAGCTGGCCGGGCAGGCGATCGACTACGACGTATGCACCCTGAACCTGATCGTGGGCACACGGGAGGACATAGCCGCCCGACGGTACGCCGACCTCCAGTACGAGCAGCAGACCTGATCCGGGCTCCAGTCAGCCCCGCCAGGGTGCTGTAGTTCGGTGGGGTACCGATGCTCACTCCTGGATGGAGGCCATACCCATCGGCGAGTAGCGGTCACCTGCCGCGGCCCCGACCGGAATCGCGGCGCTCAGCCCGGCGACGGTCGCGGGGTCGAGTTCGACGGCGGCGGCAGCGACGTTCTGCTCCAGCCAGCTGCGCCGCTTCGTCCCGGGGAGAGCCGTGACTCCGTCCTGGGCGAGCACCCAGGCGAGGGCGAGCTGACCGGCCGTCACGCCGAGGTCGTCCGCTGTTGCGACGACACGATCGAGCAGCGACAGATTCTGCTCCAGGTTCGCGTCGGAGAAGCGCGGCGACGTACGCCGGAAGTCATGAGCCGGCAGGTCCTGCACCGATGACACGGCCCCGGTGAGGAAACCCCGACCGAGCGGCGCGTACGCGACGAACCCGACGCCCAGCTCACGGACCGTGTCGAGTACGCCGTTGACCTCGACGTTCCGGCTGAACAGCGAGTACTCGGTCTGCACGGCTGACAGAGGGGCCACTGCATGCGCCGCCCGAACACTCGCAGGAGACGCCTCGCTGATACCGAGATACCGCAGCTTTCCCTCCGCCACGAGATCGGCGAGGACACCGAATGTCTCCTCGACGGGCACGCCAGGGTCGACCCGATGGAGGTAGTAGAGGTCGATGTAGTGGGTCCCCAACCGACGCAACGAGCCCTCCACACAAGCCCGCAGATACTCGGGGCGCCCGTTGGGACCGCCGACGATCCTCCCGGCCTCGTCGAGCGTGACACCGCCACCTTTCGTCGCGACGGTGACTTCATCACGGCGCCCCTTCACCGCCCGCCCGAGCAGCTCCTCACCGCTGAAAGGCCCGTACATGTCGGCGGTATCGAACATCGTGACGCCCAGCTCGGCCGCCCGGCGAACGGTCCTGATCGCCTCGGCCTCGTCCGGGGCGCCGTACATCGCGGTCATGCCCATGGTGCCGAGACCTTCGACGGAGGCGACCAGGCCGTGCCGGCCGATGTTGTGTGTCTGCAGAGTCATGTCTCCACCAAGTCCAAGTCGTCGTGTTGCAGAAGCGTCCAGGTAGGTCTTGAGGTGAGCTTCCGCGCAGTTCATCGCGCGACCGCCGCCCCGACGAGGCCGGCGGTCACGTCCCACAGCCGACCGGCCAGGACCGGGTCGAGTCCGGCCTTGCCCGGCCGACGGAGGGACGGGGAACCCCGGAAGCCGCCGAGACCATCCGGCCCGATGTAGGCGTTACCGGGAACGTCCTGGGAGGCGGCGTACAGCAGCGACAGCGCTCCACGCTCGGGGTCGTTGGTGAGGAACGTAAACCGGTTGATGACGTTCGACCGGGACTGGGCCGCCAGCGAGGTACGGGCGATGCCAGGGCTGGCCAGCACCGAGCGCACCGCACTTCCGGCGTCGGTCAGCCGGCGCTGCAACTCCAGCGAGAACAGCACGACGGCGAGCTTCGACGCCTGGTAGGCCTGCATCCCGTTGTGCTTGCGTGTCCGCCAGTCGAGGTCGTCCAGGTCGATCCTGCCCTGCTTGTGCAGCTCGCTGGTGACGTGGACGACGCGGTCGGTGACGTGCGTGAGCAGCAGGTTGGTCAGCAGAAACGGCCCGGTGTAGTTGGTGGCGGTCTGCAGATCGAGACCGTCGGCGGTACGCGCGGCGGGGATGTCCATCACACCGGCGTTGTTGATCAGGATGTCGATGTCACCGGACCAGGAGTCGGCGAAGGCACGCACCGAGACCAGATCCGACACGTCGAGCGACCGGACGTCGAAGATGCCGGGCAGGCCGCCGACGGCACGGCGTGCCTTGTCGGCATCCCGCACCCCCAGCACGACACGGGCACCGGCCCGAGCGAGTTCACGTGCCGTGATCAGCCCGAGGCCACGCCCGGCCCCGGTGATCACCACCGTACGGCCGGTCAGGTCGGGAAGGTCGTGAGCGGTCCAACTGGTCATGGCGATGGCTCCGTAGGCGAGATTCAAGTTGGGTGATTTGGGCGGCGACGGGTGATCGCATCGCCAGTGAACTCGCCGCACGACGGGCGGTGGAAGGACATGCGGAACCACTGACTGGCAGGTCGTGGATAAGCCGCGCCGGATGACCAACGATGGGAACCATGGACCATACGTTCGACCGCTCGTCCCTCGGCGCCTTCCTGCGCACGCGTCGTACGGCGCTGCAACCGGAGGACGTCGGATTGCGCCGCGGACAACGCCGACGCGCTCCGGGCCTGCGCCGCGAGGAGGTGGCGGAACTGTGCACCATGTCCGCCGACTACTTCGCCCGCCTGGAACGCGGCGACGGGCCGCAGCCGTCGGAGCAGATGATCGCGGCGATCGCCCGCGGCCTACGCCTCACCCCGGACGAACGTGACCACCTGTTCCTGCTCGCCGGCTACCGAACGGCCCGGGGCGACCTGCGCCTTCAGCATGTGAGCCCCGGCCTGATGCGGGTCATGGACGGCTTGGCCGGCACCACCGCACAGGTCATGGGCCCACTGGGCGAAACCCTGCTGCAGACCCCGTCAGCGGTGGCACTACTGGGCGAGCAGACCCAGTACACAGGGAACGCCCGCAGCGCGACGTACCGATGGTTCACGGACCCGACGGCTCGCGACCGCTACCACCCCGACCAGCACGACAACAACAGCCGCACCAACGCGGCACTACTACGCACGACAGCCACCCGAGACGGCCCCGGCTCCCCGGCGGCAAACCTGGCGGACCTCCTCCTACAAACCAGCGAGGAGTTCGCCCACGTGTGGGAGCGCCACGAGATAGGCCGCCGCTGGAGCGAAACAAAACGCTTCATCCACCCCCAGGTAGGAGAACTGGCCCTCTACTGCCAACTCCTACTGGACCCGGACCAGGGCCAGTCCCTCCTCATATTCACGGCGACCCCAGGCACAGAAAGCCACGAAAAACTGGCCTTGCTCACGGTCCTGGGTACGGACCAATTCGCGACGGACTCCGAGTGAAGCCGCCACCCACCGCTCTCTGCCCACATCCATGCGGCTGTTCTGGATAGTTCGTCCAGCGGTTGCCCAGAAGGCGGGGAGGGGAGGCATGGGGAACTATTCGCGTGAATATGCGGTCGGGTGGCCGCACACTCACTGGCGACTCAGCCAGTCTGTTAGATCTCTGAGTCTGGGAACTACCTCGCTGCTCATCCCGCGAGGAAGGTGGGCGGCGCGGAGGACATGGCAGGCATAGCGTTCGGTCACGACAATGTCGCAGTACGGCACCGCGACGCTCAGTGCATCAATATCGAAGATGTCGTTCGGCTCCCATGACTTCTCTCGGTTACGGTGTGCCGCTTCCACGAGAGTTGTATGGACGTCGGCGCTTGGCATCGAGTCCGCGAAGGCCCTGATCGACTCTCTGCCTGTGATTACTTCAGCAAGTTCTCTGCCGCGGTCAATGAGTGCTTGGGTGAGCGTGTCGATGATTTCGAGAGACATGTACCGGCCCTGTACTACGTCGCGCAGGCGGTTCCAATACTGCGGATCATTGTCGAGGCGTTCGGCTAGTTGACGCTCCGATTCCGCTCGGTTTTCAGCGATTCTCCTAGCGACCGTCGGGTCCCACCCGTTTGACTTGAGGTTTGGCACTTCGGCGTCAGTGGGTCCTCGCAGCACGGAGCGCTCAAGATGGGCATTGGCATTTGCCAGCCACAGATCAAAAGCTGCTGGCCCATCTGGCCACGCGGCGCGAGCCTCATCGGTGACATCGCCAGAACCTGAACGAACATGTAGACCTCCACGCTTACCTACGGCGTGGCCGATGCCGTGTCCCAGTAGCTCGATGTCTGCAATGTGCGGTGACTCCGTGGCGAACACCTGGTCAAGTGCTGCCTCCACCTCCAGTCGCGCGATGTGCGAGCGAGTGAGCAAGGTCGTGAAACCGGAGACTTCTTCCATGACATCGGCGATGTCGGTTCGCTGGCGAGGGTCCTGGATCCCCGACATTTCCATGTAGTGAGTCAGCGACAGGGGGAAGAGGTACAGCCCGGAACTAGCAGCGTCTCGCACCGCAGTCAGCGCCGGCTGGTAGAGCCCCCCGGTCCGGTGTCCCGTAGCGGCCTTGGCCAGACTGATCCAGTGGTTGAGGTCCAGATAGACGAGGCGCTGTCCAGTCTGACGTCGAACTAGGTGACCGGGCCAGGCGTATGCAGGGGTTTGCCGTCGTGGCATAAGGGCCATTCTGGCTACCCCAGGGCTGTGGCGCCTCTGAATATGAGTGGGCAGCCTCCCCTGGCACGGGACGTAGCCAGGCCCACGGCTCGCGTGTGACTCACACGCTCCTCACACACAGATAGTGCGCGGCAACGAGAAAGAGCGGGAGTCAGTGAGACTGACTCCCGCTCTCTCTTGTCGGCATCCGCCCAGCTCAGCGCTTGATTCTTGCTGGCTGTGTGGCGAGTGCCCCCGGCAGGATTCGAACCTGCGCACACGGCTCCGGAGCCCAGGTGAGGCCGTGAGGGTATTGGGGGCCTGACCTGCGGGGGAGCGGAGGGCCTGGGTGCTACCGACCAAGGTCATTACGTCCCTATTACGTGGGTGACCTGTCGGGCGGCTGGGCGGCGCCGTATGGTCGAAGGCATGATCTCGGGCAGCGGCGGGGGCAAGGACGGCGGTACGGAGTTCACGGCGGAAAGCCTCGGGCCTGTCCTGCGTGAGGCGTGCGCGACGACCCAACTCGACCCGGACGGCGCCGAGTTGCTGCGGCTCGGCTCCAACGCCGTGTACCGCTTATCGGCGTCGCCGGTCATCGTCCGCGTTGCTCGTGACCCCGATGCCCTGGAAGAGATGGAGCGGGCGGTACGGGTCGCGCGGTGGCTGGAGGCGGAAGACCTTCCGGCTACTCGGGTGCCGGCGGGCGTCACGCAACCGCTGGTGGTCGGCGGCCTGGTCGTGACCTTCTGGGAAAGCGTGCAGGAGCGCGAGGAGTACGCCACGGTAGGCGAGCTAGCCGACCTGCTCCGCCGACTTCACTGGCTTGAGGAGCCCGAGTCTCTGAGGCTCCCGTACTTTGATCCGTTCGCGAAGCTGTCGGCGTCCTTGAGGCAGATGAACAGCGTACCGGAGGACGACCGCACGTTCCTGGAGGAGCGAGCCGCGAACCTGCACAAGGACTACGACCGGCTGGACTTCGTCCTCCCCTTCGGGATGATCCACGGGGACGCGAGCATAGGACAACGTGCTCCGTCACCGGGACGGCAACGCGGTGCTCATCGACCTCGACGGCTTCGCTCTGGCGCCGCGCGAGTGGGATCTGATCCAGACCGCGATGTTCTACGACCGGTACGGCTGGCACACGAAGGCTGAGTACGCCGAGTTCGTTCACCGATACGGCTTCGACCTGATGAACTGGCCTGGTTACGGGACCATGGCGGATCTCCGCGAACTGATGATGGTTTCCTGGCTCGGCCACCAGGTCGCTGCCAGCGAGCGTTCCGCGGCGGAGTTTGCGCGGCGCGTGCGAACGATCCGAACCGGTGAGGGGCGAGACACGTGGGGCCCTTTCTGACACGTGGTCAGAGGCCGAGTTGCGTCTCCGAAGCGACCCACAATCTGTGTTCCTGGGCCTGCTCTGCGAAGTTCCGCGAGATCGAACTGTCACCGGCGGCAGTAAGGTTCTGCTGGAACTCGGCGAGATAGCTGACGCAACGGGCGGACTTGAGCAGTTCCCCGAGATCGAGGACATCGAGCGCGACGCGGCAAGCTTCCTCGGTCTCTCCGGCCCGTAGATGGGCGTCCGCCAGAACCATGGTCGCGAAGAAGTCGCTTCGTACGTGACTCCCGCTCATGGCGTTCTCGGCATGAGCCACGGCCCGGCGGGCGCTGTTCACGTCACGGAAGCAGTGTGCCGCTTCGGCGGCAAGCTCGGCCTCGTCGAAGTAGGTGATCCACTCGGGTTCGTCATCGCTGTTCCGGCTCTCCAAGGCGTTCGTCGCTGCGCTCAACGCGGCCTCGCACGCGCTGACATCACCGGTTCGCGCGAGGGCGCGGGCCTCCATGGCGTGGAACTGGGCGCGCAGGGTCGGCGTTGCGACCGGTGAAATGCCCATGAGCGCGGCGCGAGCGAGCGTGGCGGCCTGCGTGTACCGACCGAGAAACGTCGCCTGATGACTCATGGCGGAGAGGATGCTCCCTGCCAGCCGACGGTCATTGGCATCCTGAGCCAACCGGAGGGCCTGGAGGAAATACCGCTGGGCCAAACCGTGGTGACAAGAGTCGTAGGACATCCAGCCGGCAAGGAGAGTCGCCTCAGCGACGGTGGAATAGAGGGCCCGGCCCACCTGGTCGGTGTACTGGCCGCGTAGCAGCGGCACCACGTCGTTGCTGAGGTACTGAATGACGGTGTGCCGTGCGTGGTCTCCGCCGAACTGGTCGTCGAGCCGAGCGAATACCGCGGTGGTCTTCACGGCTGCCACGTCACCGAGACCGACGCGCGCACCATCCGTACGGGGGCGGGGAATCGCTGGTTCGGGCGCCACGAGCCAGCGCAGCGAGGCTTCGCTCCACGCAGGCTCGGAGGGCTCGGCCTGGAGGAGGGGCTCATACCCGTTGAGATCGGCACGCCAAAGTTGCCCTACGGTCTGAATGGCCGCATCCGGGCTGGCTGGGTAAACAGCATCCAAGAGGGCTGAGTCCTGCGCCCCACCGTGGTTCAGCCCGAGTTCCGACGCGCTGACGCTCAACGCGTCACACAGCAGGGGCCCGTAGAAGTCATCCGGAGAACTGTGTCCGTTCTCCCAACTGGCAATGCGGCGCTTGACGCTGGCGTCCGACGGAAGCTGATGACCACGATGGGCAGCAGCCTGCCGTAACTCGCGTACCAACCTCGGCTGACTCCAGCCCCGGCCCGCGCGAGCCTCACGTAAGCGGGCACTGATCGACTGCATCGAAGACGTGACCGTTCACTCCCTGCGCGTGCGCCGGTACGACAACTCAGGTTCCGCAACTGAATGTACGCGCCGGTCATCGCCTCTTGCAGTCAGTAGTCGGAGATCCCTCCTCGGACGGCGGGTGACGGGGGATGACGCGCCAGACGTTTGCACGTCATCCCCCGTCACCTCACGTCATCTGCCCTGGTCAGGGGGTCGACCCTGAGTCTGGACTCACTGCGGCATCGCGGCCGCAACGCAGTCCGACTGAGGTGAGATGACGTGCAGAGGATGACCAGGCGGGGCGTCGAATGGCTGTCCGCGGCGGCGGACGATCCGGCGATGTGCCGCGAGATGTGGGCAGACGACCCCCGTATGCCCTGCATGCTGCCGTCCGGCCGCTTCTTCGACGTGGTGACGATCGAACAGCGGCTCGGTCTGGAGACCTTCGACCAACTCCTGCGCCGGGGGCTCCCGTTCGGTCCGGCCATGGTGGATCACAAGGCCCGGCGCGTCGGCTTCTTCCTCAGCTCGGCAAGCCAGGAATCCTTCACGCAAAACCTCGAACGCGAAACGCCAACTCCTCCTCCCTATCGCTACCTGAGCAGGAACTCCGTGGTGGTCGTCCCCGGCCCGATGCCCATGCCCGGTGACCGCTACCAGTGGTTGCGTGCTCCGTCCCGCCGGCCGGAGGCGAACCCGCTGCGCCCGGTCGCCCTGGCGACGATGCTCGTTGCTGCTGCCGAGTTGTTGGCGAGGGCGGACCGGTACGGAGAGCAGTACACCTCTCCGTACGCGGCAGTGGCGGCACTCCCCGAGGAGACGACCACCCATGCGGGATGACGCGACCGCCGACCATGACGCCGCTCAGTGGTCGCCCCTGGACAGCGACGGCTGGTATGCCGCACGCAACGCGACCACCGCTCTGCGAGATGCCCTCATCCGCGCGGGCCTGGAGAAGGACTTCCCCTACCTACGAGCGGACTTGAACGCCTTCGGGCATGGCCTCATCGAACTCGGTCGCGTGTCCCCGGCGACCGCGGAACGCTTGGCCGAACTGCTGCGGCTCGCACTGGCGAGCGGAGTTGAGGCCAACGGCGAACGCACGTCGACCACTGACACGGACGACCACAAGGGAAGGGACTGACGCCATGACCGACCGACGGGGAGTGATCGCCAAGCGAGCCGAGAACCTGACGCCGGGAATGCCGTACGTCCGCGGCTGGATGCAAGCTCGGCGCGGCGCCGCGGTTCTGGCTGAGCAACTCGCAGAACTGGGACTGGAGTCCGACTTCCCTGGCCTGGTGGCTGACGTGAACGTCCTCGGCGACGGCTTGGTACGCCTCGGCACCATCCGACCGGAAGCGGCGTTGGTACTGGCTGAGCTGATCACTTCGGGTCTCGCAGCAGAGTCACCGACCGGTGCGCCGATTCAGGCTTCACCGGATGCCATACTCCGGGAATCTTCCGCGGCCTGACTGAGCTTCCGATCCCCGGCTCGTCGCGGTGAGCGTGCTCCTGCGACCGGCCGGCCCTGGCCCCGTGCGACGTCGTTCCCCCGGCGACTGTCGTGCGGGGCCCTGAGCTGTCTACACCGCTTGCTCGCTGGTCTGCCGCTCGGCCGGGACCGGCGCCCCAGCGCCGCAGCCCGGACGAACGGCAGAACAACTCGCCCAGATGCGAGCGTCAGAGAGGCACCTCACGAGCCCTGCGCGAGGCATCAGCTTGGACGGCTCCGGAGCTCCATCAGCTCCGGAGCCGTCCAGTAGATCACCGCCTGCCTCTTCCGCATCACCGTGTGTCATCGGTACGGTGTTGCTTCCAGGGACGAGTCTGCCAATCTTGGCATGCGGGGGGCGCATGAAGAGGCTGTGGGTCAGACACATCAAAGATGCACTTCACACAGGCTTCGCGAATTACATCGACATGAGTGACTACGAGAGGGCTAGCTCCTCCGTTAGTGAAAAGGCGTTCCTAAGCCGATCTTTAGCGGCCCTTGCGATTCAAAGGTTCACCGAACTTTCTGCTGCGCAGGCGGCCGTCACCGTTGTGGACGGCAGTCATGACAACGGAATTGACGCCATCGCGATCGATCCTATTCAGCACAGAGTGATTCTTGTGCAATCCAAGTGGGACGGCTCCGGAGACGGCAGCCTTGGGCTAGGAGATTCGCGGAACTTTATTGCGGGATTCAAGGACCTCCTCGACACCAAGTTCGATCGTTTTACACCTCGGCTCCGGGCCCGTGAAGAGCAGATCACCACCGCGCTTGACGATGTAGATGTGACATTTGTTCTTGTCGTGGCCACTACGGGTCGAACGGAGCTAGCCAAACCGTCTGCGGCGGTGTTCCAAGATGTGCTTGACGAGATGAATGAGACTCAGCAGTTGGTTTCGGTGGAGATGTTGGGGCTGAGTGAGTTCCATTCATTTGTCGCTGAAGGGCTCGGGGGCTCTCGCATCGATTTTCACGCACAGTTAGAGAACTGGGGAACCGTAAGCGAGCCGTATGAAGCTTATTATGGGATTGTGGCAGCTTCTAGCGTTGCTGAATGGTATGAGCGTTTTGGCGACCGGTTGTTCTCGCAGAACATTCGCAAGGCTCTTGGCAATACCAGCGTGAACGAAGCATTAGCGCATACTATCTTGGATGCTCCTCACCATTTTTGGTACTTTAATAATGGTGTAACAGCTCTCTGCGAGAGTATCAAGAAGACGCCGCGCGGCGCCGCAACGCGTACTTTCGGCGATTTCTCCCTGACCGGGGTGAGCATCGTGAATGGTGCTCAGACAGTGGCCAGCATCCATCAGGCATGGCACAGGAGTGGGAGTTCGCTTGATGGCGCGATGGTGTGGGTCCGGTTCATCAACCTCGAAGCCTGTCCGGCAGACTTTGCAACGGCAGTTACGCGGGCAACGAATACGCAAAATAGCGTTGAGACGAGAGACTTCGTGGCGCTGGATCCGCAACAGGATCGATTGCGCACCGAATTGGTGCTTTCACTCAAGAAAACCTATGCGATAAAGCGCGGTGAACCTGTGCCTAGCGCCGAGAACGGCTGCACGGTGGTGGATGCCACGGTTGCTTTGGCGTGCGCGAATCGGGAGCCAAGCTTGGCAGTCCTGGCAAAGAGCAAAGTCGGAAGTCTTTGGGAGTCAACGGAGAAGCCCCCGTACCGCACATTGTTCAATCCGACTGTCGGCCCGTATCGCGTGTGGAGATGCGTTGAGGTAATGCGCACCGTGGACCTCACCTTGTCTGACCTCAAGAAGAAACTGGATGGACGTCCGCGGTCAGTGTGCCTTCAGGGCAATAGGCTTGTGCTCCATTTGGTTTTTCGAGAGCTCGACTTGCAGCGGGTCGATGACGCTGAGTACGACTGGTCTTCAGAGCTAAGGCGAGTTCCCGCACTCACAGAAAAGGCACTCTACTCTCTTGTGAAACATGTGGACGACACATATCAGAATAGCTATGTGACGAGCCTTTTCAAAAATATAACGAAATGCCGAGACCTCGTTCATGGGGTCCGCGATGACTGGAACGAAGATGCCAATCAGAGTAAGTTGGGGGAGAAGTCAGGGCGGCGGTTTTTCCGAGGCTAGAGATGTGCCACCAAGCCTTGGACGGCCTGGACACAGTTAGCCAGATAGTTCCCGTCCACGCGGACACGCTTCCCCATGACGTCGAAGCGACCGGACCGTTGCTCATAGAACGGGCACCCGCGAGCGAACGCCACGACACCCGTAGTCTGGAAGTCGCGGATGTCCACGATTCCCTTCTCGACTTTGTCGAAGGTAAACATCTCGGGGTGGTCCTCCAGTACACCCTCGATGTCGTCATCGATTGACCGAAGTACGGCGGCGTACGCCGACGCCGAGCCCATGTACTGGGTCAGCCGATTCTTCGCGATCAGGTGGACCTTCGGCAGTTCACGCTCGGCTGCCTGTAGACGGGTCGCAAAGGCGTACGTCGAGTAGATCTCGGACGGCAGCTTGAGCCCGTAGATCAGCGAGAAGGCGTTCTGGATCGCTCGCCGTGACGAGTCGTCGGCCATGACCGGCAGCACCAGACGGTCGGCGGCAGACAATGCGATCTGGGTGTAGATCGAGAATGACGGGTTGGAGTCGATGAAGATCGTGTCGTACTTGTCCTCCAATGTCTCGATCAGGTCGCTGATCCAGTCGATGACCTTGAGCCACGAGTTGGTGCCTGGGATCTGGGTGTTTGCCAGGGTGGAGATGGCGTTGCTCTGGAGTTCCAGGAGCGGGTCACCCGCGATCAGGTCCACGTTCGGCGGGATCGCCGGGTTGAAGTCGTGCGGCGTCGAAATGTAGTCGCTCGGTGTCACGGCCGGCATAGTGAATGGCGACGGCAGCCGCTTCTCGAAGTAGCCGCCCAGGGTCTTGCGGGGGATCTCCCCCTGCTGGGCGAGCAGCCGGAAACTGCCCTGATTGGTAAGGCCGCCGAACAGCAACTCGCTGAGGTTGGCCTGCGGGCAGACGTCGATCGCGAGGACACGCTCATCGGGGTGCTGGTTCGCATAGAAGCACAGTGACTGGAAGACCAGGCTGGTCTTGCCGGTGCCACCCTTGTTGTTCCAGTAGGCGTAGACCGTCACGGATGTTCCCCCTTGATCACAACGAGGACGCTCGACCACGTCCATTAGGTACTCGCGAGCATACATCATGGGCTCACGGTGCGTCCATTTTGGACGTGAGATTGTCTCGGGTGGGCTGCAACGTGACGTCTGAACCTTGAGACGCGAGGTCGGCGGAGCGGCTTTGGGCGGGAGCTGCTTTGGGGTGAGTGATCATGGCCCCTTAAGCTTCCGGCGAGTCGGGCAGTCTGTGGACCTGCCTGTTAAAGCACGACGTTGGGGCCATGATCTTAGAGGCTCGCCCCAAAGTGGCTGCCTAAAGCCGTGGGGCCGACCGCCCCAGCCATAGAGGGTTTCTCCCACCAATACCCGCTGCACGTAGCGCGCCGCCGGGCGCGGCCAGCCGGGGTGGAGGCAGGAGGCAGGCCGTGCCGCAGAGACGGCCCGCGCCCGCGCTGCGCGCGGGCCTTGATGACGTAGAGAAGGTCTGAGCCAACTGAGGTTCGGCTACAGCCTGAACGACAGTTCCAGATCGTCGCCGGGGAGGTGGAGCTCCTCAAGGGCCAGCGGCTTGTCTCCCTCCGCGAGCGTCACGCGGATGACATGCAGCAGCGGCACGCCTTCGGGCAGGCGGAGGGCTTGGGCCTGGTCCGGGAGGGGCATGCGCGTGCGGACGTACTCCGTGAAGTGAAGTTCGTGGTTCAGCTCGGCGAGTGCCACGTAGAGCTCTGGCGCCGGCGGCGGTGCTTCCTCCTCGTACTTCGTGCCGACCAGAACCGAGAACGGCACGTACGTGCGGTGGAGTTGGCGGAGGCGGCCCTGGTCGGCTGTCTGCAAGGCGTCGTACGTGAACATCGGCTCGCCTGGTGGGATGCAGAGGAGATCCGCCAACGCCAAGGGGGCGTCCGTGCGAGTGGCTACCGGTGGTTCGCCACCCTCACCGCTCCCGGCTTTGGCCCGGTTCACACCCGTCGTGAGCGCGAGGGGCGTGTACGGGCATGTCGTCCCCGGAGGGCGGGGGAGTACTGCCCGCACGGCTCGCCCATCGGATGCCATGAACGTCACTCGGAGGGTGAGCCCGGTCTCGGCGAGCCACTGTGTCCGCACTGCTACGACTACGCGGGGACCGTGCTCTGGCAGGCGTACGCCGGTCAGCTCTGGCACCGGTTCACGCTGGAGCTGCGCCGCGAGGTCGCGCGGCGGGCCGGGCTGTCCCGTACCGAGTTCGGGGATGTGGCCCGGTTGTCGTACGCGAAGGTGGCGGAGTACCAGCGGCGGGGCCTGGTCCACTTCCATGCCGTGATCCGTGTCGACGGGCCGGAGGGACCAGCCTCGACTCCGCCCGGTTGGGCGACAACGGATCTGCTGATGGATGCGGTACCGGCGATTGTCGGTCGTGTACGGCTCGTCGCCCCTGGCGCGGATGTCGTCGGCGGTCGTGTGCTGCGGTTCGGCGAACAGGTCGACGTGCGGCCCATCGCGGCGTTCGGATCGGGGGAGAGGCTGACCTCCGCGGCCGTCGCGGGCTACATCGCGAAGTACGCCACCAAGGGTGCCGAGTCCGCCGGCGCGGTCGACGGCCGGATTCACCAGGCGCGGGAACTGGTCATGCTGCCGGTACGGGCCCATGTCCTCCGCATGATCAGTACGTGCTGGTGGCTCGGTGGTCTGCCCGCGTTCGAACCGCTCGGATTGCGGCGCTGGGCGCACATGCTCGGCTACGGCGGCCACTTCTCCACCAAGTCGCGGTGCTATTCGACGACGCTGACCGCGCTCCGTGAAGCTCGTGCCGAACATCGTGCGGAGGAGCAGCGCACCGCTCTCGGTATCGGCGCCCGGTCAACGATCACCGTTGGGCAGTGGCGCTATGCCGGGCGCGGCTACTCACCGGAGGCGGCGCTTTTGGCTGCCTCCGTGCGGGAGGACGGTGGTCGTCATGGCGCGTGAGAAGGCGGCCGAACTGCTCACCGTGCGGCAGGTGCTCGAAGAACTGGGCGGGATCTCCCGGCGCACCTTCTACCGCTGGCGGGAACTGCGCATCGCGCCGGCCTGCATCCGTCTGCCGAACGGTGAGTTACGAGTCCGGCGTGACGTGCTCAACGACTGGTTGGCGGAGCGAGCGGAGGGAGCCGCGTCGTGAAGTCGTACAAGGTCGTCATCTGGAAGCTCAGCATCAACCGTTCCGCGAAGAAACCGACGTACCTGGTCCGCTGGTCCGTGGGCGGCGAACCCTTCCACGAGTCGCACAAGACGAAGGCGTTGGCCGATCGCTTCCGTGCGAAGCTGCTGCGGGCGGCGGACAAGGGCGAGCCGTTCGACACCGTGACGGGTCTGCCGGACTCGCTGCGCGGCGGCAAAGTAGCGCTGTCTTTCCTGGAGTTGGCGCTCAAGTACATCGATGCCCGGTGGGCGGAAGCGTCGGCGAAGCAGCGGGACAGCATGACCGACTCGCTGGCGACGGTCCTGCCCGCGCTGGTCAAGCCGGGACGCGGGCGCCCCACGCCCGAGATCCTGCGGCGGGCGCTGCGCTCGTACGTACTGCCCCCGCCTCGGCGGGAGCGGGAGCGGCCCGAGGAGATCGCCTCGGCGGTGCGGTGGCTTGAGAAGTCGTCGCTGCTGGTGGCGGAGTTGCAGGAGATCGCGCGGGTTCACGAACTGATCGATGCGCTCGGCCGGAAGCTGGACGGCAAGCCTGCGGCGACGCAGACGTACCGGCGGCGGAGGGCGGTCGCCTTCAACTCCCTTGAGTTTGCTGTTGAGTTGGAGGCTTTTCCTTCCAACCCCCTCGGGCGGGTGCGGCGCAAGCGGGGGAAGCGACCCGTCCAAGAGGTTGACCGCCGAGTTGTGGTCAACCCTCGGCAGGCGCGGGAGCTGCTGGCGGCCGTGACGTACGTCGGTGGCTACGAGCGGGCGAGCGGTCGACGACTCCGGGCCTTCTTCGGATGCCTGTACTACGCGGCCATGCGCCCCGGTGAGGCGCTGGGCCTACGCCGTTCCGACTGCACGCTTCCCGCGCAAGGCTGGGGTCGTATCGAGCTGACCGAGACGCGTCCGACCGCGGGCAAGGCGTGGACCGACTCGGGCGAGGCTCACGACCGGCGGGGCCTCAAGCAGCGCGCTCAAGGTGAGGTGCGCATCGTGCCGATTCCGCCTCCGCTGGTGGTGCTGCTTCGTGAGCACCTGAAGGAGTTCGGTACGGCGAAGGACGGCCGGCTCTTCGCGAGCGAGCGGGGCAACGTCGTGGCCGCGTCGTCGTACTCGCGTGTGTGGAAGCAGACGCGTGAGTTGGCGCTCGTACCGGGACAGGTCTCCTCGGTGCTGGCCTTCCGGCCGTACGACCTGCGGCACGCGGGCGTCTCGCAGTGGCTCAACTCCGGAGTGCCTGCTCCGGAGGTGGCGGCTCGTGCCGGGCACTCGGTGGATGTCCTGCTGAAGATCTACGCGAAGTGCATCGACGGGCAGGAGCAGGAGATGAACGACAGGATTCTGAAGGGGCTGGGGGAGGGGCTCGACACCGAAGGCTGAAGGCGGCCCACGCACCACTCACGCACACGCTGAAGCCCCGGAGCGATCCGGGGCTTTCGCGGCTGTGTCGGAGGTGTGCCGGAAAGCTGTGCTGAGGGCTTCGGGAAACGGTCGCTGACCTGCCGGAAGACCCCTCAAGATCATTACGTCACCATTACGTGATCACTGGCAAACAACTACTTTCAGCGGCATCCGCCTGCACACACGCGAAGACCCCGTCCTCAGCTACTGCGCTGATGGCGGGGTCTTTGGGCACCCAATACAAGGTGCCCCCGGCAGGATTCGAACCTGCGCACACGGCTCCGGAGGCCGTTGCTCTATCCCCTGAGCTACGGGGGCGTGTCTGGCGCGTTGCGCGGTGACGGGTAGAACACTACCAGCTCGTTCGGGGTGATCAGGAACGGGTTTTGAGGGTCCCGGGGGACGGGGCAGGCGCCCGTTCGCGGGCGTGGAAGTGGGGAAAAGCCGGACGCGGTGGCCGGTCTCGACCTACCCTCGACTTGTGCCGGGCGTGTCCGGCCGGGTGCTTGTTGTGGACGACAACAAGGTGATCCGGCAGCTGATCAGGGTCAACCTCGAACTGGAGGGTTTCGAGGTCGTGACCGCTGCTGACGGTGCCGAGTGTCTGGAAGTCGTTCATCAGGTGCGCCCCGATGTCGTCACCCTTGACGTCGCGATGCCCCGGCTCGACGGTCTGCGCACCGCCGCCCGCCTGCGCGCGGACCCCCGTACCCGCGACCTGCCCCTCGCCATCATCAGCGCCTGTTCGCAGTACGAGGTCGAGGCCGGGCTTGAAGTCGGCGTCGACGCGTTTCTTGCCAAGCCCTTCGATCCCGCCGAACTCATCGGTCTCGTACGGCAGTTGGCCGAGCGGGGTCGGGACAGCGCCTCCCTTGAGAGCGCCCTCACGCCACCCCTCGGCGCCCCCAACGAAGCCGAGCGCGCCGGCTGGGGCGCCAGCGGCTGACCCGGGCACAGTTGTTCCGCCGGTCCCTTCTCTCTCCCCCCTCTCCTTCCCCTGCCCCTCTTTCCCTCCTCCCCTTCTCTCTCCTCCTCCGCTCTCTCCCGCACCCCTGGCTGCCTCTCGCCTCTCCCGTCCACATACCGGACCCCCCAAACCCAGTCGCACCCCCACCCCCCCTCCTCCCATACCCTTGTCCCGTGACCCCCGTCGAGCTGTCCCGTACCGTGCTGTGCGCGGTGCGTCGTGCTGTCGACGAGGGAAAGCTGAGTGTCGCCGTCCCCGCACGCGCCGTCGTTTCCGCGCCCGGGCCCGGTGGCACCGGGGACTACGCCACGAACATCGCGCTGCAGCTGGCCCGGCCCGCCGGACGCACCCCCCGCTACGTCGCCGAAGTGCTGCGCGAGCGGATCAGCGTCGCCCCCGGTGTCCGCGACGTCGAGATCACCGGGCCCGGGTTCCTCAACATCAGCCTCGACAGCGCAGCCCCCGCCGCCCTCGTACGCGAGATTCTCAGCCAGGGTCTGCGGTACGGGCACAGTGACGCTCTCGCCGGGCAGGTGCTCGGCGTGCGCCTGCCCGGCGCGTACGAGGCCCGCGCTGATGTCATCGCCGACGCCGTCGTACGCATCGTCGCCACCCAAGGCGGCCGGGTGCACATCCATCGTGGCACCGGTGAACAGAGCGCCGCTCATGACGTCGACGTCGACGTCCTCGACCTCCGCACCCTCCCCCCAGCCCCCCGCGACCCCACCCCCCTCGGCCCCGACGCCGCCCGCTGGGCCCTCCTCCACCCCGCGCCCCACGACCGGCCCCGTATCGGCGCCGAGCACCTGGTCCAGCGGGAGAGCAACCCCCTCTTCCGGGTGCGGTACGCCTACGCCCGTACCCGCGCCCTCGGCCGCAATGCCGCCGACCTCGGCTTCACCGTGCACCCGGGTGACCTCACCTCCGTACCGCCCCAGCTCCTCGGCCGCAACGCCGCCGACCTCGGCGTCCCCGCGTACCCCGGTGACCTCACCGACCTACCGGCAGCCCCCCCGGCAGCCCCCCCTGCTCTCCTCACCCCCCTCGCCGACCACCCCCGTCTCCTCCTCGGCGCCGCCACCCACCGCGCCCCGGACCGGCTCGCCCGGCATCTCGTCACCGTTGCCGATGCCACGCTCGCCTTCTTGCCCACCGTGCTGCCGCTCGGCGACGAGAAACCCTCGGCCGCCCACCGGGCCCGGCTCGCGCTCGCCGAAGCCGCCGGGACGGTGCTGGCCGGCGGCTTGTCCCTGCTCGGCATCGACGCACCCGAATACCTTTGACATGCCTCTTGCCATACCTCTGACATGTCTTGACACCTCTGAGGAAGCCGCACAGCCATGAGCCGTTCCGCACATCCCGCCGGGCCCCGTCACGCCGATGTGCTGCCCGAGGGGCACCCCTCCGCGCCGCCCGCCGACCTCAACGCCCTGGACCCGAAGGTCTGGGCGTCCACCGTCACCCGTACCCCCGACGGTGTCGTCACTGTGGGAGGGGTCGAGGTCACGACGCTTGCCGAGGAGTTCGGTACCCCGGCCTATTTCCTCGACGAGACCGACTTCCGCGAGCGTGCCCGCGCCTGGCGTACCGCCTTCGGAGCCGACGCCGACGTCTTCTACGCCGGTAAGGCGTTCCTCTCGCGTGCTGTTGTGCGGTGGTTGCATGACGAAGGGCTCAACCTTGATGTTTGCTCGGGAGGTGAGCTGACCACCGCTCTCTCCGCCGGTATGCCCGCCGATCGCATCGCCTTCCACGGCAACAACAAGTCCGTCGACGAGATCGAGACCGCCATTCGTGCCGGTGTCGGGCGGATCGTGCTCGACTCCTTCCAGGAGATCGTCCGGGTCGCGCATGTCGCGCAGTCCCTCGGTAAGCGGCAGCGCGTGCAGATCCGTATCACCGTGGGGGTCGAGGCGCACACCCACGAGTTCATCGCCACCGCACACGAAGACCAGAAGTTCGGGATTCCGCTTGCCGGTGGGCAGGCCGCCGAGGCCGTGCGGCGGGCCCTTCAGCTCGATGGGCTTGAGTTGATCGGTATTCACAGCCACATCGGGTCGCAGATTTTCGACATGTCCGGGTTCGAGGTCGCCGCGCATCGCGTTGTCGGGCTGCTCAAGGACATTCGTGACGAGCACGGGGTCGAGCTGCCCGAGATTGATCTTGGGGGTGGGCTCGGGATCGCCTACACCAGCGACGACGACCCCCGTGAGCCCCACGAGATCGCCAAGGCTCTGACAGAGATCGTCAGCCGGGAGTGTGAAGCCGCCAGGCTCAGCACCCCTCGTATCTCCGTCGAACCCGGGCGTGCCATCGTCGGGCCCACCGCCTTCACCCTCTACGAGGTCGGCACCATCAAGCCGCTCGAAAACCTGCGCACCTACGTCTCCGTCGACGGCGGGATGTCCGACAACATCCGGACCGCGCTGTACGACGCCGAGTACAGCGTCGCTCTTGTCTCCCGGACCTCCGAGGCCGCGCCCATGCTCGTGCGGGTCGTCGGCAAGCACTGCGAGAGCGGGGACATCGTCGTCAAGGACGCCTTCCTGCCCGCCGACCTGGCACCGGGTGACCTCATCGCGGTGCCGGCGACCGGTGCGTACTGCCGGTCCATGGCCAGCAACTACAACCACGCCCTTCGGCCGCCCGTTGTCGCCGTGCGTAGCGGGGAGGCTCGTGTGATTGTTCGACGGGAGACCGAGGAGGATCTTCTGCGTCTCGACGTGGGATAAGGCGGCGACAGCCCGCCACACATCGCGCGGCGGAAGATCTCCTGTCTTCCGCCGCTCGGAAAACGAAATAAACATCTCACGATCCGGACGATGGATAGAAACTTCAGTCCGGTGAGTGAGACTTGTCGAACCTAGACGGTATGAGGAAACGAGGTCGGATGATGCGTACGCGTCCGCTGAAGGTGGCGCTGCTGGGCTGTGGGGTTGTCGGCTCAGAGGTGGCGCGCATCATGACGACGCACGCCGACGATCTCGCCGCGCGCATCGGCGCTCCTGTCGAGCTTGCCGGTGTTGCCGTGCGGCGGCCCTCCAAGGTGCGTGAAGGCATCGACCCCGCCCTCGTCACCACCGACGCCACCGCCCTCGTCAAACGCGGTGACATCGACGTCGTCGTCGAGGTCATCGGGGGTATCGAGCCCGCGCGCGCCCTCATCACCACCGCCTTCGAGTACGGGGCGTCGGTCGTCTCCGCCAACAAGGCCCTCCTCGCCCAGGACGGCGCCGCCCTGCACGCCGCCGCCGAGGACCACGACGCCGACCTGTACTACGAGGCCGCCGTCGCCGGTGCCATCCCGCTGATCCGGCCGCTGCGCGAGTCCCTCGCCGGGGACAAGGTGAATCGCGTGCTCGGGATCGTCAATGGCACTACTAACTTCATCCTCGACAAGATGGATTCCACTGGGGCGGGGTATCAGGAAGCCCTCGACGAGGCCACCGCCCTGGGGTACGCCGAGGCCGACCCCACCGCCGATGTCGAGGGGTTCGACGCCGCCGCCAAGGCCGCCATCCTCGCCGGAATCGCCTTCCACACGCGCGTGCGGCTGGACGACGTCTACCGCGAGGGCATGACCGAGGTCACCGCCTCCGACTTCGCCTCCGCCAGGAACATGGGCTGCACCATCAAGCTGCTCGCCATCTGCGAGCGGGCCGGGGACGGCCAGTCCGTCACCGCGCGTGTGCATCCGGCCATGATTCCGCTGACGCACCCGCTGGCCTCCGTGCGCGGTGCGTACAACGCCGTGTTCGTCGAGTCGGACGCCTCCGGACAGCTGATGTTCTACGGGCCCGGTGCCGGCGGTGCGCCGACCGCGTCCGCCGTGCTCGGCGACCTCGTCGCCGTGTGCCGCAACCGGCTCAGCGGGACGACCGGGCCGGGCGAGTCGGCGTACGCCGCGCTGCCCGTGTCGGGCATGGGCGATGTCGTCACGCGCTACCACATCAGCCTCGACGTCGCCGACAAACCGGGTGTTCTCGCCCAGGTGGCCACCGTGTTCGCCGAGCACGGGGTTTCCATCGATACGGTTCGGCAGACGGGCAAGGACGGCGAGGCATCCCTCGTCGTCGTCACCCATCGTGCGTCCGACGCCGCCCTGGGCGGAACCGTCGAGGCGTTGCGCAAGCTCGACACCGTGCGGGGTGTCGCCAGCATCATGCGGGTTGAAGGAGAGTAACCAGCAATGACCCACCAGTGGCGCGGAATCATCGAGGAGTACCGGGACCGGCTGCCCGTCTCCGACAGCACGCCGGTCGTGACGCTCCGCGAGGGCGGCACGCCTCTCGTCCCCGCGCAGGTGCTCTCCGAGCGCACGGGCTGCGAGGTCCACCTCAAGGTGGAGGGCGCCAACCCGACCGGGTCCTTCAAGGACCGCGGTATGACCATGGCCATCACGCGCGCGAAGGAGGAGGGGGCCAAGGCTGTTATCTGTGCCTCCACGGGCAACACCTCTGCCTCCGCCGCCGCCTACGCCGTGCGCGCGGGGATGGTCTCGGCCGTTCTCGTGCCGCAGGGCAAGATCGCCCTCGGCAAGATGGGGCAGGCGCTCGTGCACGGCGCCAAGATCCTCCAGGTCGACGGCAACTTTGACGACTGCCTCACCCTCGCCCGGGCACTGAGCGACAACTACCCTGTGGCGCTGGTGAATTCGGTCAACCCGGTGCGTATCGAGGGACAGAAGACGGCCGCCTTCGAGATCGTCGACATGCTCGGCGACGCGCCCGACATCCATGTCCTGCCGGTCGGCAACGCGGGCAACATCACCGCGTACTGGAAGGGCTACACCGAGTACGCCGCCGACGGCATCGCCCGGCGCACCCCGCGCATGTGGGGGTTCCAGGCGGCCGGCAGTGCCCCGATCGTGCGCGGCGAGATCGTCAAGGACCCCTCGACGCTCGCCACCGCGATCCGGATCGGCAACCCTGCCTCCTGGAAGCAGGCGCTGGCCGCGCGCGACGACTCGGGCGGCCTCATCGACGAGGTGACGGACCGTGAGATCCTGCGCGCCTACCGGCTGTTGGCCGCGCAGGAGGGTGTTTTCGTCGAGCCGGCGTCCGCCGCGTCCGTCGCCGGTCTGCTGAAGCTGGCCGAGCAGGGCAAGGTCGACCCGGGCCAGACGATCGTCTGCACGGTCACCGGCAACGGCCTGAAGGACCCGGGCTGGGCCACCGAGGGCGCACCGAAGCCGGTCGTCGTGCCGGTGGACGCCGCGACCGCCGCCGAGCGACTGGGACTCGCGTAGACCGGGTACTGACCACCCGAACCGGGATACTCCCACGTACTCCCTACGGCGGGTGCACAGGGGGCTTGCGACACGCATCGTGCGCCTCCTGTGCGCCCTATGTCGCCACAGAACCTTCCTTCGATAAGCTGGGGTGAACCCGCCCGCCGCATATGCCCCGGCACATGGCACGGCGCCGCGTCGTCCCAGCGGCCTGAGGGTCTTCATGTACGTCTTCAGCCGTTTTACATCGGCTTCAGTCGTCTTCGGCCGCCTGTTGTCGTCCTGTCAGTGCCGTATGTCAGTGCCGTATCGAATGTCTTCGACAACCTCGACAACTTTCGACAACCTCGCAGCTCAAGGAGAGTCATCGAGCGATGGCCGGTCCAGCGTTCCGCGCCGCCGCCGTCCGGGTGCGCGTCCCCGCCACCAGCGCCAATCTCGGTCCGGGCTTCGACGCCCTGGGCCTGTCGCTGGGGTTGTACGACGACGTGGTCGTCCGGGTGGCCGACTCCGGGCTGCACATCGACATCGCGGGTGAGGGCAGCGAGACCCTCCCGCGAGACGAGAACCACCTCCTCGTACGGTCCCTGCGCACCGCCTTCGACCTGCTCGGCGGACAGCCGCGCGGCCTGGAGATCGTGTGCGCCAACCGCATTCCGCACGGGCGGGGACTCGGGTCCTCCTCGGCCGCCATCTGCGCCGGCATCGTCGCCGCGCGGGCCGTCACCATAGGCGGCGACAACCGGCTCGACGACGAGGCGCTGCTCGAACTCGCCACCGAGATCGAGGGGCACCCCGACAATGTCGCCGCCTGTCTGCTCGGCGGGTTCACGCTCTCCTGGATGGAGGCCGGAGCCGCCCGGGCGATCAGGATGGAGCCCCACCGTTCCGTCGTTCCGGTGGTTTTCGTGCCGGGGAAGCCGGTGCTGACCGAGACCGCGCGCGGTCTCCTGCCGCGCACCGTCCCGCACGTCGACGCCGCGACCAACGCGGGGCGCGCCGCCCTGCTCGTCGAGGCGCTGACCAGGCGTCCTGAGCTTCTGCTGCCGGCCACCGAGGACCGGCTGCACCAGGACTACCGCGCCCCCGCCATGCCGGAGAGCGCGGCGCTGGTGGAGCGGCTGCGGGCCGACGGCATCCCCGCGGTGATCTCCGGCGCCGGGCCCACGGTGCTGGCGCTGGCCGACGAGGCCACGGCCGACAAGGTCTCCCGGCTGGCGGGCGAGGGCTGGGCCGCCAACCGGCTCGGACTCGACGCCCGGGGCGCGAGTGTCATGCCGCTCGCGGCACCCGGCGAGAGTTAGGCGGAGACATCAACGGGGCGACGTCGAAGAAGGCCACAGCGAACGCGGTCGCAGCTCAGGCGGCCACAGCGAACGCTGCGGCATTCGACGCTGTGACATTCAACTACATACGGTTGCCGGATTTGGAGAGGGGGAATGTTTGTTGGATCCGGTAGTGTTAACCTCAAGTCTGCACCCGACCCCACCATGGCGAGGTGCTTTGTGTCCCCGTCCGGGACAGACATTCTTCCGGGAGCCCCCCAAGCCATTCTGTGTTTCATGCGGCGTTCCATTCGTCGTGTGCAGGCGCTGAGCGGCATTCAGGACACGCTCCGGAACCGGTGTGACCAAGCCGCCTGACACGGACACTCAGTGTCATGGCTTTGGGAAACGCCATCACCAGAAACCTCTTCCGCCGCTTCGGCGGACCACCGCCCCGGCACGGTCCACTCATGAAGGACCGCAGCCGGACAGCACAACCGGTCGCCGTGCCAGACAGGCCGACGTCCGCTCCAGGGAAGGACCCTTCGTGAGCGACACCACCGATCTGATGGGCGCACGTGTCGAGGAGACCGCTGCCGCGCCCTCCACGGACGCCTCCGCGCCTGCCACGGGTGCCGGCTCCCGGCGGCGCCGCGGTACCGGCCTCGACGGCATGGTGCTGGCCGAGCTGCAGCAGGTCGCATCCGGCCTCGGCATCAAGGGCACTGCGCGGATGCGCAAGAGCCAGCTGATCGAGGTCATCAAGGAGGCGCAGGCCGGAGGCGGGACCTCCAAGGCCGCCTCCCCCGCCGGGGACGCCGCCGAGGCCAAGCCGAAGCGCCGCGCCACCTCCAAGGCCCGCACGGGCGAGGACGCCGCGCCCGCCGCCGTGGAGAAGAAGACGGCCGTGCAGGTCGAGGCGCCCGCCGAGAAGGCCGTGGCGCAGCAGCAGATCGAGATCCCCGGTCAGCCCGCCAGCGACGACGCCCCGGCCGGGCGTGGTCGGCGTCGTGCCACCGCCGAGGCCGGCAGCCCCGAGACGGTTGTCGCCGAGGTGAGGAACGAGCCGAAGGCCGAGACGCCGGTCGCGCAGCCGCAGGCCGACGCCGGTGACGGCGACGGCCGCCAGGGCCGCCGCGACCGCCGGGAGCGCGGTGACCGCGGTGACCGCGGCCGGGACCGCGACCGCCGGGGCAGCAAGGGCGACGAGCAGCAGGGCGGTGCCCAGCAGCGCGGTACCCAGCAGGGCCAGGGCGGCCAGCAGAGCGACGGCCGTCCGGGCCGCCAGGACCGTGCCGAGCGCCAGGACCGCCAGCAGCGCGACCAGCGCGACAGCGGGCCGCGTGACAACGGGCCGCGCGACAACGGCCCCCAGGACGACGACGACTTCGACGGCGGACGCCGCGGCCGTCGTGGCCGTTACCGGGACCGCCGGGGCCGGCGCGGGCGCGAGGAGTTCGGCCCGAACGAGCCGCAGGTCGCCGACGACGACGTCCTGATCCCCGTCGCGGGCATCCTGGACATCCTCGACAACTACGCCTTCATCCGTACGTCGGGCTACCTGCCGGGCCCCAACGACGTGTACGTCTCCCTCGCCCAGGTCCGCAAGAACGGCCTGCGCAAGGGCGACCACGTCACCGGCGCGGTCCGTCAGCCGAAGGAAGGGGAGCGCCGCGAGAAGTTCAACGCGCTGGTGCGCCTGGACTCGACCAACGGCATGGCCCCCGACTCCGGTCGCGGGCGCCCCGAGTTCAACAAGCTGACCCCGCTGTACCCGCAGGACCGCCTCCGTCTGGAGACGGACCCGGGCATCCTCACCACCCGCATCATCGACCTCGTCGCGCCGATCGGTAAGGGCCAGCGCGGTCTGATCGTGGCCCCGCCGAAGACCGGCAAGACCATGATCCTGCAGGCGATCGCCAACGCGATCACCATCAACAACCCCGAGTGCCACCTGATGGTCGTCCTGGTCGACGAGCGTCCGGAAGAGGTCACCGACATGCAGCGGTCGGTGAAGGGCGAGGTCATCTCCTCGACCTTCGACCGCCCGGCCGAAGACCACACCACGGTCGCCGAGCTGGCCATCGAGCGCGCCAAGCGACTGGTGGAACTGGGCCACGACGTCGTCGTCCTGCTCGACTCGATCACGCGTCTGGGCCGTGCGTACAACCTCGCCGCCCCGGCCTCCGGCCGCATCCTGTCCGGTGGTGTCGACTCGACCGCCCTGTACCCGCCGAAGCGCTTCTTCGGTGCGGCCCGCAACATCGAGGACGGCGGCTCGCTGACCATCCTCGCCACCGCGCTGGTGGACACCGGGTCCCGCATGGACGAGGTCATCTTCGAGGAGTTCAAGGGCACCGGCAACGCCGAGCTGAAGCTCGACCGGAAGCTCGCCGACAAGCGCATCTTCCCGGCGGTGGACGTCGACGCGTCCGGTACCCGTAAGGAAGAGATCCTGCTTGCCCCCGACGAGCTCGGGGTCGTCTGGAAGCTGCGCCGGGTGCTGCACGCGCTCGACCAGCAGCAGGCGGTCGAGCTGCTCCTCGACAAGATGAAGCAGACGAAGTCGAACGCCGAGTTCCTGATGCAGATCCAGAAGACGACGCCGGGCAACGGCAACGACTGACGGTCGGTAAGCGGAACGACTGACGATCGGTAAACGGTCGGCAAGCAGTCCATAAAGGGCCACCTCCTGTTCCAGGGGTGGCCCTTTGTGGTGTTTGGGACAGGTGTACGATCGCGCTCTTCGGGCCGGTTCTCGTGGTGTGCCCGAACGAACAGACGATCCCTAGGGGGGACTTGAGTGGGTATATCTCTGTCCGGTGAAGGCCGCCACAGACGCCGTGTACGGATCGCCGTGCCCATCGTGGCCGCCGGCCTCGCCGCCGCGGTCACCGGCGCCCTGATGATGTCGTCCGCGAACGCCGCCACCGCCCTGCCGCAGCCCACCGCCGACCTGAGCCGCAGCGCGGTGCCCAGCACGGCCGAGCTGGAGCAGCGCATCGCGGGCGCGGTCGCCGGAGACGACATCCCGGGCGTCACGACGAAGAAGTCGGCGCTGACCGCCGGCACCGTCGCCGGCACCAAGGACGCGAAGATCATCGGTGGTTCGACGACCACCATCTCGGCGGCGCCGTACATGGCCCAGCTCTGGTACTACGACGACAAGGGCACGGACGCGACCGGCGACGACATCGGGTTCTTCTGCGGCGGCGCCGTCATCGCGCCGACGAAGATCCTCACCGCCGCGCACTGCGTCAAGAACTACAACTGGAAGGCCAACGGCACCGTCGTCACCGGTACCGCGACCCTTCCGGACGACGACGGGAACACGGACGGGACCGTCTCCGGCGTCTGGCGCCAGTGGAACAACCCGTCGTACAGCTCGACGACGTTCGACAACGACATCGCCGTCCTGACGCTCGCGTACCCCGTCAAGGCCGCGCCGATCCGGATGACGACGGCCGGTGACACCGCCTCCTACAAGGCGCTCACCAACGCCAAGGTCTACGGCTGGGGGCGCACCAGCTCCACCACCCAGGACGTCTCCGAGACGCTGAAGACGGCCACGCTGCCCATCCAGTCCGACGCCACCTGCACGGGCGCCTACGGCAGCGACTTCGTCAAGGGCCACATGGTCTGCGCGGGCACGCCCGCCACCGGCAGCGACACCGGCACCACCACCGCCTGCAACGGCGACTCCGGCGGTCCGCTCGTGGTCGCCGGCAAGGTCGTCGGTGTCGTCTCGTGGGGTGTGACGGACTGTGTCGAGGAGGGCGCCTACAGCGTCTTCTCGAAGGTCACCTCGTACGTCGGCGCCGTGTACCCGCGCGTCGAGGACGCGAACCTCAGCGGTGACCAGATGGCCGACCTCTGGCTGCGCCGCGCCTCCACCAAGGTCGGCTACTCCAAGGACTCCAAGGGCACGAGCTTCGGCCCGAGCGACCCCTGGGGCAACTGGGACGGCGTCAACGTCGTCCTGCAGACCGACCTGAACCGGGACGACTACCAGGACCTGGTGATCCGCGACAGCTCCAACGGCGCCGTCTACTGGATGCACTACGTGCCCGACACCGAGGCCTGGGACACGAAGCAGATCTTCGCCAACTGGAAGTCCCGCACCCGGATCATCACCCCGGGCGACGTCACCGGCGACTACAAGCCCGACGTCCTCTCGGTCGACTCCGCGGGCGCCCTGTGGATCTACCCGGGCAACGGCAACGGCACCTTCGGGTCGCCGTCCAAGGTCTCCACCGGCTGGAACCAGTACAGCTCGATCGTCGGCCACGGCGACTTCACCGGCGACGGCAAGGCCGACCTGCTGGCCCGCACCAAGACCGGCGGAGTCGGCTACCTCCTCAAGGGCAACGGCAAGACCGGCTCCCAGGCCTTCGTGCCCCGGGTCAAGGTGCGCACCTGGAGCGGCTTCAACACCCTGGTCACCCCCGGCGACGTGACCGGCGACGGAAAGGCCGACTTCCTGGCCCGTACGCCCGCCGGAGTGATGTACCTCTACCCGGGCACCGGCAAGGGCACGAGCGAGATCTTCGGCACACCGAAGTCCGTCGGCACCGACTACAAGCAGTGGGACATCATCAGCTAACCCGCAGGTGAACGGGGTTCTCCAGGAGCTTCCCGCGGAGAACCCCCGCCCGTTCGGTCACACACTGTGCCCTTCGCACCACGCGAAGGGCACAGTTCGTTGTGCAACCCTTTTTCCGTAATGACCGTCTGACTGACCGGGTACGACGGAACCATGACTGGCCCTGAAAGCAGGGGGTAACCGACCGGGACGAGACCGAGGGAAGCACATGTCCGCCGAGAGCAATCCGCTTGATCCAGCGAAGCCGGCGAAGCGGGGCAGCCGCCGCAAGCCCCGAGGCAAGCACTCCAGGGCGCTGCTCATCACCGCCTGGATCGCCGCGGCCATCGTCGTGCTCGGCGGCACCGGACTCGGTTACGTGTACTTCAAGCTCAACGGCAACATCAAGAGCGTCGACATCAACCAGGTCCTCGGCACCGACCGCCCCACCAACGTCGACAACGGCTCCGAGGACATCCTGGTCCTGGGCTCCGACACCCGCTCCGGCGCCAACAAGAAGCTCGGCGGCGGCACGGACGACGGCAGCGCCCGCTCGGACACCGCGATGATCGTCCACGTGTACGAGGGTCACAAGAAGGCCAGTGTCGTCTCCATCCCCCGGGACACCATCGTCGACCGGCCCGCGTGCACCGACGCCAAGGGCGTCACGCGCGACGCGGCGACCGGCGTGATGTTCAACTCCGCGTACTCCACGGGGGGCGCCGCCTGCGCGGTGAAGACCGTCGAGTCGCTCACCGGGATCCGGATGGACCACTACATCGAGGTCGACTTCACCGGCTTCCAGAAGCTCGTCGACGAGCTGGGCGGCGTGGAGATCACCACGACGAAGGACATCAAGGACTCCGACAGCCACCTGAACCTGAAGGCCGGCACGCACAAGCTGAACGGCAAGCAGGCCCTCGGCCTGGTCCGCACCCGCCACGGCGTCGGCGACGGCTCCGACCTGGGCCGCATCCAGCTCCAGCAGGCGTTCATCAAGGCCCTGGTCGACCAGATCAAGGACGTAGGAGTCCTGACGAACCCCAAGAAGCTCTTCGACCTGGCGGACACGGCCACGAAGGCGGTCACCACCGACTCCGACCTGGGCTCGGTCCGCTCCCTGACGTCCTTCGCCACAGGCCTGAAGAGCATCAGCTCCTCCCACATGACCATGATCACGATGCCGGTGGAGTACGACCCGGCGAACCCCAACAGGGTCATAGTCGACAAGACCAAGGCTCAGTTGGTCTGGAAGGCCCTGAAGGCCGACAAGCCCATCCCGGCAGCCGCAACAAAGGGCACGGCAAAGGGCGACGCGGCAGGCGTAGTCAGCTGATGAAGGCAGTGGGCGAAGCCCCTGCCTTCAGGGGCGCGGGGAACTGCGCGACAAGCCACAACGCACCCGCAGGGAATACTCAAGGGCAACCCCCGGTTTTGGGGGATGCGCCCAGTCCTGGCAGACTGGTACGTCGGCCCCGGTTCACGCACCCGCATCCCGCGGAGGCGACCCGGCGCCCTCCCGAACCTAGGAGAACCCCTTGAAGCGCGAAGTCCACCCCGAGTACGTCGAGACCCAGGTCAGCTGCACCTGTGGCGCGTCGTTCACCACCCGCAGCACGATCACGAGCGGCAACATCCGCGCCGAGGTCTGCTCCGAGTGCCACCCGTTCTACACGGGCAAGCAGAAGATCCTCGACACCGGTGGCCGCGTGGCCCGCTTCGAGGCCCGCTTCGGCAAGGCCGCTGCCGGCTCCAAGAAGTAGCGAGGCACCAGCGCCGGTCCACGGTCGCCCTCCGGGGCGTACCTGGACCGGCGTTTTTGGTCGCCCGCCTTCCCCCACGCACCACACGTTTTCAGGAGCCCCCATGTTCGAGGCCGTCGAGGATCTGCTCACCGAGCACGCCGACCTGGAGAAGAAGCTCGCCGACCCGTCGGTCCACGCCGACCAGGCCAACGCGCGCAAGCTCAACAAGCGCTACGCCGAGCTGACCCCGATCGTCGCGACCTACCGCTCCTGGAAGCAGACCGGGGACGACATCGGCACGGCGAAGGAGTTCGCCGTCGACGACCCCGACTTCGCCGCCGAGGTCAAGGAACTGGAGAAGCAGCGCGAGGAGCTGACCGAGAAGCTGCGCCTGCTGCTCGTTCCCCGGGACCCCAACGACGACAAGGACGTGATCCTGGAGGTCAAGGCGGGCGCGGGCGGCGACGAGTCGGCCCTGTTCGCCGGTGACCTCCTGCGGATGTATCTGCGGTACGCGGAGCGCGTCGGCTGGAAGACCGAGATCATCGACGCCACCGAGTCCGAGCTGGGCGGCTACAAGGACGTCCAGGTCGCCGTGAAGACCAAGGGCGGCCAGGGCGCCACCGAGCCCGGCCAGGGCGTCTGGGCCCGGCTGAAGTACGAGGGCGGCGTGCACCGCGTACAGCGGGTGCCCGCGACCGAGTCCCAGGGCCGTATCCACACCTCCGCCGCCGGTGTCCTCGTGACCCCCGAGGCGGAAGAGGTCGACGTCGAGATCAACCCGAACGACCTCCGCATCGACGTGTACCGGTCCTCAGGACCCGGCGGGCAGTCCGTCAACACGACCGACTCCGCCGTGCGCATCACGCACATTCCCACCGGAGTCGTCGCTTCCTGCCAGAACGAGAAGAGCCAGCTGCAGAACAAGGAGCAGGCGATGCGTATCCTGCGCTCCAGGCTCCTCGCGGCAGCCGTGGAGGAAGCGGAGAAGGAGGCCGCCGACGCCCGCCGCAGCCAGGTCCGCACCGTCGACCGCTCCGAGAAGATCCGTACGTACAACTTCCCGGAGAATCGCCTCTCGGACCACCGCGTCGGCTTCAAGGCCTACAACCTTGACCAGGTCCTCGACGGCGACCTCGACGCCGTCATCCAAGCCTGTGTCGACGCGGACTCCGCAGCGAAGCTCGCGGCAGCGTAAGCCCCGTACGAGCCCCGTACGAGTGACAAGTACCGGAGGACCAGCGTGCAGCAGAACATTGGGGGACGGCCCCCGAGCCCCCGCAGCTTGCTGCTCGCCGAGGTGGCCCAGGCCACCCAGCGGCTGGCCGACGCCGGCGTGCCCTCGCCGCGCAACGACGCGGAGGAACTCGCCGCGTTCGTGCACGGCGTGAAGCGGGGCACGCTGCACACCGTCCAGGACACCGACTTCGACGCCCGCTACTGGGAGGTCATCGCGCGCCGCGAGGCCCGTGAGCCGCTCCAGCACATCACCGGGCGGGCCTTCTTCCGGTACCTGGAACTCCAGGTCGGGCCCGGCGTGTTCGTACCGCGCCCCGAGACCGAGTCGGTCGTCGGCTGGGCCATAGACGCCGTCCGCGCGATGGACGTCGTCGAGCCGCTGATCGTCGACCTGTGCACCGGCTCCGGCGCCATCGCGCTCGCCCTCGCCCAGGAGGTCCCGCGCTCCCGCGTCCACGCCGTGGAGCTGTCCGAGGACGCCCTGGCGTGGACCCGCAAGAACATGGAGGGGTCCAGGGTCGACCTGCGGCAGGGCAACGCCCTGGACGCCTTCCAGGACCTCGACGGCCAGGTCGACCTGGTCATCTCCAACCCGCCCTACATCCCGCTCACGGAGTGGGAGTACGTCGCTCCCGAGGCCCGGGACCACGATCCCGAACTCGCCCTGTTCTCGGGCGAGGACGGCCTCGACCTCATCCGGGGCCTGGAACGCACCGCCCACCGTCTGCTGCGCCCCGGCGGCGTCGTCGTCGTCGAGCACGCGGACACCCAGGGCGGCCAGGTGCCGTGGATCTTCACCGAGGAACGGGGCTGGGCCGACGCGGCCGACCACCCGGACCTCAACAACCGCCCGCGCTTCGCGACCGCCCGCAGGGCCATGCCGTGAGCGACACCCAGACTTCCTACCCCCAGCAGTACGTGTACGAGGAGGCCCGCTAAATGGCTCGGCGATACGACACCAACGACGCGACCGACCGCACGACCGGTCTGCGCGAGGCCGCGTCCGCCGTCCGCCGCGGCGAGCTGGTGGTCCTCCCGACCGACACGGTCTACGGCATCGGCGCCGACGCGTTCTCCTCCGAGGCCGTCAACGACCTGCTGGAGGCCAAGGGCCGCGGCCGTGGCATGCCCACGCCCGTTCTCATCGGTTCCCCGAACACCCTGCACGGCCTGGTCACGGACTTCTCCGAGATGGCCTGGGAACTCGTCGACGCCTTCTGGCCGGGCGCCCTCACCCTCGTCGCCAAGCACCAGCCGTCCCTCCAGTGGGACCTCGGGGACACCCGCGGCACGGTCGCCGTACGCATGCCGCTGCACCCGGTCGCCATCGAGCTGCTGACCGAGGTCGGCCCCATGGCCGTATCGTCGGCGAATCTGACGGGCCATCCGGCGCCCGAGGACTGTGACGCCGCCCAGGAGATGCTCGGCGACTCCGTCTCCGTCTACCTCGACGGCGGTCCCACGCCCGGGAACGTCCCGTCGTCGATCGTCGACGTCACGGGCAAGGTGCCGGTCCTGCTGCGCGCGGGCGCGCTGTCGGCCGATGAGCTGCGCAAGGTGGTCCCCGACCTCGAGGTGGCGAATTGACAGCCCCTGACGCGGGGCGTGGCATAGGCACGCGTACGGGGGTCACGGGGACTCAGCACTGGAACGGGGCCTCGCGGGACGCCTTCCGCATCCTTTATGTCAGCACCGGCAACGTATGCCGCTCACCGATCACCGAGCGGCTGACCAGGCATGCCCTGGCGGACCGGCTCGGCGACCCGCTGTGGGGCGGCCTGATCGTGGAGAGCGCCGGTACGTGGGGCCACGAGGGCGCACCCATGGAGGCCAACGCGGAGGCGGTCCTCGCGGAGTTCGGTGCGGACCCCTCCGGGTTCACCGGGCGTGAGCTGCTCGACGAGCACGTGATCCGGGCGGACCTGGTGCTCACGGCGACGCGGGACCATCGCGCGCAGGTCATCTCCATGGGGCACTCGGCGGGTCTGCGCACGTTCACGCTGAAGGAGTTCACCCGCCTGGTGAAGGCGATCGACCCGGCGACGCTGCCGCCGCTGGACGACGGCATGATCGAACGCGCCCGCGCGCTGGTCCGCGCGGCGGCGGCGCTACGCGGGTGGCTGCTGGCGCCTACGGCGGAGGCGGACGAGGTGTACGACCCGTACGGGGCGCCTTTGACGTTCTTCCGGTCGATCGGGGACGAGATACAGCAGGCGCTGGATCCGGTGGTGACGGCGCTTACCGGGGTGCCTGCGAAGACCTGATCGCCCACTGTCCTGCCCCTGTGTGTCGTTTTGCGGCTGCGGGTCCGTCGTGGCCGGTCGCGCAGTTCCCCGCGCCCCTTTGGGGCGCTACGGCCTACATTGGACGTACGTCACCGTCGACGTACGGAGCCCACCATGTCGGTCACCCGTGCCCTTGAGGCCGATGCCCCTGTCGATGTGCTGCGTCGGCAGGACCCCGAGCTTGCCGAGGTGATCCTCGGGGAGGCCGAGCGGCAGGCGACGACTCTTCAGCTGATCGCCGCCGAGAACTTCACCTCGCCCGCCGTGCTGGCCGCCCTCGGCTCGCCGCTCGCCAACAAGTACGCCGAGGGATATCCCGGCGCCCGGCACCACGGCGGCTGCGAGATCGTCGACGTCGCCGAGCGCGTCGCCGTGGAGCGCGCCAGGGCGCTGTTCGGCGCCGAACACGCCAACGTCCAGTCCCACTCGGGGTCTTCGGCCGTACTGGCCGCCTACGCCGCCCTCCTGCGCCCCGGTGACACCGTCCTCGCCCTCGGGCTGCCCTACGGCGGTCACCTCACGCACGGGTCGCCCGCCAACTTCTCCGGGCGCTGGTTCGACTTCGTGCCGTACGGCGTGGACGCGGAGAGCGGGCTCATCGACTACGAGCAGGTGCGGACGCTTGCCCATGCGCATCGGCCCAAAGCCGTCGTCTGCGGGTCCATCGCCTACCCGCGGCACATCGACTACGCCCTCTTCCGCGAGATCGCCGACGAGGTGGGCGCCTATCTGATCGCCGACGCGGCCCACCCCATCGGGCTCGTCGCCGGGGGAGCGGCGCCCAGTCCCGTGCCGTACGCCGATGTCGTCTGCGCCACCACCCACAAGGTGCTGCGCGGACCGCGCGGCGGGATGCTGCTGTGCGGCGCCGAGCTGGCGGAACGGGTCGACCGGGCGGTTTTCCCGTTCACGCAGGGGGGCGCGCAGATGCACACGATCGCCGCCAAGGCCGTCGCCTTCGGCGAGGCTTCGACCCCGGCCTTCACGGCGTACGCCCATCAAGTCGTCGCCAACGCGCGCGTGCTGGCGGCGGGGCTGGCCGCCGAGGGGTTCGTGGTCACGACCGGGGGGACCGACACCCATCTGATCACCGTCGATCCGGGGCCGCTCGGAGTGGACGGACGTACCGCGCGGGGGCTGCTTTCCGCCGCGGGAGTGGTTCTGGACTGCTGTGCGTTGCCCCATGGGGAGGCCCGCGGACTGCGGCTCGGGACGGCGGCGCTGACCACGCAGGGGATGGGAGAGGCAGAGATGGCGCGGGTCGCGGTGCTGCTCGCGGGCGTGCTGCGCGGTGCTGTGGAGAGTGGTGGGGCGCGTGAAGAGGTGCGGGAGCTGGCCGGTAGATTTCCGCCGTATCCCGGGCTGTGAGGGGTAACCGTCACCTCGTGCACAGGCCCGCGTGCAACCATCGTCGCTACCCGGAAGTCCCCAACCTTATGCGTCCCTCGCTAGGGTGTGGGGCCTGGATGGCCAGCGAGACCTGTGGGGAAGCCTGTGCGTGAATACCTGCTGACGCTCTGCATCACGGCCGCGGTGACGTATCTGCTGACAGGGCCGGTACGGAAGTTCGCGATCGTGGCCGGAGCGATGCCGGAGATCAGGGCCCGTGACGTGCACCGGGAACCCACTCCGCGGCTCGGCGGGATCGCGATGTTCTTCGGGCTGTGCGCCGGACTGCTGGTCGCCGACCACCTCACCAACCTCCACGAGGTCTTCGAGACGTCGAACGAGCCGAGGGCGCTGCTCTCCGGCGCCGCCCTCATCTGGCTGATCGGGGTGCTCGACGACAAGTTCGAGATCGACGCCCTGATCAAGCTCGGCGGCCAGATGATCGCCGCCGGTGTGATGGTCATGCAGGGTCTGACGATCCTGTGGCTGCCGATCCCGGGCGTCGGCAACGTCGCGCTGACCCAGTGGCAGGGCACCCTGCTGACGGTCGCGCTCGTCGTCATCACCATCAACGCGGTGAACTTCGTCGACGGCCTGGACGGCCTCGCGGCCGGCATGGTGTGCATCGCGTCGGCCGCGTTCTTCCTCTACGCCTACCGCATCTGGGTCTCGTACGGCATCGAGGCCGCCGCCCCGGCCACCCTGTTCGCGGTGATCCTGATGGGCATGTGCCTCGGCTTCCTGCCGCACAACATGCACCCCGCGCGGATCTTCATGGGCGACTCCGGGTCGATGCTCATCGGCCTGGTGCTGGCAGCCGGCGCGATCTCCATCACCGGGCAGATGGACCCGGACGCGATGAACCTGTTCTCCGGGTCCGAGCGCGAGACCGTGCACCAGATGGTGCCGGTCTACATCCCGCTGCTGATGCCGCTCACCATCATCGCGATCCCGGCCGCCGACCTGGTGCTGGCCATCGTGCGGCGCACCTGGCGCGGACAGTCGCCGTTCGCGGCAGACCGGGGGCATCTGCACCACCGGCTCCTGGAGGTCGGCCACTCGCACAGCAGGGCCGTCCTGATCATGTACTTCTGGTCGGCGCTCATCGGCTTCGGCGCCCTGTCCTACTCGGTCAACAACGCGTCCATGTGGATCGTCCTCAGTGTCGTGGCACTGAGCGCGATCGGACTCGTACTCCTGCTGCTGCCGCGCTTCACCCCGCGCACCCCGCGCTGGGCCGAGCGCTTCGTGCCGCCGCGTTACCGGCGCGGCCGGACCGCGGAGGTGGAGGCGACGGCGCCCGCCGCGTCCGTCCCGTCCGAGCCCACGGACCCCTCCGTGCCTGCGGACCAACACCGCGCGCCCGTGCGGGCCGGGGTCTCCGGAGTCAACGGGGCGACGGCGATCAGCTCTCGTTCGCGGCTTCTGGACCGGGGTAAGGCCGGGTCGTCGCGCTGACGCAAGGTAAGAATCTGACTAACACTTTGCTTGAGACGGAGAGAGCGAAGCGCCCTAATACCAGACAAAACGGCGCCGATTCTGCACAGACGCGCAGGTTCACTCTCATGTGTGACACCGAGCACACCATCCAGGTAAAGACCTCATCAAATAGTTTGTGATACGGTTCACGAGAACCCAGGACAGAGCCGAAGGACCGTGGTGCGACGGTCCATTGGTGTGAGGTATCCACTCTCCGTCCAGGACTACGCTCGTCCATGACGACACCCCACGCCCCCTGCGAAAGCGGAGTTGCCGCCATGCCGTCCAATGACGCCCGGAACCTTCTGCACACCGCTGTCCCCACAGCGGCTGTCGGCGCGATCGTCATCGCCGTCAGCGCCGGGGTCGCCGGTGGCAAGGGTGCACTCGGCGCCGCGGTCGGCACGGTCATCGCGATTCTCTTCATGGGTATCGGGCTCTACGTGTTGCAGTGGACGGCAAAAACGCTCCCGCACCTGTTCCAGGCCATGGGGCTGATGCTCTATGTCGCCCAGTTGCTGCTGTTGCTGATCTTCGTGGGCCTGTTCCAGGACACCGACGCCTTCAACCCGAAGGCCTTCGCGGTTGCCCTGGTCGTGTCGACCGTCGTGTGGATGGCGGCGCAGGCCCGCGCACACATGAAAGCCAAGATCTTCTACATCGATCCGGACTCGTCGAAGACTGAAAAGTCCGAGAAGTCCGGGTCGGCGTCGTGAGGGGTAGGGCCGGGATAAAGGCAGTCGGGTTCTCCTGCTATCGTCCGGTGCCAACTGCGGCATCGCGGGCGCGGGCATCTGAGCTGACGCCTGCTCAATCGCGAGGCTTGATGCCCCAAAGCCGCCCCCACATCCGTTTCACCAGTCCAGTGCCGACCCGCGGCTGCATGCCGCGCCGACACAACGAGGTTGCCGTACCCATGCGTCACGCCGAAGGAGCCCGTGGTGAGTGCTGACCAGACCCAGCTCGCCTTTGAGTGGAACTGTCGGATCATGTCCGACAACGGCTGCGGCTTCCCGGCACCGGGCCTGCACTCGTTCCTCTTCCAGCCGATCGCGACGGTCGGCGGGTTCGAGTTCAACAAGGTGATGCTGCTCGCGCTCATCACCACGCTCCTGGTCATCACCTTCTTCACGCTTGCCTTCGGCAAGGCGAAGGTGGTTCCGGGCAAGCTGCAGATGATCGGCGAGGCCGGCTACGACTTCGTACGCCGCGGCATCGTCTACGAGACGCTCGGCAAGAAGGAGGGGGAGAAGTACGTCCCCCTGATGGTCTCGCTGTTCTTCTTCATCTGGATCATGAACATCTGGTCCGTGATCCCGCTGGCACAGTTCCCGGTGTCGTCGATCATCGCGTTCCCGATGGTGCTGGCCGGCATCGTCTATGTGCTCTGGGTGTCGCTGACCTTCAAGAAGCACGGCTTCGTCGGCTTCTTCAAGAACGTCACCGGCTACGACAAGTCGCTCGGCCCGGTGCTGCCGCTCGTGATGGTCATCGAGTTCTTCTCGAACCTGCTGGTCAGGCCGTTCACGCACGCGGTCCGACTGTTCGCCAACATGTTCGCCGGCCACCTGATGCTGGTGATGTTCACGGTCGCCTCCTGGTACCTGCTGAACGGCGCGATGGTCCCGGCGGCCGGTGTCTCGTTCGTGATGACCATCGTCATGATCCTCTTCGAGCTTTTCGTGCAGGCGGTCCAGGCGT
The DNA here is from genome assembly GCF_053599695.1 of Streptomyces sp. NPDC000878. Lineage (NCBI taxonomy): Bacteria > Bacillati > Actinomycetota > Actinomycetes > Kitasatosporales > Streptomycetaceae > Streptomyces > Streptomyces sp. NPDC000878. The sequence goes on along the minus strand of NZ_JBSFMT010000008.1, from coordinate 17,833 downwards.
ACGTCTTCGTACTCCTCGCCTGCTCGTACATTCAGGGTGCTCTCGCCGAGCACCACTGAGCACACCTCCCGCAAGCCCCTAAGCGTCCGGTGGCCAACCCCCGCCGGTCCATGAAACAGAAGGAAGATTCAGCATGGCTGCCACTGAGACCCTTGCCGCTGTCTCCGGTTCGCTCGGTTCCATCGGCTACGGCCTTGCCGCCATCGGCCCCGGCGTCGGCGTCGGCATCATCTTCGGCAACGGCACCCAGGCCCTCGCCCGTCAGCCCGAAGCCGCCAGCCTGATCCGCGCCAACCAGATCCTCGGCTTCGCCTTCTGTGAGGCGCTCGCCCTCATCGGCATCGTTATGCCGTTCGTGTTCGGTAAGTAACCACCCCTTACCTCACACGTATCGACGAAAGGCACTGACGTGATCGACAACCTGGTGCGGTTCGCCGCCGAGGAGGAGCAGAGCCCGCTCATTCCTCCGGGCCCCGAACTGCTCGTCGGCACCATCGCCTTCGCCATCGTGTTCTTCTTCTTCTGGAAGAAGCTGCTTCCGAACATCAACAAGGTTCTGGAGGAGCGTCGCGCGGCGATCGAAGGCGGCATCGAAGAGGCCGACGCCATGAAGGTCGAGGCCCAGAGCGTCCTTGAGCAGTACAAGGCACAGCTCGCCGAGGCCCGGCACGAGGCCGCGCGACTGCGCCAGGAGGCGCAGGAGCAGGGCGCCACGCTCATCGCCGAGATGCGCGCGGAAGGCCAGCGGCAGCGCGAGGAGATCGTCGCCACCGGTCACTCCCAGCTCGACGCCGACCGCAAGGCCGCCTCGTCCGCGCTCCGCCAGGACGTCGGCAAGCTCGCGACCGAGCTGGCCGGCAAGCTCGTCGGCGAGTCCCTGGAGGACCACGCCCGGCAGAGCCGTGTGATCGACCGTTTCCTCGATGACCTCGAGGAGAAGGCCGAGGCGACTCGATGAGCGTGCACGGAGCCAGTCGCGAGGCTGCCGCCGCCGCACGTGAGCGTCTCGACGCGCTGACGGACTCGACGTCCGTCGACGCGAAGAAGCTGTCCGAGGAGCTGGCCGCGGTCACCGCGGTGCTGCACCGCGAGGTGTCGCTGCGTCGGGTCCTCACCGACCCGGCGCAGTCCGGAGAGTCCAAGGCCGAGCTGGCCCAGCGTCTGTTCGGCAGCCAGGTCGGCGGGCCCACCACCGACCTGGTGGCCGGCATGGTGCGCTCCCGCTGGTCGCGTTCGCGTGACCTGGTGGACGCGCTGGAGGAGCTGGCGGACCTCGCCGACCTCACGGCCGCCCAGCAGGCGGGCACGCTCGACAACGTCGAGGACGAGCTGTTCCGGTTCGGCCGGATCGTCTCTTCGAACACCGAGCTGCGCGCCGCGCTGACCGACCGTGCCGCGACCACCGGCGCCAAGAGCGAGCTGCTGCGCAGCCTGCTCGGAGGCCGGGCCGTCGCCACCACCGAGCGTCTGGTGACGCGCCTTGTGACCGCGCCGCGGGGACGTAGCCTGGAAGCGGGACTCGAGTCCCTGTCCAAGCTCGCCGCCGACCGCCGGGACCGCATGGTCGCCGTCGTCACCTCCGCGGTCCCGCTGAGCGACCCGCAGAAGCAGCGCCTCGGCGCCGCCCTCGCGAAGCTCTACGGCCGCCAGATGCACCTTAACCTCGACGTGGACCCCGAGGTCCTCGGCGGGATCCGGGTGCTGGTCGGCGACGAGGTCATCAACGGCAGCATCGCGGACCGCATCGAGGACGCCGGCCGCCGCATGGCGAGCTAGCTCGCCGGCAGCCACGCAGCACGCAGCAACTCAATACTCGTAGTACGTACTTGACTACGGCCCTGGTTGGGCCGTGCAGAGGATTCACCTCTTACTGGGGGGAGTCCCCATCCCCCCAAGTGAAACTTCGGGCCCAACAAGGAGAGCAGGGAACCCAGATGGCGGAGCTCACGATCCGGCCGGAGGAGATCCGGGACGCGCTGGAGAACTTTGTCCAGTCGTACAAGCCGGACGCGGCCTCGCGCGAGGAGGTCGGTACGGTCACCCTTGCCGGCGACGGCATCGCGAAGGTCGAGGGCCTCCCCTCGGCCATGGCCAACGAACTGCTGAAGTTCGAGGACGGCACCCTCGGCCTCGCGCTCAACCTCGAAGAGCGCGAGATCGGTACCGTCATCCTCGGCGAGTTCAGCGGCGTCGAGGAGGGCCAGCCGGTCACCCGTACCGGCGAGGTCCTGTCCGTGGCCGTCGGCGAGGGCTACCTCGGCCGCGTGGTCGACCCGCTCGGCAACCCGATCGACGGCCTCGGCGAGATCGAGACCAGCGGTCGTCGCGCCCTGGAGCTGCAGGCTCCGGGCGTCATGGCGCGCAAGTCGGTGCACGAGCCGATGGAGACGGGCTACAAGGCCGTCGACGCGATGACCCCGATCGGCCGTGGCCAGCGTCAGCTGGTCATCGGTGACCGCCAGACCGGCAAGACCGCCCTGGCCGTCGACACGATCATCAACCAGCGTGACAACTGGCGCTCGGGCGACCCGAAGAAGCAGGTCCGCTGCGTCTACGTCGCCATCGGTCAGAAGGGCTCGACCATCGCCTCCGTGCGTGGCGCCCTCGAAGAGGCCGGCGCGCTGGAGTACACGACCATCGTCGCCGCCCCGGCGTCCGACCCGGCCGGCTTCAAGTACCTCGCGCCGTACACCGGTTCGGCCATCGGTCAGCAGTGGATGTACGAGGGCAAGCACGTCCTCATCATCTTCGACGACCTCTCGAAGCAGGCCGACGCCTACCGCGCCGTGTCGCTGCTGCTGCGCCGCCCGCCGGGCCGTGAGGCCTACCCGGGTGACGTCTTCTACCTGCACTCCCGTCTGCTGGAGCGCTGCGCGAAGCTCTCCGACGAGCTGGGCGCCGGCTCGATGACCGGTCTGCCGATCGTCGAGACGAAGGCCAACGACGTCTCGGCGTTCATCCCGACCAACGTCATCTCCATCACCGACGGCCAGTGCTTCCTGGAGTCGGACCTGTTCAACGCCGGTCAGCGTCCCGCGCTGAACGTTGGTATCTCCGTCTCCCGAGTCGGTGGTTCCGCGCAGCACAAGGCGATGAAGCAGGTCTCCGGCCGACTGCGCCTCGACCTCGCCCAGTACCGCGAGCTGGAGGCGTTCGCCGCCTTCGGTTCCGACCTGGACGCCGCGTCGAAGTCGCAGCTGGAGCGCGGTCAGCGCCTGGTCGAGCTGCTCAAGCAGCCGCAGTACCAGCCGATGGCCACCGAGGACCAGGTCGTCTCCGTCTGGGCCGCCACCACCGGCAAGATGGACGAGGTCCCGGTCGCGGACATCCGCCGCTTCGAGACGGAGCTGCTCGAGTACCTGCACCGCAAGGAGCAGGGCCTCATGACCTCCATCAAGGAGGGCGGCAAGATGTCCGACGACACCCTCACCGCCATCGCGGACGGCATCGCGGACTTCAAGAAGCAGTTCGAGACCTCGGACGGCAAGCTTCTCGGCGAAGACGCCCCGGCCGCCGCGGCCAAGTGACGACGGAAGGGACCTGACTCATGGGAGCCCAGCTCCGGGTCTACAAGCGTCGCATCCGATCCGTCACCGCGACCAAGAAGATCACCAAGGCGATGGAGATGATCGCCGCCTCGCGCGTCGTCAAGGCGCAGCGCAAGGTGGCGGCCTCCGCGCCGTACGCGACCGAGCTGACACGCGCGGTCACGGCGGTCGGTACCGGTTCGAACACCAAGCACCCGCTGACCACGGAGGCGGAGACGCCGACCCGGTCCGCTGTTCTGCTCCTCACGAGCGACCGCGGACTGGCCGGCGCCTTCAATTCCAACGCCATCAAGGCCGCCGAGCAGCTGACGGCGCGCCTTGAGGCGGAGGGCAAGGAGGTCGACACGTACATCGTCGGCCGCCGCGGTCTGGCCCACTACAACTTCCGCGAGCGCAAGGTCGTGGAGTCGTGGTCGGGCTTCACCGACCAGCCGACGTACGCGGACGCCAAGAAGGTCGCGGGTCCGCTCATCGAGGCCATCGAGAAGGAGACGGCGGACGGCGGCGTGGACGAACTCCACATCGTCTACACCGAGTTCGTCTCGATGATGACGCAGACGGCGGTCGACAACCGCCTGCTGCCGCTCCGCCTCGACGAGGTGGCGCAGGAGTCGGCCGGCAAGGGCGAGATCCTTCCGCTGTACGACTTCGAGCCGTCGGCGGAGGACGTCCTGGACGCCCTGCTGCCGCGGTACGTCGAGAGCCGTATCTACAACGCGCTGCTCCAGTCGGCCGCCTCCAAGCACGCCGCCACGCGCCGCGCGATGAAGTCGGCGACCGACAACGCGGGAGACCTGATCACCAGCCTCTCCCGACTTGCCAACGCGGCCCGCCAGGCCGAAATCACCCAGGAAATCAGCGAGATCGTCGGTGGCTCCGCAGCCCTGGCCGACGCGACCGCGGGGAGTGACAGGTAATGACGACGACAGTTGAGACGGCCGTTGCCACGGGCCGCGTCGCCCGGGTCATCGGCCCGGTCGTCGACGTGGAATTCCCCGTCGACGCCATGCCGGAGATCTACAACGCCCTTCACGTCGAGGTGGCCGACCCGGCCCTCGCCGGCGAGAAGAAGACGCTGACCCTGGAGGTCGCCCAGCACCTGGGTGACGGCCTGGTCCGCACGATCTCGATGCAGCCCACCGACGGTCTGGTCCGCCAGGCCGTGGTCACCGACACGGGTACGGGCATCACCGTCCCGGTCGGCGACTTCACCAAGGGCAAGGTGTTCAACACCCTCGGTGAGGTACTGAACTCCGACGAGACGTACGACGGCGAGCGCTGGTCCATCCACCGCAAGGCCCCGCGCTTCGACGAGCTCGAGTCGAAGACCGAGATGTTCGAGACCGGCGTCAAGGTCATCGACCTTCTCACCCCGTACGTCAAGGGTGGAAAGATCGGCCTGTTCGGCGGTGCCGGCGTCGGCAAGACGGTGCTCATCCAGGAGATGATCTACCGCGTCGCCAACAACCACGACGGTGTCTCCGTGTTCGCCGGTGTCGGTGAGCGCACTCGTGAGGGCAACGACCTCATCGAGGAGATGTCGGAGTCGGGCGTCATCGACAAGACCGCGCTGGTCTTCGGTCAGATGGACGAGCCCCCGGGCACCCGTCTGCGCGTGGCCCTGGCCGGTCTGACCATGGCGGAGTACTTCCGCGATGTGCAGAAGCAGGACGTGCTGTTCTTCATCGACAACATCTTCCGCTTCACGCAGGCCGGTTCCGAGGTCTCGACCCTGCTCGGCCGTATGCCCTCCGCGGTGGGCTACCAGCCGAACCTGGCCGACGAGATGGGTCTCCTCCAGGAGCGCATCACCTCGACCCGTGGTCACTCGATCACCTCGATGCAGGCGATCTACGTCCCCGCGGACGACCTGACCGACCCGGCCCCGGCCACCACGTTCGCCCACCTCGACGCGACGACGGTTCTGTCCCGTCCGATCTCCGAGAAGGGCATCTACCCGGCCGTGGACCCGCTGGACTCCACGTCCCGCATCCTGGACCCCCGCTACATCACGGCGGACCACTACAGCACGGCCATGCGTGTCAAGACGGTCCTCCAGAAGTACAAGGACCTTCAGGACATCATCGCGATCCTCGGTATCGACGAGCTGGGCGAAGAGGACAAGCTGGTCGTCCACCGCGCCCGCCGCGTGGAGCGCTTCCTGTCCCAGAACACCCACGTCGCCAAGCAGTTCACCGGCGTCGACGGGTCGGACGTACCGCTGGACGAGTCGATCACCGCGTTCAACGCGATCATCGACGGCGACTACGACCACTTCCCGGAGCAGGCGTTCTTCCTCTGCGGTGGCATCGAGGACCTCAAGGCCAACGCCAAGGAGCTGGGCGTCTCCTGAGCCCTGAGCTCTAAGTGAGTCCTATGACTCACAGGTGAGGGGGCGGGGCACGTCCCGCCCCCTCATTCACGCCCACTAGACTTGTAACCAACACCCGGCCAAACCGCCGGGTGGTGACCCGAGGAGCCAACCTTGGCTGCTGAGCTGCATGTCGAGCTGGTCGCTGCCGACCGTCAGGTCTGGTCCGGCGAGGCCACCCTGGTCGTCGCGCGCACCACGTCCGGCGACATCGGCGTCATGCCCGGTCACCAGCCGCTGCTCGGTGTGCTGGAGTCGGGCCCTGTGACCATCCGTACGAGTGATGGTGGAACGGTCGTCGCCGCGGCGCACGGCGGTTTCATCTCGTTCGCCGACAACAAGCTGTCGCTGCTGGCGGAGGTCGCCGAGCTGGCGGACGAGATCGACGTCCAGCGCGTGGAGCGGGAGCTGGAGCGCGCGAAGGCGGAGGGCGACGCGTCCGCCGAGCGGCGTGCCGACGTCCGGCTGCGGGCCGTGGCGGCGCGCTGACACCAGCGCGTCAATGTGATGCTTTGCCTCAGCCGCGGCTGGGACCGGTTCGCGCCGGCCCTGGCCGCGGCTGAGGCGAATCCGGATGTTTTTTCTTTTCCGTTACCTAGGAGACGAGGAGGTCGGTGTCGATGATCCTCGCTCTGACTGTGTGCGGCTTGGTAGTGGCGCTCGTGGTGGTGGGCCTGTTCGTCTTCGGTCTGCGCCGCCGACTCATCCAACGCTCCGGCGGTACGTTCGACTGCAGCCTGCGCTGGGACGTCCCCGAGAAACCCGACCCCAGCGGCAAGGGCTGGGGCTACGGCGTCGCCCGCTACAACGGCGACCGCATCGAGTGGTACCGCGTCTTCTCGTACTCCCCCCGCCCGCGCCGCGTCCTGGAACGCTCGGCGATCGAGGTGGCCGGCCGTCGCGCTCCCGACGGCGAGGAGGAACTGGCGCTGCTCTCGGACGCGGTCGTGCTGGCGTGTCTTCATCGCGGGACGAGACTCGAACTGGCGATGAGCGACGACGCGCTGACCGGATTTCTCGCGTGGCTGGAAGCAGCCCCGCCCGGTCAGCGCGTCAATGTTGCGTGATCGCTAGCTCGGATCGCTAGCTCAGGCCGGTGTTGATCGCGCTCACCAGCTCCCCGTTGCTCGTGTCGCCGCTGAACTCCCAGAAGAACGCGCCGCCCAGGGCCTGGTTCTTGGCCCAGGTCATCTTCCCGGCGATCGTCGCGGGAGTGTCGTACGACCACCAGTTGTTGCCGCAGTACGCGTACGCCGTACCGGCGATGGTGCCGGTGGCGGGACAGGAGTTCTTGAGGACCTTGTAGTCCTCGATGCCCGCCTCGTACGTGCCCGGTGCCGCGCCCGTCGCCGAGCCGCCCGGGGCGGCCTGGGTGACGCCGGTCCAGCCACGGCCGTAGAAGCCGATGCCCAGCAGGAGCTTCGCCGCCGGGACGCCCTTCGCCTTCAGCTTGGCGATCGCGTCCGCCGAGTTGAAGCCCGCGGCCGGGATACCGGTGTACGAGGTGAGCGGCGAGTGCGGGGCGGTCGGGCCGTCCGCGTCGAAGGCGCCGAAGTAGTCGTACGTCATCACGTTGTACCAGTCGAGGTAGGCCGAGGCGCCGCCGTAGTCGGCCGCGTCGATCTTGCCGCCGGAGGAGCCGTCGGCGGTGATGGCCGCGGTGACCAGGTAGCTGGAGCCGAACTCCGAACGCAGCGCCGACATCAGGTTCTTGAAGGCCGCGGGACCGGACGTGTCACAGGTCAGGCCACAGGCGTTCGGGTACTCCCAGTCGATGTCGATGCCGTCGAAGACATCAGCCCAGCGCGAGTCCTCGACAACTGCCTTGCAGGAGGCGGCGAACGCGGCCGGGTTGGCGGCGGCCTGCGCGAATCCGCCGGAGTAGGTCCAGCCGCCGAAGGAGTAAAGCACCTTGATGTTCGGGTACTTGGCCTTCAGCTGACGCAGCTGGTTGAAGTTGCCGCGCAGCGGCTGGTCCCACGTGTCAGCCGTGCCGGACACCGACTGGTCGGCGGTGTACGCCTTGTCGTAGGCGGCGTAGGTGTCGTCGACGGTGCACTTGCCGTCCTTGACGTTGCCGAACGCGTAGTTGATGTGGGTGATCTTCGACGCCGAGCCCGAGGTCACCAGGTTCTTGACGTGGTAGTTGCGGCCGTAGACGCCCCACTCGGTGAAGTAGCCGAGCTTGACCTTGTTCCCGGTGGGCGGGTTGGTGGTGCCGCCGGTGGTACGCACGGCGACCGCGCCGCTCACCGGGCCCAACTGGTCGGCGCTGTCTCGGGCCTGGACCGTGTACGAGTAGTCCGTACCGGCGGTCAGACCCGTGTCCGTGTACGAGGTGGTCGTCACCGTCGCGACCTTGGTGCCGCCGCGCAGCACGTCGTAGTTCTTGATGCCCTTGTCGTCGGTGGCCGCGCTCCAACTGAGCGTCGCCGAGGTGTTGGTGACGCCGGAGGCCGTCGGAGTGCCGGGCGCGGATGGGGCGTTGTCGCCGGGGACCGAGCCGCCGTCACAACTGCCGCTGTTCAGCTTGCAGTTGGCGGGGGAGCCGGTGCCGGCGCCGTTGAAGCCGAAGGAGACGGCGGCGCCGGGGGCCAAGGTGCCGTTCCAGGACTTGTTCTTGGCGGTCCAGTGGGTGCCGGACGAGGTGACGTCCGCGTCCCAGGCCGAGGTGACGGACGTACCGGAGGGGAAGTCCCACTCCACCGTCCATGAACTGATCGACGTGGTACCGGTGTTGGTGACCGTCCACTTGCCCTCGAAGCCGGTGCCCCAGTCCTGGGTCTTGGCGTAGGTGGCGGTGGCAGAGGTGGCCGCCTCGGCCGGGCTCGCGAGGCCGACCATGGCGGCGAGGGGGAGCAGCAGGGTGGTCAGGCCTGCCGTGAGCCGGTGTCTGAAGCGCATGCAGCGCCTCCTTGGGGGTGTCATGGGGGCGTGACTGAGCCTCACACCCACGGTGCCGCGAGAATAGGAAGGTCTGGACCACGGGTCAATAGGTCTGGACCACTTCGGCCAAGGCTCGCCCAAGTCGCCTAAACCCCCAACTCCTGTGCCAGTACCGCCGCTTGGACCCGGCTGCGCAGCTCCAGCTTGCCCAGCAACCGGCTGACGTGCGTTTTCACCGTCGCCTCGGCCATGTCGAGGCGGGTCGCGACGTCCGCGTTGGACAGTCCCTCGCCGAGACACGACAGCACCTCGCGCTCCCGGCGGGTGAGGGCGTCCAGGACGGCCGGGTCGGCCCTCGGCTCCCGCGCCGACCCGGACGCGAACTCGGCGATGAGCCGCCGGGTGACCGCCGGGGCGATCAGCCCTTCCCCTCGCGCCACTGTCCGTACCGCGTCGATCAGATCCCTCGCCTCCGTGTTCTTGAGCAGAAAACCGGAGGCGCCCGCGCGCAGCGCCCCGAAGACGTACTCGTCGAGATCGAAGGTGGTCAGCACGAGCACGTCGGCGAGGCCCTCCGCGACCACCTGCCGGGTCGCCGACACCCCGTCCAGGCGCGGCATCTGAATGTCCATCAGCACCAGATCCGGCCGCAGTTCACGGGCCAGCGCAACCGCCTGCTCGCCGTCCGCCGCCTCCCCGGCGACCTCGATGCCGGGCGCGCTGCCCAGGATGAGGACGAGCCCGGCCCGTACGGCCGACTGGTCCTCGGCGACGAGCACCCGGATCGCCGGTCCTGTGTCCGTCATGCGTCTACTCCTTCGGCTTCGGTGAGGGGCAGCGTGGCGCGTACGGCCCAGTGGGCGCCGTCCGCTCCCGCCGTGAAGGTGCCGCCCAGCAGCGCGACCCGCTCCCGCATCCCGACCAGACCGGCACCGGAGCCGGGTGCGCGTGGGCTGTCGTGATCGCCGTACGGACTGGTCACGGCGATGCACAGGGAACAGTCCCGCCGGGTGAGCGCCACCGTGACCCGGCCGGGGGAGGCGTGCTTGAGGGCGTTGGTCAGGGACTCCTGGACGATGCGGTACGCGGCCAGCTCGACCGGCGCCGGCAGGGTGCCGAGGTCGGTGCCGAGGTCGGTGCCGAAGTCGGTGCCGAAGTCGGTACCTGTGTCGGAACCGGTGTCGAGGGTGACGTCGAGGCCGTTGGTGCGGGCGCCGTCGACCAGCGTGCCGAGGCCGTCCAGCGTCGGGGCCGCCGCCGGTTCCAGGTCGCCGCCGCTGTCGCGCAGGATGCCGATCAGCCGGCGCATCTCGGCCAGTCCCGCCACGCTGTTCTCGCGGATGACACCCAGGGCCTGCTTCGAGGTGTCGGGGTCGTCGAGGGAGAGCGCGGCCGTGGAGTGGATCGCGATGGCCGAGAGGTGGTTGGCGACCATGTCGTGCAACTCCCTTGCCATCCGCGCCCGTTCGGAGACGACGGCCTGGGCGCGGTCGAACTCGGCGAGCAGCGCGGTCTGTTCGGCGCGCAGCCGGGCCGACTCGGCGGCGTCACGGTGGTTGCGGACGATCAGGCCGGTGGCGGCGGGGGTGAACGCGACGATGCCGACGACCACACCGATGAGCAGCGCCTGCGGCTCCCGCCAGATCGCGAAGGGCACGATCGTGCCGGCCACCGAGAGCAGCGCGGTGATCCGGGGGACACGGCGGGCGGTGCCGGGCGGTCCGTACAGCACGGCCGCGTACACGAGGTCCGTGAACATCACCAGCGTGACCAGGCTGCCCTGCGTGACGGTGTCCAGCGTCAGCGCGGCCGTGCCGATCAGCAGGCCCGTACGCGGGCGGACCCGCCGGAGCAGCTCGCAGCCGGCGGTCACGAAGAGCGGCAGCAGCACCGGCCAGCGCCCGTCCCAGAGCACGATGGGGTCGCCGGCCGGCCGGGTCCCGAGACCGACGCTCCAGAACAGCAGCCCGCCGAGCAGTCCCGCGAGCGCGATGCGTACGTCGTCGCGGTGCGGGCGGGGAAACCGTGGGGCCATGCCCCCATCCAACACGGCCGGGACGCCGCCCGCCTGCTCCCCGGGAAGGGTCGGGAAGGGTCCCGAACTGCATCTTTCGATGTACGGCGACTTCCTCACCGCCGACGACGAATCGGGCGCGTCCGGCCGGGAGCCTGGAAGGAGAACGGATTCCCCTGAACGGATTCTCACCGGAAGGAGCGAGTCGTGATCGTCGCGTTGATCATCGCCTGCGAGGTCGGCTTCTGGGTGCTGCTGGCGCTCGGCCTGGCCGTCCGCTACCTGCTCAATTGGCGCCGGACCAGCGTGGTGCTGCTGCTCTGCGAGCCACTGCTGGAACTGGTCCTGTTCACCGTGACGGCGATCGACCTGAAGAACGGCGCCGAACCGGGCTGGGAGCACGGCCTGGCCGCGCTGTACATCGGCTTCACGGTGGCGTACGGCCACTACACGCTCCGCTGGCTCGACGGCCACGCCGCCCACCGCCTGGCCGGGGGCCCGCCCCCGCCGAGGCCGCCCCGCTACGGCATGGCGCGCGCCCGGCACGAGGGCAACCTGTGGCTGCGTACCGTCCTGGGGGCGGCGGTCGCCTGCGCGCTGCTCCAGGCGGCGGTCTGGTACGTCGGCGACGGCGACACCTCGTCCCTGAGGTCCTTCCAGTGGGCGGCGCTCAGGGCCGCCGGCATCCACGGGCTGATCGCGCTGACGTACACGATCTGGCCGAAGAGGGCACCGGCAGGCTACGAAGAGGGGTCAGCGTTCCCCACCCGGGACCCAGAGCACGTCCCCGACCTCCTTGTTGGCCGTACGGGCAAGAATGAAGAGCAGGTCCGATAGCCGGTTGAGGTAGGTGGCGGTGAGCGGATTCATGACCTCGGCGTGGACCTCCAGCGCGGCCCACGTCGAGCGCTCGGCCCGGCGTACGACCGTGCACGCCTGGTGCAGCAGGGCCGCGCCGGGGGTGCCGCCGGGCAGGATGAACGAGCGCAGTTTCTCCAGGTCTTCGAGGAACCGGTCGCAGTCCGCCTCCAGCTTGTCGACGTACGACTGCTCGACACGCAGCGGCGGGAACTCCGGGTTCTCGGCGACCGGCGTCGCCAGGTCCGCGCCCACGTCGAACAGGTCGTTCTGCACCCGGGTCAGCACCTTCACGACATCCTCCGCCAGCCCACCGAGGGCCACGGCGGTCCCGATCACCGCGTTCGCCTCGTTGGCGTCGGCGTACGCCGAGATCCGCAGATCGGTCTTGGCGACCCGGCTCATGTCACCGAGGGCGGTGGTGCCCTTGTCGCCGGTCCTGGTGTAGATGCGCGTCAGATTGACCATGCGGCCAATCTAGACGTTGCCCCAAGTCGTGCAGGTGTTCTTGATTCGTACCCGTGACCTGGAGGTGGAGGCGTCGTTGCTGAGACAGGGGCTGGCGAGTTGCCGGTGGGAGGGGAAAACCGTGCTGGTCGGCAGGAGGTATCGGCTCGTTCTGACGCCGGAACAGGCCGAGACGGCGGAGGAGTACGGCAACGTCTGCCGCGCGGTGTGGAACACCGGTCTCGAACAGCGTCGCGAGTACCGCCGCCAGGGCGGTTGGATCGACTACGTGCAGCAGGCTCGTGAAATGGCAGAGGCGAAGGCTGAGCACCCATGGCTGAAGTCCGCGCAGTCCCACATCCTCCAGCAGACTCTCCGGATCTGGACAGGGCGTGTCGCACGCATGGCACGTTCGGCGTTCGCTGGAGGGCGAAGCAGCGGTGGCAGCCCTCGTTTCGGTTCCCTGATCCCCGCCATCTCTCGGTCGAGCGGGTGGGACGCAAACGGGGGCTGGTGCGTCTGCCGAAACTCGGGTGGGTTGGCTTCCGGACGCGTCGGCGTGGACCGTGGAGTGGTTGTGCTCGTCGCCACCAGTGATGGCAGGTTCTTCGACCGCAACTTCATCACCCCTGGCGAGACCAAGCGGTACCGGAGACTTCAGCAGCAACTCGCCCGCACCCAGCGGGGGTCGAATCGGCGGAAAGCATGCCACCGCCAGGGGAACCGTCGCCGAGCCCGGAACGCACGTACGACAGAAAGCTGGACTCAACCGCGCCATTCTCGACAAGGGCTGGCACTCCTTCGAGCTCGCAGTCCGCAACCGCGCCCGTCACACGGGTGCCGAAGTGTGCACTGTGAACCCCGCCTACACATCGGTGACGTGCCCCGTCTGCGGACACACGCATCCGGACAACCGCGAGAGCCAAACGAAGTTCGCATGCAGAGTCTGCGGTCACCTGGAACACGGCGACACGGTGGCGGCGAAGAACACACTGGCCCGCGGGCATGCGGGTCACAGGGCGTGGAGACCTCGGCGCCAGCCGGTCTGCGAAGCGCCAACCAGCGTGAAACCGCGAGGAATTAGCGCTCCGACCACTGAGTTCGGAATCCCTGTGGCCTCGGCCGCCGGGAGGATCGTCAACTCCGTCAGATGAGACGTGATCGGCGTCTCACGACATGAGACGTGAAACGCGTTACTAAGCAGTCACACAACCCCTCACGACCGCTAAGGTCCGCCGGAGAGGCTCATACACGAGGCATACGTAAACAGCGGGTCAGGGGAGTCGCACAGTGGCACGGAAGCTTGCCGTCATCGGAGCCGGCCTGATGGGTTCCGGCATCGCACAGGTCTCTGCCCAGGCGGGCTGGGACGTCGTACTGCGCGATGTCACCGACGAAGCGCTCACCCGTGGCACCGACGGCATCAAGGCCTCGTACGACAAGTTCGTGAGCAAGGGCAAGCTGGCCGAGCAGGATGCGGAGGCCGCTCTCGGGCGGATCACCGCGACCACGGACCTCGACGCGGTCGGCGACGCGGACATTGTCGTCGAGGCCGTCTTCGAGAAGCTGGAGGTCAAGCACGAGATCTTCCGCGCGCTCGACAAGATCGCGCGCGACGACGCCGTGCTCGCCTCCAACACCTCGGCCATCCCCATCACCAAGATCGCCGCCGTGACCGAGCGCCCGGACCGGGTCGTCGGTGCGCACTTCTTCTCGCCGGTGCCGATGATGCAGCTCTGCGAGCTGGTCCGCGGCTACAAGACGAGCGACGAAACCCTCGCCACCACGCGGGAGTTCGCCGAGTCCGTCGGCAAGACCTGCATCGTCGTCAACCGGGATGTCGCCGGTTTCGTGACGACCCGGCTGATCTCGGCGCTCGTCGTCGAGGCGGCCAAGCTGTACGAGTCCGGTGTCGCCACCGCGGAGGACATCGACCTCGCCTGCAAGCTCGGCTTCGGGCACGCCATGGGCCCGCTGGCCACCGCCGACCTCACCGGGGTCGACATCCTGCTGCACGCCACGAGCAACATCTACACCGAGTCCCAGGACGAGAAGTTCGCTCCTCCGGAGCTGATGCGCCGGATGGTTGACGCCGGTGACATCGGCCGCAAGAGCGGGCAGGGCTTCTACAAGCACTGAGCGGTCGTCAGCAGTCGTAGACGGAAGCAGTCGGCAGTACCTCAGCAGTAGTCAACAGGCACGAAAACCGCACGAACCCCTCAGGTATCACCCTGTGGGGTGAATTGGGTATCGGTTCGCTCACAGACGGCAACCTGCCTGCCCCTCAGGCAGTCAGACGTTGCATCACCTACCGACGCGGAGCACGACAACGCACTCACGGGAGCGCATATGTACATCAGGGGCGACCACGCCGAGCTGGTCGTCGGGGGCCGCCTCGACGTTCGCAGCGCGGCGGACGCCCGTACGGTCCTGCACACGGCCGTCGACACCGGCGTCGGCGATCTGGTGCTGGACCTGTCCGAGCTGGACTCCTGGGACGCCACCGGACTTGGGGTGATCATGGGAGCCCACCGACGGTGCGGGCGGTGCGGCCGGCGGCTGGTGCTGCGCGACGTACCACCGCAGATGCAGCGCCTGCTGGTGGCCACCCGGCTGCACCGGATCCTGGCGATCGAGGGCGGTATCGGGGTGGAGTCACTGCCCAGAGTGTGAAAGGCGCTGTGTGGGACACCCGGTGTGAAACACGCTTCGTGCACAATCCTCACGAGACTGTGACGTCTCGGACGGCGCGGTACCCCGGACTGTCGTAGATACTGTGCGAAGGTTTAGGGTTCGGTCGCCCGCTGCCTGACATCCCACGAGCGGGCCCGGACCAGAAGCGACAGCGCAGTGTGCAGCAAGGCCGGGAGGGGCCTGGGTCCTGTCGACCCGCACACGACGCTTTTGGGGGGCTTGAACCTTATGGACCCGAACAACCAGGGCTCCGAGGAGTACGGCCATGACGCCGACGGCACCACGCCGCGTCAGCGCCCGCCTCGCGACGCCCTCACATCCGACTTCGGCCAGCACACACCCGCGCTCGCCCGCACGGTACAGCTCGTCTCGGGCGACTACCTGCTCACGGTCAACCCGGTCGACGGCAGCGAGATAGAGATCTGCCCGCCCGGCGAACGGCCCGGCCGGCCCGCCAAGCTCACCGCGGCCGAGCGCGCCGAGATCACCCGCGCGGCCACACCACCCGTACCGCCCGGGCCCGCGCAGCCCGAACTCCCGCTCCTGGAGCGGGACGGCGAACGCGAACGGCTGGTGCGGCTGCTCGCCCGCGGCCGTTCCGTACGCCTCACCGGCCCGCCCGGCTCCGGCCGCACCACGCTCCTCGACGCGGTCGCCGAGGACTGCGCGGACCTCGCGCCCGACGGCGTGGTCCGCCTCAGCGGCCTCCGCCGCACCCCGACCGACCTCCTCTACGACCTCTTCTACGCCGTCTACAGCGCACCTCTGTACCGGCCGGAACCGGACGAACTGCACGCCCTCGTCCGGGACGCCGGCGCGGTCGTCGTCCTCGACGACGTGGAGTTCGGCGGTGCCGCGCTCGACGAACTCATCGACGCGAC
The DNA here is from genome assembly GCF_053599695.1 of Streptomyces sp. NPDC000878. Lineage (NCBI taxonomy): Bacteria > Bacillati > Actinomycetota > Actinomycetes > Kitasatosporales > Streptomycetaceae > Streptomyces > Streptomyces sp. NPDC000878. The sequence goes on along the minus strand of NZ_JBSFMT010000008.1, from coordinate 2,134 downwards.
CCCCGAGTGCGCCTTCCTGATCAGCGCCACCCCCGACGTGCCCGCGCCGTCCGCCGACGCGCTGATCGAGGAGCTGTTCCTCGACGGCCTCGACCGGGCCGGTGGCCTGGAGCTGCTTGAGCGTGCCGTCGGCCGGGTCCTCACCGAGGAGGAGGCCAACTGGGCCGGCGACCTCTGGTTCGAGTCCGAGGGCCTGCCCCTGCGGTTCGTCCAGGCCGGCGCCCTGCTCAGGCAGCGCGACGGACTGCGCGCCAGCGCCGACGCGTTCGACGAGTTCGGTGTCTTCCAGGACATCCCGGTCGACGCGCCCTTCGACTCCGGCGACGAACACGACGTACCGCTGCCCTCGCTCGCCGAGGGTGCCGCGCCCGCGCCGCTGCTCGCCTCGCGGCTCAGCGGGTCCGCGCGGGAGACCCTGCGCTTCGCCGTCGCGCTCGGCGGCGAGGTGCCCCACCAGGCCCACCTGCCCGCGTTGGTCGACGACGCCCACGCGGACGCCGCCCTCGGCGAGCTGCTCGGCTGTGCGCTGGTCTCCCCGGTCGGCTCGCACTACCGGCTCGCGGCCGGGGTACTGGCCCAGCTGGAGGCCGCCGGGTACGGCGAGGGCGCCCAGGAACGGGCGATCAGCGCCGCCCAGCACTACGCCTGGTGGGCCGGGCACCCGTCCGTGACCCCCGAGCGGGTCTGCGCCGAGGCCGACGCCCTGCTGGCCGCGCTCGACGTGCTCGTCCCGGTCACGGTGCCGCCGGGGGAGGACGAGGAGAGTACGGCCGTACAGCTGGCCCGCACGGCGGCGCCCGCCTTCGCGGCCGGTCTGTACTGGAGTGCCTGGGAACGGGTCCTGCTCGCCGGTGCCGAGGCCGCCCGGCTCGCCGGAGAGGCCGCGGAACAGGCCTACTTCCACCACGAGTTGGGCATCCTCGCGCTCTGCGGCGAACAGCTCGACCAGGCCCGCGCCGAGCTGGAGGCCGCCCTCGGCCTGCGCGGCGCCGTCGCCGACAAGCGCGGCACGGTCGCGGGCCGCCGTGCCCTCACCCTGGTCGCCGACCGGGCCGGCGACACCCCGGGCCTCGGCTCCGGCCTGGGCTCCACGGCGGGCGAGGAGGTCCCGGACGCACGGTACGAGGAGTCGGCGTCGCCGCCCGGCGGGGTCCCGGCCGTCTTCGGCGCCGCGGGCTATCCGCCGCTGCAGCCGTCGGGCACGGGTTTCGGTCCGGCCTCCGGTACCGGTTCCGGTTCCGGTTCCGGTTCCGCTTACGGGTCCGGTGACTTCCCGGCGACGGTCATCACGTCCCGGTCCGGGGGCGGCGGGGCGCACAAGGCATCGAGCCTCCAGCGGCTCGTCGGCGGTGCCCGGCGCAACCTCGTGGCCGTCGGCGCGGGCGCCCTGCTCGCGGCGGTGCTCGGCACGGTGGTGACGCTGGGGGCGACCTCGAACCCCAACGGCGCGCCGTCCGACCAGGTGGGCGTCAACCCGTCCGCCAGCCCGGGCAGCGACGACGACAGCCTCGGTGCCGACAAGGCCGACAACAGCGACGGTGACACGGGCACGGCCACCAGCCGCCCGACCGACCCGGGTCCCGACGGGACCATGGGCACGTCGGACGACCCGACGCCGCCGTCCTCGGGGGGCGAGGAGCCTTCGGACGATCCGACGGGGACGAAGACGCCGGGTGGCGGGACCGGTGGGGGCGGTGGTGGCGGTACGGGGACCACGACCCCGTCGGACGACCCGACGACGACCGAGCCCACCGACGATCCGACGACCACGGAACCGACGGACGACCCGACGACGACCGAGCCGACGGACGACCCGACGACCACGGAGCCGACGCCCGACCCGACAACAACGCCGGAGCCGTCCACCCCGGAGACCACGGCCTCGGCCAGCGGCCCGGTATCCACTCCGGTCGAGACCGAGACGGAGAGCGCCCCGGCCGACGACACCAGCGCCCCCGCGACGACGACGTCCAGCGAGGCGTCGGTGATCTGACAGCACGGCCCAGCAGTTCGGCGTACACACGAGAAGGGCCGGTCCCCGGGCGAGCCAGCCTGAAGCCTTCCGCGTCCAGCTGGTCGAGGGAGACGTCCCAGGTGTGGCGGACAACCGTGCGCGCAACGTCCGGATCGGATG
>NZ_JBSFMT010000007.1:0-240022 GCF_053599695.1 Streptomyces sp. NPDC000878 | reverse complement strand
ACGGAACCCCGGTATCGGGACCACACGCGAAAGGACGAATCGTGGCTACCACGCGCTCTGCACACACCGTCTGGGAAGGCAACCTGCTGGAGGGCCCCCGCGATCCGTACGCCCTCGATGACGTCCTTCTCTGTGATGGGTGTGCCTGGACGGCCTTGTCCTGGAACGCCGACCTCAGGCATCTCCAGCCCGTCCGGCGTTTGAGGACAAGGCCCGTTCAGGGCCGTGGCGGAGGTTCGGGGGCGGCAGCCCCTGAGGATGGGACGGGTAGGGGCGGCGGGGGCGAGACTCTCCGGGGTGCCGGGCGGGCGCGGTGGGCGCGTTCCACCGACTGGCCCCAGTATGTGCCCGTCACCATCAGCGTCGCCCCCAACGCCGTGAACGCCGTCAAGTGCTCGCCGCCCAGCGCGATCCCGATAGCCGCCGCCCAGATCGGCTCCGTGCCCAGCAACAGGCTGGCCCGGCTCGCCGACGTCCGCTGCACGGCCCACGTCTGCGCCAGGAACGCGAACACACTGCAGAACAGGGCTAGATAGAGCAGCTGTGTCCAGGTCCCGGCGTCGGCACGGGCGAGCGTCGGCAGGTCGGGTGCGGCGACCGGCAGGAACAGCGCCGTGCCGATCACGGTCTGGAGTGTCGTCAGGTGGAGAGGGCGGATAGGGCGGCCTGTCGTGAGGCGGCCGACCAGAGCGACATGGACCGCCCGCACCAGCGCCGCGCCCAGCATCAGCAGGTCCCCGAGACGCGGCGCGTGGAAGCCGTTGCCGGACATGAGCAGGCCGACGGCCAGGACACAGACGCCGGCGGCGGCGTAGAAGGCCGGGGGCAGCCCGCCGGGGTGTCCGGCGCGGTCGAGGAGAGGGGTGAGCACAATGGTCAGGCTGATGATCAGGCCCGCGTTGGCGGCGGTGGTGTGGGCGACGCCGTACGTCTCCACGACCAGGACGGCGGCCTGCGTGAGCCCCAGCGGCAGCCCGGCCCGCACCTCCTCCCGGGTCCACAGACGAAACCCCCGGCCCCGTTCCCCCACCTCCTTCCCCCGCCCCGCGGCGACCAGGCCGAGACAGGCGAGCGCGGAGAGGGCGTACCGGGCGAACAGGACCACGAGGACGGGCAGGGCGGAGGTGGCCGTCTGGGCGGACAGATAACTGGAGCCCCAGACGAGCGCGACAAGGAGGAGTACCGCATCGGTACGGCGGGAGTCGGACACGCGACTACGGTGCACTGTCGGTGACCCTGAAGCCCAGGGCCACCTTCTTCAACGATCTTTTAGTTTCCCTACACAGTCCACCTACACTGGTCCCGTGGACGAACGACAGCTACGGATCCTGCGCGAACTCGGTGAGCTGGGCAGCGTCACCGCAGTAGCCGACGCGCTCCTCGTCACGCCCTCGGCGATCTCGCAGCAACTGCGACTGCTCCAGCGAGCCATCCCCGTCCCGCTCACCGAGCGACAGGGACGCCGGCTGGTACTGACCGACGCCGGGCAGGCGCTGGCGGGCGCGGCGACCGAGGTGGAGTCGGCGCTGGCACGGGCCCGGCACACCGTCGAGGAGTTCCTGGACCGGCCGGACGGGGAGGTGTCCGTGGCGGCGTTCCACAGTGCGGGCGCCATGTTCTTCCCCCTGCTGCTGCGCGCCCTCGCCGGACCGGACGGGCCTGTGCTGGCGCTGGCCGACAAGGACGTCACGCAGGACGACTTCCCGCCGCTGACCAGGGAGTACGACCTCGTCCTCGCCCACCGCCTCGACCACGCCCCGCCCTGGCCACGCACGGTCGCGGCGACCCCGCTGCTGCGCGAACCCCTCGACGTGGCCATGCCCGCCGACCACCCGCTCGCCGCCAAACGACGACTGACCCCGAGCGATGTGGCCGACCAGCCCTGGATCGCCGTACACGACGGCTTCCCGATCATGGCGACGATCGAGGCCATCGCCACCGCGGCGGGCCGCCGCCTCCATCTCGCCCACCGCATCAACGAGTTCACGGTAGCGGCGGAGGCAGTGGCCGCCGGCGGAGGCCTGGCCCTGATGCCCCGCTGGACCTCCCGCCCCCACCCCGCCCTGATCCTGAAGCCCCTCAGCGGCGTCCAGGCCAGACGCAGAATCGACGCCCTCCACCGCCCAGAACGAACGGCCCGGAGAGCGGTGCGAACGGTACTGACAGAACTGCGCAGAGCAGCACAGACAATCAGGGCCGAGGAGTAGCGCCCCTTTTAGGGGCGCGGGGAACTGCGCGACCAGCCACAACAAACCCGCACCCGCCCGACAACAACAACCCCCCACCCCCCCTAGGCGCTCAAAACGGATACCACCGCACAGTCGAATCCCCTTCCCTCAACGACCCCACCCGCCGCACAAACTCCCCCAACGCCTGAGGATTAACAGGCGCATGCTGCGCCACCCACGCACAACTCGCCGTCTCCCGCGCCCCCCGCAACACCCCACACCCCTCCCACTCCCGCACATCCCACCCGTACGCCTCCGTGAACGCGTCGTACGACTCGGTCGGCAGGCCGTACCGGTCATGGGAGAGGGCCATGACCACCAGGTCGTGTTCACGCAGGTCCGCGGAGAAGGTCTCCAGGTCGACCAGGACCGGCCCGGCGGGCCCGATGTGCACATTGCGAGGCAGCGCGTCCCCGTGGATCGGCCCGCGCGGAAGCCGCGGGACGAGCGCGGCGGCGGCCGTCGCGAAACCGTCGCGCCGCTCACGCAGATACGCCGCGTCGGCCGGATCGATCGCGTCGCCCGCGAGCCGCAGCCAGCGTTCGACGCCGCCCAGGAGGTGGCGGGGCGGGAGGGTGAAGGAGGTGGGGAGCGGCAAGGCGTGCACGATCCGTAGGAGTTCGGCCAAATCCGCCGGTTCGGCGGGGCGTACGGGATCGGGCAGACGGTGCCACACCGTCACCGGGTGGCCCTCGACGAGGAGGGCCTTCGGGTCGGCCGCGCGTACCGCCGGGACGTCCGCCTCGGCGAGCCAGAGCGCGATGTCCAGTTCCCGCTGCGCCCGGTCGAGGAGTTCGGCGTCGCGGCCCACCTTGACGACCAGGTCACCGGCGGCGAACACCGCGTTCTCGCCCAGCGCGAGAAGCCGTACGTCCGGTGCCGTGGCGGGCAGTACGCCCGCCGTGGCCAGTACGTCCCGGGCCCGTGCCTCGTCCATCGTCCGCCTCCCGCGCAGTGTCCCGTCCACGGTTGTGTACGTATGTGAACGGCGTCAGGTTCACGCCATCCGCCGGTCAGTGTCGCATTCGCACTGGTGGGGGCGTGTGCGCGGTGTCTTGACTGTGTACATCGGCTTCACGACCATGACGGAGCCCACTCCGGGGCCACCTCGGGCGACCAAAGGAGCCGATCACGTGACACTGGTGACCGGGGTGAGGCGGCCGGCCAAGGGCGGGACCCGCGCAGGACCGGGCGGCGGCGGCCGGATCGCCGGCCACGGGACCTGGTTCCTCGTCCTGCCCGCCCTGATCCCGATCCTCGTCCTGAGCGTGGGACCGCTGCTGTACGGGATCCTGCTGGCGTTCACCGACGCCCAGTCCGGCCGGACCGCGTCCACCCAGTGGATCGGCACGCTCAACTTCCGGGACCTGCTGCACGACACACTCTTCTGGGAGTCGTTCCGGATCGGGCTGGTGTGGGCGGTCGGGGTGACCGTGCCGCAGTTCCTGCTCGCCCTCGGCCTCGCCCTCCTCCTCAACCAGGAGTTACGGCTGCGCTGGCTGGCCCGCGCCCTCGCGATCATCCCGTGGGCGATGCCCGAGGTCGTCGTCGGCATCATGTGGCGGATCGTCTACAGCCCGGACGCCGGTGTCCTCAACGAGACGCTGCGCGACCTGGGCCTGGGCGACGGCCGAGACTGGCTCAGCGGCCTGACGACCGCGCTGCCCGCCGTCATCGTCGTCGGCGTCTGGGCGGGGATGCCCCAGACGACGGTCGCCCTGCTCGCCGGGCTGCAGAACACTCCGCGCGAACTGCACGAGGCGGCGGCGATGGACGGCGCCGGCGCCTGGCGCCGCTTCCGGACGGTCACCTGGCCCGCGCTCCGCCCGATCGCGCTCGCCATCACCGCCCTCAACCTCATCTGGAACTTCAACTCCTTCGCCCTGGTGTACGTCCTGACGAACGGCGGCCCCGGCGGGCGCACCCGACTGCCCATGCTCTTCGCCTACGAAGAGGCCTTCCGCTACGGCCAGTTCGGCTACGCGGCGGCGATGGGCTGTGTGATGGTCGCGCTGATCTCCGTCCTGCTCGCCGTGTTCCTCGTCGGCCGACTGCGGGGAGGTGAGGAGAGGTGAGAACGAGCACCAGCGCCCGCGTCGGCCAGTACGCGGCCCTCCTCGTGTATCTCGCCTTCCTGGCCCTCCCGTTCCTCTGGCTCCTGTCCACCGCCTTCAAGTCCCCGCGCGAACTGGGCAGTCTGCACCCCACCTGGATCCCGAGGAACCCCACCCTCGACAACTTCCGCCAGGCCTTCGACGAACAGCCGCTGCTGCACGCCGCGTTGAACTCCCTGCTCGCGGCGGCCTCGGCCGCGCTGATCGCCGTACTGATCGCGACCCCGATGGCCTACGTCATGGCCAGGCACCGCACCCTGCTCGGGCGGGCGGCGACCGGGTGGGTGGTGGTCAGTCAGGCGTTCCCGTTCGTGCTGGTGATCATCCCGCTGTTCCTGGTGCTGAAGAACCTGCGGCTGATCGACTCCGTCTTCGGGCTGGTGATGGTGTACGTGGTGTGGTCGCTGCCGTTCGCGCTGTGGATGCTCGTGGGGTACGTACGGGCCGTGCCAGCCGAGTTGGAGGAGGCGGCGGCTGTCGACGGCGCCGGACGTCTGCGCACGCTCGTCTCCGTCACGGCACCGTTGCTCGCGCCGGGGATCGTGGCCACGGCACTGTTCGCGTTCATCACGGCCTGGAACGAGTTCTTCTTCGCGCTCGTACTCCTGAAGACCCCGGAGAAACAGACCCTGCCGGTCGTTCTCACGCACTTCATCGGCGCGGAGGGCGTGGCGGACCTCGGCCCGCTGGCCGCCGCCGCGTTCCTGGCGACGCTGCCCTCGCTGGTCGTCTTCGCGGTCATCCAGCGCCGGATCACGGGCGGGATGACGGCCGGGGCGGTGAAGGCCTGATGCGCGCGCGATGGCTCCTCGTCGTTCTCGGTCTGCTGCTCGCCGGTTGCACCAGCGGTGGTGGTACGGCCACGGACGGCAGGATCACCCTCCGCTTCCAGTCCCTCGCCTGGCAGGACGAGTCCGTCGCCGCCAACAAGGCGCTGGTGAAGGAGTGGAACGCGACCCATCCGGACGTCAAGGTCGAGTACGTACAAGGGAGTTGGGACAGCGTCCACGACCAGCTGCTCACCTCCTTCGAGGGCGGTGAGGCCCCCGACATCATCCATGACGCCTCGGACGACCTCGCGGACTTCGCGTACGGCGGCTACCTCGCCGATCTGCGCGAGCTGCTGCCCGAGCGGCTCAAGTCCGACATCCCGCAGCGCAGTTGGCAGACGACGACCTTCGGGGACGGCGTCTTCGGCGTGCCGTTCCTCCAGGAGCCGCGCGTGCTGATCGCCAACGCCAAGTGGCTGAAGGAGGCGGGCGTACGGATCCCGACCCCCGAACAGCCGTGGAGTTGGCCGGAGTTCAGACAGATCACCCGACAGCTCAGCGACGGCGACGGCGACAGTGACGGGAAGTACGGTGTCGCCTGGCCGCTCAAGGAGCCCGTCTCCGCCACCCTCAACCTGTCGCTGTCGGCGGGCGGGCAACTGTTCCACCGGGGCGCCGAGGGCAAGGTCACGATCCGGTTCGAGGCGGCGGACCAGACCGTGCCGCGCACCATCCACGACCAGGCCAACACCGACCGCAGCGCCTCGCCGACCACCCTCGGCAGCGGCGGCTCCGACACCCTGCCCGGGTTCTTCGGCGGCCGGTACGCGATGGTCCCGCTCGGCTTCTCCTACCGTCAGCAGATCGCGCAGCAGGCCCCGAAGGGCTTCGAGTGGCAGGTGCTGCCCGCACCGGCGGGCGCCGACGGACTCACCCAGGGCGTCAGCCCGCAGACCCTGTCCATCGCCGAGGAGAGCCAACACCCGGGCGAGGCAGCTGAGTTCATCGACTTCATGCTGCGCCCCGAGAACATGGTCCGCCTCGCCCTGGGCGACTGGATGCTCCCCACGGGCACCGAGGCCCTGAAGTCCCCGTCCCTGCGGACACCGAAGGACGGCTGGGCCACGGGCACCGCCCTCGCCGCCCACCTCCGCTCGGCCCCCGCCCAGTCCGTACGGGGCTACCCGGAGTGGAAGGACAAGGTCGCGACGCCCGCGTTCCAGGAGTACTACAGCGGGGCGATCGACCTCGCCGAACTGCGGAAACGGCTGGAGGAGGACGGGAATCTGGTGCTGGCTCGCTATCAGCGGTGAGTGGCCGGTGTCGGGGATCGGTTAATCAAGTTGCACGAGACGTATCGTCTCGCCTACCGTCGAGAACATGACCACCTCCCGCACGACCACCTCTCGCATGCCCTCCACCCACACGCCCCCCGCCCACATCGCCATGTTCTCCATCGCCGCCCACGGCCACGTGAACCCCAGCATCGAGGTCATCCGCGAACTGGTGGCCCGAGGGCACCGCGTCACGTACGCGATTCCGCCCGAGTTCGCCGACAAGGTGGCCGAGACGGGAGCCCGGCCCGTGCCCTACACCTCGACGCTGCCAGGCCCCGACGACGATCCGGAGGCGTGGGGCACCACCCTCCTCGACAACGTCGAGCCCTTCCTCGCCGACGCCATCCAGGCGTTGCCTCAGCTCATCGAGGCGTATGACGGGGACACACCCGACCTCGTGCTGCACGACATCACCTCCTACCCGGCCCGCGTCCTCGCCCACCGCTGGGGCGTACCCGCGATCTCCCTCTCGCCGAATCTCGTGGCCTGGGAGGGGTACGAGGAGGAGGCCCTCGAACCGATGTGGGCCGAGCCCCGACAGACCGAACGGGGGCGGGCCTACTACGCCCGCTTCGATGCCTGGCTGAAGGAGAACGGCATCACCCAGCACCCCGACCCCTTCGCGGGCCGCCCCGCCCGCTCCCTCGTCCTGATCCCCAAGGTGCTGCAGCCCAACGCCGACCGCGTCGACGAGCGCGTCCACACCTTCGTCGGCGCCTGTCAGGGCGACCGCTCCGCGCAAGGCGACTGGCAGCGGCCCGTCGACGCCGAGAAAGTGGTCCTCGTGTCGCTCGGGTCGGCCTTCACCAAGCAGCCCGAGTTCTACCGGGAGTGCGTGCGAGCCTTCGCCGACCTGCCGGGGTGGCACCTCGTCCTCCAGGTCGGCAGGCATGTCGACGCCGGCGAGCTGGGCCCCGTACCGGCCAATGTCGAAGTGCGGTCCTGGGTACCGCAGTTGGCGGTTCTGCGGCAGGCCGACCTGTTCGTCACGCATGCCGGGGCCGGCGGGAGTCAGGAGGGGCTGGCCACCGCCACGCCGATGATCGCCGTACCGCAGGCCGTCGACCAGTTCGGCAACGCCGACATGCTGCGGGGGCTCGGGGTCGCCCGGCAGCTGCCCATGGAGGAGGCGACCGCCCAGGCGCTGCGCGCGGCTGCCCTCGCGCTCGTGGACGATCCCGAAGTCGCGCGGCGGCTCACGGAGGTTCGGGCCGGGATGGCGGAGGAGGGCGGCACCCGGCGGGCCGCCGACCTGATCGAAGCCGAGCTGCCCCCGCGCTGACGACGCCCCAACACACGTACTGCCAACACACGTACTGCGAGGGCCCGTTGGCTCCCCTGTGGCCAACGGACCCTCGCAGGAGGGGAACTGAGAGTGGATCAGCTGAGCTCCACGGCTCAGACGCTGATCCGCTCGCCGCCCTCCACCCTCGGCGTGACCGCCTCGGGAGACTCGTCGTGCGTCATGTCGGGCAGCCGGTTCAACCACTTCGGGAAGTACCAGTTGCGCTCGCCGAGCAGGGCCATCACCGCGGGCAGCAGCACGCCCCGGATGATCGTCGCGTCGATGAGCACCGCCGCCGCGAGGCCCACGCCCATCTGCTTCATGGACTGCATCGACAGCGTCCCGAAGATGGCGAACACGGCGACCATGATGACGGCGGCACTGGTGACGACGCCCGCTGTGGTGACCACCCCGTGCTGGATCGCGTCCTTCGTCGTGAGGCCCCGCAGCCGCGCCTCGCGGATACGGGAGACGACGAACACGTGGTAGTCCATCGACAGGCCGAAAAGGATCACGAAGAGGAACAGCGGCAGCCAGGTGATGATGGCGCCCACGCCCTCCGCGCCCACCAGCGACGCGCCCCAGCCGTGCTGGAAGACGGCGACCAGGATGCCGTAAGCCGCGCCGACCGAGAGCAGGTTGAGCACGATCGACGTGATCGCGATCGTCAGGGAGCGGAACGACAGGAGCATCAGCAGGAAGGCGAACACGACCACGAAGGCGAAGACCGGGGCGACCGCGCCGGCCAGCTGGTCGTTGAAGTCCTTCGAGCCCGCGACCTGTCCGGTGATCGGCGCCTGGACACCGTCGACCTTGCCGAGTGTGGCCGGGCGTACCTCGTCGCGCAGCTTGTCCAGGCTCTCGCCCGCCTTGTCCAGGTCGGAGCCGCCGACCAGCGGGACGTACACGAAGGCGATGTTCTCGGCGTCGTGCAGCTTGATGTCCACCGGGCCGCGCGAGGCACCCGAACTGACCGCCCGCTCACGGAAGTCGGCGAGCGCGGACCGCACGTCGGCCGCGTTGATGTCCTTGGCCTTGACGATCACCTCGGCGGGGTCGGAGCCGCCGGGGAACGCGTCGTTGACGCGGTTGTAGGTGCCGACGATCGGCAGCGAGTCGCCGAACTCCTGGTCCAGGGTGAGGTTCTGGGTCTTCATGCCGAGCGCGGGCGCGGCGATGGCGAGCAGCGCACCGGCCGCAACGACCAGCGCGATGGCCGGCTTGGCGAGTACGACCTTGAGGACGGCGGTCCAGAACCGGCTCTCCCCACTGGCCTTCTCCCCGTTGCCGTTCTTGCGCCGCTTGTCCGGGTGCAGGAACGGGATCCTGCCCTTCTCGACCCGCCCGCCGAGCAGTGACAGCAGCGCAGGAAGGACCGTCACCGAACCGACCATGGCGACCGCCACGACCATCAGCGAAGCCAGGCCCATCGCCTCGAACGTGGCGAGCCCGGTGAACAGCATGCCCGCCATCGCCACGCACACCGTGACACCGGAGACGATGATCGCGCGTCCACTGGTCGCCGCGGCGATCTGTAGCGCGACCTCCGGGGTACGGCCCGCCGCCCGCTCCTCGCGCTCCCGGCGCAGATAGAACAGGCAGTAGTCGACGCCGACGGCGAGACCGACGAGCAGCATCACGGAGCTGGCCGTGTCGTCCATCGGCTGGAGGTGGCTGACGAGGCCCATCAGACCCATCGTCGCGACGATCGCGGTGATCGCCAGGGCCACCGGCAGCAGCGCCGCGACCACCGCGCCGAACGCGATCAGCAGGATGCCGAGGGCCACCGGCACGGCGGAGTACTCGGCCTTCTTGAAGTCGTCCCCGAAGGCGTCGTCGAACGTCTTGTTCATACTGGCGCCGCCGATCTCCTCGATCCGCAGCTCCGCGTGGTTCTTCTGGACGTCCGCGACGGCGTTCAGCACCGGCTCGACCCGCTCGCCCGCCGTCTCGGAGTCGCCCCGCATGTCGAACTGGACGAGCGCGCTGCGTCCGTCCTTGGAGAGGGTGTCCGTGTCGTACGGCGACTGCACGTCCGTGACCCGGCCGGTGCCGTCGACCGCCTTCATGACGTCGGCGACGGCGGCCCGGAACGCGGGGTCCGTGGCCTTGACGCTCACGTCCTTCGCCTGGATGAGAACGGTCTCACTGGACGGTTCGTCGATCCCGGCATCCTCGATGATCTTGGCGGCCGTGTGGGTCTCGCCCCCCAGCTGGTCGCTCTCCTTGACCTCGACACTGCCGGCCGCCGAGCCGAGCCCCATCGCCAGGACGACGAACAGCACCCAGATCCCGACGGCGGCCCAGCGATGCTTGGCGCTCCAGCCACCGGCCCGGGCGGCTATACCCCGCACCCGCGTTTCTCCGTTCCCCATGACGGGCTTGCCCCCTCGTATGCGGTGACAGCCGCCTGCCATCACCTTTAGTTCGAAGGTATGGGCCGGATAAGAGCGTCTCGTCGTGCTCCCCGGTGAGGTGCGGCCGGCGAAAGTCCTCCCGTCGGATGCCGGTGTCTCCCCACTGGGGAGGACACCGGTCCCCTACATCTAAAAGGTGATCTCGGGGTGGTCCATCAGGGGAGACCGCGGTGGCACTGTCAGTGGGCCGCCCTATGGTGAGCGAATGACGACAGGTGAGCAGGCGACGACGACCTACGCGGCGCTGCTGCGCGGCATCAACGTGGGTGGCAACAAGAAGGTCCCCATGGCCGAGCTGCGCACCCTTCTGGAGGGCCTCGGGTACGCCGGCGTACGGACGTATCTGCAGAGCGGCAACGCCGTGTTCGCCGCCGGGCACGGGGACGAGGAGTCCCTCGCCGGGGAGATCGCGCGGGCCGTCGAGAAGCACTTCGGATTCACCGTCGACGTGATCGTGCGCGACCACGCCCACCTCGCGGCGGTCAGGGACAACTGCCCCTTCCCGGCAGCCGAGTTGGAGGCCAAGCAGCTCCATGTCACCTACTTCTCCACCCCCGTCGACGAGACCCGCTTCGCGGACATCGACCAACCCGCCCACCTCCCCGAGGAGTTCCGCCTCGGCGACCGCGCGCTGTACCTGTACGCCCCCGACGGCCTCGGCCGCTCCAAGCTCGCCGAGCAGCTCGCCAAACCCCGGTTCCTGAAGGGCCTGATCGCGACCACCCGCAACTGGAACACGGTGGTCAAGCTGGTGGAACTGACCCAGGGCGACTGACCTGTTTCACTGCTGGCAAGCTGATCGGTATGCGCTACATCATCATCGGGGCAGGGGCGGTCGGCGGTGCCATCGGCGGGCGGCTGGCCGGGGCGGGGCACGAGGTGGTCCTCGTCGCCCGGGGCGCGCAGTACGAGGCGCTGCGCGCGCACGGGCTGCGGCTGGTGACCCCGGACGGGCAGCACACGTACCGCCTGCCGACCGTCGACGGACCCGCCGGACTCGGGGAACTGCGCGCCGACGACGTACTGATCCTCGCCGTGAAGACGCAGGACAGCGAAGGCGCCCTGGCCGCCTGGGGACCGGTGCCCGTCGCCGGTGGCGGTACGGCGGCCGAGCGGTTGCCGCTGCTCTGCGCGCAGAACGGCGTGGAGGGCCCGCGTCTCGCGCTGCGCCGCTTCCGGCATGTCTACGGGGTCTGCGTCTGGCTGCCCGCGACCTATGTGGAACCCGGGGTCGTCTCCGCCGCCGGTGCCCCGCTCACCGGCATCCTGCACCTGGGCCGGTACCCGCACGGCACGGACGGCACCCTCCGCCGGATCGCCGCCGACCTGGAGAAGACGGCGTTCGAGGCGCCGGTCGTCGCGGACGTGACCCGGTGGCTGTACGCCAAGCTGCTCACCAACCTCGGCAACGCCATCAGGGCGCTCAGCGGCGCCGCGGACAGCGAGGAGAGCGAGGGGCTGCGCCAACGGGTGTACGCCGAGGGCGAGTCGGTGCTCGCGGCGGCCGGAATCCCGTACCCGAGTACGGAGGAGGCACAAGCGAGGCGCGGAGACAGGATCACCCTGCACCCGCTGCCCGGCGTCGAGCCCGGCGGCGGCTCCACCTGGCAGTCCCTCAGCCGGGGCACCGGCACGATCGAGACCGACTATCTCAACGGCGAGATCGCGCTGTTGGGCCGGCTGCACGGCGTACCGACCCCCCTGAACGAGCTGCTGCAACGGCTGGCCGACACGTTCGCCCGGGAGCGACGGCCGGCGGGTTCGCTGCCGTCGGCGGAACTCGTACGGCTGGCGGACGAGGCCGTCGCGTCTGTGCAGGAGCCCTCGGCCGGTCGTCCCTAACGGGAGAACGGGAGAACGGGAGAACGGGAGAACGGGAGAACGGGAGAACGGGAGAACGGGAGAACGGGAGAACGGGAGAACGGGCGTCGGCGGGCGGGGGAGGGGCCACCCCAACTCCACGGTCATTGCCGTCAGCAGGCCGTAACAGCCCCGCTCCGACCCACCAGCACACCCAGTGCATCCCGATCCCCGTTGTCGTACCCCACCCCTAAGCTCCACGCCATGACATCCCAGAACCCCGTCTCCGCCGACGCGCCCGGCGTTCACGCTCTGGTCGGCGAACTGCGCGGCCTGGTCGCCACCGCCACCCCCGCACGGGCGCGCAAGGCGATACGTGAACTGCTCACCGTTCACGACGACGGGGCCGCCCTCGACCTCGCGGCCCGTTTCGCGCCCATCGCCGCCTACTCCGGCGACCTCCTGCTGCGCGAACTGCCCAGCGCCGCCGATCCGGACCGCTTCTGCGAACTCCTCCTCGCACCCGCTTTCGCCCGTGAGGGCCGCACCGAGCTGCGGCTGCGCCGGATGAAGTCGCTGCGCGGCCTGCGCCACCTGACGATGCTCCGCAGACTCCACGTGGACCGGTGCAAGGAGGTCACCGACCTCGGCGACCTCGCCGCGCTCACCGGCCTCACCGACCTCGACCTCAACGGCTGCGCCGGGATATCCGACCTGGCCCCGCTGAGCACCCTGACCGCGCTGACCCGGCTCAATCTGCACCGTTGCCGTCAGGTCACCGACATCCGCCCGCTGCTCACCCTGGGCCGCCTGCGTGAACTCGACCTCAGCATGACCAACGTGCGCGACGTCACCGGACTGCCCGCGGGCCTTCCGGACCTGCGCACCCTCACCATGCGCGGCTGCCGTTCCTTCCGTGAGGCCGGGCAGCTCGCGGGACTGACCCGGCTGACCACGCTGGACCTCGGCTGGACCGGGCTGCGCAACCTTCGGGGCCTCACGACGTCACCCGCCCTCACCGAACTCGACCTCAGCGGTTGCGCCTCGTTGACCACCCTGGAGGGCATTCACACGCTGACCGGCCTGACCGAGCTGCGGATCGCCGACTGCCGCAGACTGGCCACCCTCACGGGGCTCGGAGCCCACCCGGGCCTGGCCGAACTGACGGTGGACGGCTGCTCCGCCCTGCGCGACGTACGCGGCCTGGGGGCTCTGACCGGCCTCACCTATGTCTGTGTCAAGGACTGCGAACGTCTCACCACCATCGAAGGGCTGCAGGGCTCACCCATCGAGCGGTTCCGCGCGGAGCGCTGCCCGGCCCTGGCCGACTTCTCCGCCCTGGAGCACATCCCCGGGCTCCGTGAACTCGACGGGCTCGATCTGGACGCGCTCACCGACCTCTCGCAGCTGCCCGCCATGCCGCTCATGGACCACATGCGGTTCATCGAGTGCCAGTCCCTGCGCACCTTGCACGGCATCCGTGTCTACCCCTCGCTGCGGAGGCTGACGGTCTGGAGCTGCCACGCTCTGAAGTCGGTGCACGGCATCGGACAGTTGCCCGCCCTGAGCGAGCTGACGCTGTGGGAATTGCCCCTGATCACGACACTGGGGGAGGAGGGCGGTCTGCCGGACGCCGACCTGCTGGTGCTGAACGGCTTTCCGCTGCTGACCGACATCGACGCGCTCGCCGGATCGCGCAACTCCCGGCTGGAGCTGCTGAGCCTGCCCCTGCTGCGGAGCCTGACGTCCCTGGAGGCGAAGCCCGAGTTGAAGAGGCTGAGACTGTTCGGCTGCCCCCAGGTGACGGATCTGCCCGCCCAGGTGACCCACCTGGAGGCGACCGGACTCTCCTGGCCGGACCTCGCCCCTCTGGAGCGGCTCACCGCCCTGACCACGATGGACCTGCGGCAGAGCTACCTGACCGACATCGGCGGGATCGGCGCTTTCCCGGAACTGGAGCGGCTCGGCCTCCTGGGCTGCGACCGCGTGGAGGACTGGACGCCCCTGCTGGAGGTGCCCCGGCTGCGGGAACTCCAACTGACGCAGGACCACGGACAAGAGCGGCCGTTCACTCCCGTGCTCCAGCGGCTGCTGGCGGCCGGAGTGACCCGGGTCCCCTGGCACGTGCGCTGGTGAGACCCGGGGCGCCAGGGTGGTCCGGGCCGACGCGGAGAAGCGCGTCCGGTTCGCCTGCCCGCAAGGCGGTTCAGGCCGACGCGGCCACCTACGCGCTCACCGCGGCCCGCCCCGCCAACGGCACCCGCACCGCAGCCTCCGCGTACCGGCGCAGCAGCAGCCGGGCCACCTCGGGCGCCGGTCCCAGGACGTCGGCGAGTACGTCCGCCCGCTCCGCGCCCCGCGCGATGCGATCCGGGAGGAAGCCCGGGGCGAGGACGTAGGGCGCGACGGCGACGCGCTCGCAGCCCAGCTCCCGCAGCTCCCGTACGGCGTCCTCGGTGCGGGGAAGGGATGCGGAGGCGAACGCAGGCCGCACGGCGCACCAACCGGTGTGCCGCCACTCCCGCGCGATTTCTGCGATCACTGCGATCGCCTCCGGGTCGGTGGACCCCGCCGAGGCCAGCACGACCCCGGTCGAGGACTTGTCGGCGGGCGTCAACCCCGCCTCGTACAGCCGCCGTTCGAGCGCCGAGAGGAGGAGCGGGGACGGGCCAAGGACCTCCGCCTGGCGGATCCGCAGCCCCCTCGGCGCGTCCCGCAGGACCGCCGGGATGTCCGCCTTCGCGTGGAAGGCGCGGGTCAGGAGGAGGGGGAGGGCGACCACGTCACGGACGCCCTCCGCCGCCAGGGACTCCAACACCCCTTGTACGGACGGGATGTTGAAGTCCAGGAAGCCGGTCTCCACCCGCAGCCCCGGCCGCAGCGACCGTACGCGCCGTACGAGGGCGTGCACGGTCGCCGCGTGCCGCGGGTCGCGGCTGCCGTGGGCGATGACGAGAAGGACGGGCTCGTGGCGCATGGGCTCAGCTCTTCACCAGGAGGCCGCGGCTGCGGAGCACCCGCCGTTCCAGCGGGCTGAAGAACAGCAGGTCGACCGCGATACCGACGAACAGGATCAGGAAGATCGCCTCGAAGATCATCGGCATGGAGCTGGCGTTGCGGCCGTTCTCCAGCAGTGCGCCGAGGCCGATGCCCAGGTCGGGCGAGGAGGCGATGATCTCCGCGGCCATCAGCGAGCGCCAGGAGAACGCCCAGCCCTGCTTCAGACCGGCCAGATAGCCCGGCAGCGAGGCCGGCAGGACGATGTGCCAGGCGCCCTTCCAGCCGGTCGCGCCCATCGTGCGTCCCGCCCGCAGGAACAGCGGCGGCACCTGGTCGATGCCGGAGACCAGGCCGTTGGCGATGGACGGGACCGCGCCGAGCAGGATCACCGCGTACATCATCGAGTTGTTCAGGCCCAGCCACAGGACGGCGGGCGGCACCCACGCCACCGAGGGCAGCGACTGGAGGCCCGACAGGACCGGTCCGATCGCCGCGCGGATGAACTTCACCCGGGCCACCACCAGGCCCAGCGGGGTGCCGATCGCCAGTGCCAGCAGGAAGCCGAGCAGGCCGCGCTCGACGCTGATCCAGATGTAGCCGAGAAGCTTGCCCTCCAGCCAGGCGTCCTTGAACTCCGTCGCCACATCGCCGGGCGAGGGCAGCTTGGTCGGGTCGGTCACGACGTTGAAGGTGATCAGCGCCTGCCAGATCACCAGCACCACGGCGGTCGCGACGAGCGGCGGGAGGATCTTGGCGCGGAAGGTCACCGAGAAGGGTGTGCGCGTGGTGGCCACGTTCTCCAGGGCGTCCAGACCGGCCTCCAGGCCGGCGATCTGGTGGTTGCCGTCGGCCTTCGCCTGACGTGTGTCCGTCAGGCCCGACTTCGTGTCACTGCTGGCCATGACGGCGGATCTCCCCACGCAGTTGTTCGGTGATCTCAATGGACAGTTCGGCCACGGGGGCGTCCTCGATACGGCGCGGCTGCGGGATCTCCACCGTCCACTCGCGCGCGATCCGGCCCGGCCGGGACGACAGCAGGATGACCCGCTGGGCGAGCCGCACCGCCTCCCGCACGTTGTGCGTGACGAACAGGACGGAGACACCCGTCTCCGCCCAGATCCGGGTCAGCTCGTCGTGCAGCACGTCACGCGTGATGGCGTCGAGCGCCGCGAACGGCTCGTCCATCAGCAGCAGCCGGCTCTCCTGGGCCAGCGCCCGGGCCAGCGCGACCCGCTGGCGCATACCGCCGGACAGCTCGTGCACCCGCTTGTCGTACGAGCCCTGCAGCCGGACGAGCGCGAGCAGTTCCTCGGCGCGGCCACGCCGGTCGTTCTTCGCGACTCCCCCCAGTTTCAGGGCGAGTTCGATGTTCTTGCCCGCGGTCAGCCAGGGGAACAGGGCGTGCTCCTGGAACATCAGGGCAGGACGCCCGTCGGTCCTGATGCTGCCCGCGCTCGGGTCGTCGAGACCCGCGACGAGGTTGAGCAGCGTGGACTTGCCACAGCCCGAGGCCCCCAGGAGGGTGACGAACTCACCCGGTGCGACATCGAGCGTGATGTCGTCGAGGACGAGCTGCTGCCCGGCGGGCCCGGCGAAGGACTTCGAGACGTGCTCGATGCGGGCTGCGTACTCGACCGACTCGGCCGGTCCGGCCTTGGCGATAGCGGTGGCCATGGTCGTCACCTCCTGGAGACGTGAGGGATCGGTGCTTACTTGACGCCGAGACCGGCGTCGTCGACCGTGCTCTCACCCGCGGCCTTGAGGACCGTGTTCAGGGGCGTGAGATCGTAGATGCCCGTCAGCAGCGGGTCCTCCAGCAGACCGGCCTTCACCGCGTGCTCCGCCTCGGTGTTGAGGGTGGAGGCCAGCGGGTCGTTGGTGAACTGGATGGACTTCCACGCCGGGTCCAGGACGGCGGCCGGCAGCTCCTTGCCCGAGTCGATGCCCAGCTGCGCGTTGGCCGCGGCCTTCGCCGCGTCGGAGTTGGCGTTGATCCACTTGTTGGTCTCGACGGAGGCCTTCAGGACCGCCTCGACGGCCTTCGGGTGCTCCTTGAGGAACTTCTGCGACACGATGATGTTCGTGATCACGAACTTCTTGTCCGGCCACAGGTCCGCCTCGTCGAGCAGCACCTTCGCGCCCTCGGCGACCAGCTTGGACGCGGTCGGCTCCGGCACCCAGGCGCCGTCGATGGAGCCGGACTTGTAGGCGTCCGGGGTGACCTTGTTGTCGGTGCGGACGACCGACACGTCACCCTTGCCGCTCTCCGCGTCGACCTTCCAGCCCTGGTCGGCGATCCAGTTGAGGAACGCCACGTCCTGGGTGTTGCCCAGCTGCGGGGTGGCGATCTTCTTGCCCTTGACGTCCTTCAGGGTCTTGATCTTGTCCGGGTTGACCACGAGCTTCACACCGCCGGACGCCGACCCGCCGATGATGCGCAGGTTGGTGCCCTTGGACTTGGTGAAGCCGTTGATCGCCGGGGAGGGGCCGATCCAGCCGATGTCGATGGAGCCCGAGTTGAGGGCCTCGATCTCGGACGGGCCGGCGTTGAAGACCTGGTACTTCGCCTCGGTGGCGCCCAGCGCCTTCTGGAAGTACCCCTTGTTCACACCGACCAGCGCGGTGCCGTGGGTCAGGTTGCCGAAGTAGCCGATCTTGACGGAGTCGAGCCCGTCGATCTTCTGGGCGCCGGCGGCGACCTTGGCGGTGTCGTCGTCCTTCGCCTGGGAGCCGTAGCCGCAGGCAGCGAGGGTGAGAAGGGGGAGCGCGGCCATGACCGCGAAGGTGCGGCGAAGAGCGGGTTTTGCAGGCACGGGAGGTGTTCCTCTCGGAGGCCCGGCGGTCACGTCTCTCAGGTCGTGGCCGGGAGGTCGGCAGGTCTTCGTCGATGTCGGGACGTCCGGTGGGGGGACAGGGCGCGCAAGCGGTGCGCGTACGTCAGCACGCACATCGCGCGACCCCGCCCTGCCCGCTGCCGAGGGCGCCGCTGCCGACGCGGCCCCCCTCCTTCGCGAACGTGGAGTAGTAGTCCATGGAGTTCATGTCAGAAGTCCCACCCGTCGTCCTCGGCCTCGGCCCTGACGGGCTCCGGGGAGGCGAACGACTCGCCGACCATGCCGGCGGTGAGCGTGGTGCCGTCGTTCGGGTCGATCAGGATGAACGAGCCGGTGCGCCGCGAGTCGGCGTACGAGTCGACGGGCAGCGGCTCCGCGGTACGGATCTTCACCCGGCCGATGTCGTTGGCGACGAGCTGTCCCGGATGCGGGTGCAGGGACAGGTCGTCGAGCGTGAGCCGGGACGGGATGTCCTTGACGATCGCCTTGACCGTACGGGTGCCGTGCTTGAGCAGCACCCGGTGGCCGACCGTCAGCGGCGCGTCGGCGACATGGCAGACCGTCGCCTCGACGTCCTGCGTGGTCGGCGGCGCGTCCTTGCTGGGCACGATCAGGTCGCCGCGCGAGATGTCGATGTCGTCCTCCAGGAGGACGGTCACCGACTGCGTGGTCCAGGCGATGTCGACCGGCTCGCCGAGCAGGTCGATACCGGCGATCTTCGACGCGTGCCCGGACGGCAGGACCGTCACGGACTCGCCGACGCGGAACGAACCGGCGGCGATCTGGCCCGCGTACCCCCGGTAGTCCGGGTGCTCGGCGGTCTGCGGCCGGATCACGTACTGCACGGGGAGGCGCGCGTGGCAGTGGCTCAGGTCGTGGGCGACCGGGACCGACTCCAGGTGCTCCAGGAAGGTCGGCCCGCCGTACCAGTCCATGTTCGCGGACGGGTCCACCACGTTGTCTCCGGCCAGCGCCGAGATCGGGATCGCGGTGATCTCCGGGACGCCCAGCTCCAGCGCGTACGCCGTGAACTCCTCGGCGATCGCTGCGAAGACCGTCTCCTGGTAGTCGACCAGGTCCATCTTGTTGACCGCGAGCACCACGTGCGGGACCCGCAGCAGCGCCGCGAGGGCCGCGTGCCGCCGGGTCTGCTCGACGACGCCGTTGCGGGCGTCGATCAGGATCACCGTCAGCTCGGCCGTGGAGGCACCCGTCACCATGTTGCGGGTGTACTGCACATGACCGGGCGTGTCGGCGAGGATGAACCGGCGCTTCGGCGTGGCGAAGTAGCGGTACGCCACGTCGATCGTGATGCCCTGCTCGCGCTCGGCGCGCAGGCCGTCCGTGAGCAGCGCGAGGTCCGGGGCCTCCTGGCCGCGGCTCGCCGAGGCGCGCTCCACGGCTTCCAGCTGGTCGGTGAGGATCGACTTGGAGTCGTGCAGCAGCCGGCCCACAAGGGTGGACTTGCCGTCGTCGACGGAACCGGCGGTGGCGAACCGCAGGAGCGTGGTCTCGGACAGTTCCGGGAGTTCCGTGGTCGTGCTCATGGCTAGAAGTACCCCTCGCGCTTGCGGTCTTCCATCGCGGCCTCGGACATCTTGTCGTCGGCGCGGGTGGCACCCCGCTCGGTGAGCCGGGAGGCGGCGATCTCGGTGATGACGTCGGCCAGTGTCACCGCGTCGGAGTCGACGGCACCCGTGCAGGACATGTCGCCGACCGTGCGGTAGCGGACCTGCCGCTTCTCGACGGTCTCGTCGGCCTTCGGGCCGCCCCACTCACCGGCGGTCAGCCACATCCCGGCCCGCTGGAACACCTCACGCTCGTGCGCGAAGTAGATGTCCGGCAGCTCGATGCCCTCGCGGGCGATGTACTGCCAGACGTCCAGCTCGGTCCAGTTGCTGAGCGGGAACACGCGGACGTGCTCGCCGGGCGCGTGCCGCCCGTTGTAGAGGTTCCACAGCTCGGGGCGCTGGCGACGCGGGTCCCACTGCGAGAACTCGTCGCGGAGCGAGAAGACGCGCTCCTTGGCCCGCGCCTTCTCCTCGTCCCGGCGCCCGCCACCGAAGACCGCGTCGAACTTCTCGGCCTGGATCTTCTCGGTCAGCGGAAGCGTCTGCAGCGGGTTGCGAGTCCCGTCCGGCCGCTCCTTCAGCACACCCCGGTCGATGTACTCCTGCACGGACGCGACATGCAGCCGCAGCCCGTGCCGCTCGACCGCGCGGTCCCGGTACTCAAGGACCTCGGGGAAGTTGTGCCCGGTGTCCACGTGCAGCAGCGAGAAGGGGATCGCCGCGGGGGCGAAGGCCTTCAGCGCCAGATGCAGCATGACGATGGAGTCCTTGCCGCCGGAGAACAGGATCACCGGCCGCTCGAACTCCCCCGCCACCTCACGGAAGATGTGGACGGCCTCGGACTCCAGCGCGTCCAGGTGGGAGAGGGCGTACGGGGCGCCCGTACCCTCCGCCGGCTTGGCAACGGTCGTCGTCATGCCAGTCCCCTCTCGGTGAGCAGCGCGTGGACGGCCGCCGCGGACTCCTGGACGGTCTGGTCCTGCGACTCGATCCGCAGATCGGGCGTCTCGGGCGCCTCGTACGGGTCGTCGACCCCCGTGAGCCCGGACAGCTCGCCCGCGGCCTGCTTGGCGTACAGACCCTTCACATCGCGTACGGAGCACACCTCGACCGGCGTCGCCACATGCACCTCGATGTACGCGGCGCCGCTCTCCTGGTGCCGCTTGCGCACCGCCTCGCGACTGTCCGCGTACGGCGCGATCACCGGGACCAGCGCCTTGACGCCGTTACGGGCGAGCAGCTCGGCGAGGAAGCCGATGCGCTGCACGTTCGTGTGCCGGTCCTCGCGGCTGAAGCCGAGGCCCGCCGAGATGAACTCACGGATCTCGTCGCCGTCGAGCACCTCGACGAGGTGGCCCTCCTCGCGCAGCCGGCCGGCCAGCTCGTACGCGATGGTGGTCTTGCCGGCGCTCGGCAGACCCGTGAGCCATACGGTGGCTCCGGTCGTCACAGGTGTCTCCTGGTCCTCGGGGTTCGCGGTCTGGGTCTGGGTCTGGGCCATCAGCCGTGCAGTCCGCACTCGGTCTTGCCGCGGCCCGCCCAGCGGCCCGCACGCGCGTCCTCGCCCTCCAGCACCCGGCGGGTGCAGGGCGCGCAACCGACGGAGGCGAAGCCGTCCATCAGCAACGGGTTGGTGAGTACGCCGTGTTCGGCGACGTACGCGTCCACGTCGTCCTGCGTCCAGCGGGCGATCGGGGAGACCTTGACCTTCTGCCGCTTCTCGTCCCAGCCGACGACCGGGGTGTTCGCCCGGGTCGGGGACTCGTCGCGGCGCAGGCCGGTCGCCCAGGCCGTGTACCCCTTGAGGCCCCGCTCCAGGGGCTCGACCTTGCGCAGCTTGCAGCACAGGTCGGGGTCGCGGTCGTGCAGCTTCGGCCCGTACTCGGCGTCCTGCTCGGCGACCGTCTGGACCGGGGTGAGGGTGAGGACGCGGACGTCCATCACGGCCTCGACCGCGTCACGGGTGCCGATGGTCTCGGGGAAGTGGTAGCCGGTGTCGAGGAACACGACATCGACGCCGGGCATGGCACGGGAGGCGAGGTGGGCGACCACCGCGTCCTCCATGGAAGAGGTCACGCAGAATTTTTTACCAAAGGTGGCTGTGGCCCACCTGAGGATCTCCAGCGCGGAGGCGTCCTCCAGGTCACGTCCCGCCTGCTCGGCGAGCGCCTTCAAGCCGTCGGTCGCACGGTCTTCCTGAACGGTCGTCATATCTCGTCCCCTCCACCGTCATTGCGCTGAAGTCCACGGGACAGCAACCCGAGGAACTTCAACTGGAAGGCTCGATTGCACGCTCCGCATTCCCAGGCGCCATGGCCCTGCTCGTTCGGACGCAGATCCTCGTCGCCGCAGTAGGGGCAGTAGAACGGGGCGGCGCGCTCACTCATGACAGGGACTCCTCGGAGGCACGGGTCGCCCACGTGGCGAAGCGTTCGCCGTCCTCGCGCTCCGCCTGGAAGTTCTTCAGCACGCGCTCGACGTAGTCCGGCAGCTCCTCCGAAGTCACCTTCAGACCACGGACCTTGCGGCCGAAGCCGGCCTCCAGACCGAGGGCGCCGCCCAGGTGGACCTGGAAGCCCTCGACCTGCTCGCCCTCGTCGTTCAGGACCAACTGCCCCTTGAGACCGATGTCCGCGACCTGGATACGGGCGCAGGCGTTCGGGCAGCCGTTGATGTTGATGGTGACCGGCTCGTCGAACTCCGGGATACGGCGCTCCAGTTCGTCGATCAGGGAGGCGCCGCGCGCCTTCGTCTCGACGATCGCGAGCTTGCAGTACTCGATACCGGTGCAGGCCATCGTGCCGCGCCGGAACGGGGACGGCTTGACGGTCAGGTCGAGCGCCTCCAGGCCCTCGACGAGGGAGTCGATCTGCGTCTCCTCCACATCGAGCACGATCATCTTCTGCTCGACGGTCGTACGCAGGCGGCCCGAGCCGTGGGCCTCGGCCAGCTCGGCGATCTTCGTGAGGATCGTGCCGTCCACGCGGCCCACGCGCGGGGCGAAACCGACGTAGAAGCGGCCGTCCTTCTGGCGGTGGACGCCGACGTGGTCGCGCCAGCGGGCTACGGGCTGGGCCGGGGCCGGGCCGTCGACGAGCTTGCGCTTGAGGTAGTCGTCCTCCAGGATCTGGCGGAACTTCTCCACGCCCCAGTCGGCGACCAGGAACTTCAGCCGGGCGCGGGTGCGCAGGCGGCGGTAGCCGTGGTCGCGGAAGATCGAGATGACGCCCTCGTAGATGTCCGGGACCTCGTCCAGCGGGACCCAGGCGCCCAGGCGCTGGCCGATCTTCGGGTTGGTGGACAGGCCGCCGCCGACCCAGACGTCGAAACCGGGGCCGTGCTCGGGGTGCTCCACGCCGACGAACGCGATGTCGTTGATCTCGTGCGCCACGTCGAGCAGCGGCGAGCCGGAGATCGCGGACTTGAACTTGCGGGGCAGGTTCGAGAAGTCCTTGTTGCCGATGATCCGGCGGTGGATCACGTCGATCGCGGGCGTGCCGTCGATGATCTCGTCCTCGGCGATCCCGGCGACCGGCGAACCGAGGATGACGCGGGGCGTGTCGCCGCAGGCCTCGGTGGTGGACAGGCCGACCGCTTCGAGCCGCTCCCAGATCTCCGGGACGTCCTCGATACGGATCCAGTGGTACTGCACGTTCTGCCGGTCCGTGAGGTCGGCCGTGCCGCGCGCGAACTCCTGCGAGATCTCGCCGATCACCCGCAGCTGCTCGGTGGTGAGCCGGCCGCCGTCGATCCGGACGCGCAGCATGAAGTACTTGTCGTCCAGCTCCTCCGGCTCCAGGATCGCGGTCTTGCCGCCGTCGATCCCGGGCTTGCGCTGGGTGTAGAGCCCCCACCAGCGCATACGCCCGCGCAGGTCGTTGGGGTCGATGGAGTCGAACCCGCGCTTGGAGTAGATCGTCTCAATGCGTGTCCGCACATTGAGACCGTCGTCGTCCTTCTTGAACTGCTCGTTCCCGTTGAGCGGGGTGAAGTGTCCGGCGGCCCACTGACCCTCACCACGGTGACGGCTCACCTTGCGGCGGGGCGCGGCGGCAGGGTTCTGCGGGGTGGCGGCCATGGTTCTACGTCCTCCGGGACAGCGACGGAAGGGGTCGGCGCGCAGCGGCGTCGATGAGGGGCGGCGGTCGGGTGGCGGGTGGGAGGCTCTTACCTGCGCGTACGGGCGCATGGTCAGGCCCGCGCGGCTCTGCGCGGGCTTGAGGCATAGGAGAGCGGATCGGCAGTGCTGAGGGCTCTTCAGCTTGCCGGACAGATGGCGCTGGACATGCGGCCGAGGTCGACGTGCCGCCGACTCACCAAGGCAATCCCAGTTCCAGACATGACGGAAGCGTGTCACGGCGATCTGGACACAGTCCAGCATTGTCCGTCATGCGGACACACCTGTCTCGTACGGTGAGACAAGGTGTTGTCGGTCACATGGTGGGGGTACGACAGGTCGAACGGGTGGGTTCTGGTGGTGTCTGGCCAGGTCAGCCGGAGTACGCACCTGGCCAGGGTCCGGGTGCGGTGACCTCCGTCTCCTCCTTGACCTCGGTGGCGAAGAGGGTGAAGCCGCGGCGCAGATAGTTGTCCATCGCGTGCTCCCCGTCCTTGCTGCATGTATGCAGCCAGACCCGCTTTGTCGGGGCGAGCCCCGGCCAGCGGTCTCCGAGGTCCCAGGCACGGGCGGTGCCGTACGAGAGGAGGTGTCCGCCTATGCGGCGGCCCCGGAAGGCGGGGATCAGGCCGAAGTAGGCGATCTCGACGACGCCGTCGTCCTGGGGCTCGAACTCCAGGTAGCCGGCCGGGGTGCCGTGGTCGTAGGCGACCCAGGTCTCTACGCCCGGGCGTTCCAGGTACTCCTGCCAGCGGGCGTACGTCCAGGTCAGGCGGTCGGTCCAGCGGATGTCGCCGCCGACTGAGGCGTAGAGGTAGCGGCTGAACTCCGGTGAGGGGGTTTCGGCGCGGACGATCCTGACGTGCCCGTCGGGGGCCTGGGCGGGGAGGAGGTCGGTCAGGGCGGTCTGTTCCAGGGACCAGGTGGTCACGGCGATGTTGCTCATGGCGGTCAGGGAATCATCTGGGTGGGTTGCCTGTCGATTGTCGTCCGCGGGGCGGTGGGGGCTGGTCGCGCAGTTCCCCGCGCCCCTGGAAGCGGGGCGCTGTCGCGCCCCTGCTTCATCGGCGGCGCAGATCGAGTACGGCCCCGCGCTCCGCCCGTGCGAGCGCTACTTCAGGTTGCCCGTGATCGATGACAGTGGTACCGCGTACAGCACGCGTTCGGGGATCGGGGTTCCGCGCCAGCCTGCCCGTTCGTCCGCCGCGCGTTCTGTCAGGGACCAGACCTCGCCCGTGCCCTCCCAGTAGGAGAGGGACTCGGCGTGTTCGGCCCAGCAGCGGCGGGACTCCTCGTCGGTGCCGCAGCGGGCGGCCTTCGCGCCCTCGGAGTCGAGGCGCCAGAGGGTGCCGTGGCGGTCCTTGGCGCCGGGGGCGTGGCCGATGTACCAGTCCGCCTTCTCGTCGCCCGCCGAGCGGTACGACAGCACACCCTGTATCCCGGTGGCCTTCGTCGAGTAGGCCTCGACCGCGTCCGCGCGGCCCAGGGCGTTGGTGGCGAGGAGGCCGGAGCGGTCGCCCGCGCCGCTGAACGAGTAGCGCCACAGGCGGCTGCGCTGATCGGCGCCGGCCGGGAACCACTCGCTCGCGACCAGGCTGTCGGGCGTGGAGCTGCGGTCCAGGGAGAGGGAGCCGAAACAGGGGGTGCGGTCGTCCGAAGCCGGGTCGCACGTGCCACCGGTCAGGCTGTACGAGGCGACGGCGGGCATGACGTAGCCGTAGCCGTGCGCCGACCAGCCGCCGGGCACCTTGCCGACCGCCGGGCTGTCGACCGAGGTGCGCTGGATGCGGTTCATGTCGTACACGTACAGGGACTGGTGGTCGGAGTCCGTGGGCGAGGCCGTGACCAGCAGCTTGTCCTGGTACCAGACCATGCCGGAGATGGAGGAGGACAGCTTGCGGTAGTCCGAGCCGTCCTCCGTCGGGACGACCAGGAGCACCCAGCGGTAGGTCATGCTGCTCAGGTCGTTCGCGTCCACGACGGCGACCCGTGCCAAGCCCCGGGAGACCGTCGGCTCGTCCGGTTTGGCGTCGTTGTGCGTCCAGCCGGAGAGGATCACGCGGTTGGCGCCCCAGCGGCCGTCCTCGTCCGCGTCGCCGGAGGTGGTGACGGACTGCGGCAGCCAGCGCTGACTCGCCGAGTCGGCGTCGTCCCAGCAGTACGCGCGGGTGGCCGTCGGCGCGACGGGCAGTGCCTCGGTCTCGGTGGGGACGCACTCGGCCGTGTTGCGCATCGTGCGGTTGGTGTGTTCCAGGACGGTGCTCACACCCACCGTGCCGCCCATGGACGTGGCCAGCCGGTCGAGTGAACTCTTCGAAGCCAGGTGCTCCTTGAGCTGGAAGTTCTTCAGCTCGGCGGCGGACGTGACGGACTTGAGGGGCCCCGGGTTGTCGCTGCTCACGGCCTGGGAGGCGCTGACGATGGTGGCCGCGGCGGTGAGGGCGAGGGCGGTGCCGGCGAGGACGCCGCGCAGCGCTCTTCCCCTCCTCTGCCTGCGGTGTCTGCCGCGATGTTTCATTACATCCTCCCGTGGCAGGCCAACTGCTGGTCACGGTCCGTGCGTTGAACCGGGATGGCAGTGTGGGGGGCCGTGGGATGGATGGTACGTCAGGGGGCGCCAGGCCTGGTCGAATACCCCGGAATCCATGCGCTTGTGTTGTACACGGGGCCCGTTCGGGCGCTTTTTCGTACGCAGACGTCACACCCGGTCACTGTGCGTTGCCCTTCCGGCCGTCGGTTGCCGCTCCCCGTACCCGGGCCACCGTCGGCGCCGTCGAGTGGGGCAGCAGATCGAGGGGGTCGTCCGGGAGGAGGACGGTCACCTCCGTCTCCTCGCTGAAGCGGTACGGGCGATGGTCGAGGAACGCCCCGAGATACCGCCGTATCCGCGACATCTCCGCGCGTACGGTCACCGTGCGGGCCGGGTCGCCGAACACGTCCTCCGCCAGGCCCGCCGCGCTGCGGCCGGTGCGGTGCAGGGCCAGGAGGTACAGCAACTCGGCGTGCCGGGGGCTCAGTTCGTGGGACCAGGAGCCCGCCGGGCCCGACACCGTCACCGACCAGCGGCGCGGTCGGCCCAGGTCCAGGACGATCCGGGTGGCACCGCGCGGCGCCGGCTCGGCGGCGGCGCGGATCAGCCAGCCGCCGGCCAGCGGCTCCACCGCGCACAGGCCCACCGCCGGCAGCCAACTGCGGCCCGGGGACAGTGATTTGGGCAGGGCCACCCGGTTCGTGTACGGCATGCCGGTGACCGTGGCCGTCCAGCCGTCCCGGTCCACCGCCAGGGCCCGCCCGCCGAGCCGCGCCAGCACCGGCGCCGCCACCGCCCGCAGCCGCTCCATTGACTGATGGTGCCGCTCCCGCAGCCCGGCCTCGGCGAGCTTGGCGACCGAGTCGACCCAGGCGAGCGTCGCCGGATGCATGCTCTCCAGCGGCCCGCTGATGTCCACCACCCCGATCAGCCGGCCGTCGCGCGGGTCGGTGATCGGCGCGCCCGTGCACGTCCAGGAGGCGTGCGACCGTACGAAGTGCTCGGAGGCGAAGACCTGTACGGGGCGCCGGGCGACCACCACGGTGCCCACGCCGTTGGTGCCGACGACGTCCTCGGCCCAGTCGGCGCCGGGCTCGAAGCCGAACGAGTCGGCCTTGCGCAGCACCGGCGTACTGCCCTCGCGCCACAGCACCCGGCCCTCCTCGTCCGCGACGACCATGATGTGCCGGCTCGCGTCCGCCACCGACAACAGCCCCTGCCGCAGCACCGGGAGGACATGCCGCAGCCGGGTGGTCTCGCGCTGCCGCTCCAGCTCCTCGTGGGTCAGCAGTCCGGCCCGGAAGTCGTGGTCGGGGTCGACGCCGCTGCGCAGCATGCGGTTCCAGGACTGGTCGATCACCGGGCGCGGCGCGAGGCGGGGTCGCTGTCCGGTGAGGCGGGCCGCGCGTACGTCGCTGAGCAGCCGCGCCGCCTGCGCCGCGTCACGGGTGACGAGCTGTGTGACGTCCATCGGCGGGTTCGCCACTGGGTCCTCCCGTACAGGGGTGCCGACAACCGGTTGCCGAAGCCGTTCGGCGACGCTGCCCGGGCCCCGTATTGACTGGTTGTCTCATGGTGCCGTCCCGTGGCCCCGGAGCGACACACTCCGCACACAGTTGCCAACAAGTTGCAACCCCCTGCAACCCTGGTGAACTGCCCTGCGGTGTTTGAAACTTGGGCGACGCCGCCCGCGCGGCGTCCGCGCTCCCGATCCTTGCGGGGCCAGCGAGCGGGGGTGGTGCCGTGTCGGCGCAGCACCACCCCCGCGGTGCGCTCCGCGGGTTGGGCGGTTCTTCGGATGCGGACCGTTGCCGACTGCGGGTGCGTTGTGGCTTGTCGCGCAGTTCCCCGCGCCCCTTTCGAGGCGCTTCGCGCCTCCTCTAGGCCACCGGGCTTGCCCGGTCCACCACCGATTCCAGGTCCAGGGTGTGCGGGAGGGTGCCGAAGGCGTTGCCCCAGTCGCCGCCCAGGCGGGAGGCGCAGAACGCGTCGGCTACCTCCGGGGGTGCGAACCGGACCAGCAGCGAGCCCTGGAGGACGAGGGCGATCCGCTCGACCA
Organism: Streptomyces sp. NPDC000878; assembly: GCF_053599695.1. Classification (NCBI taxonomy): domain Bacteria; kingdom Bacillati; phylum Actinomycetota; class Actinomycetes; order Kitasatosporales; family Streptomycetaceae; genus Streptomyces; species Streptomyces sp. NPDC000878. The sequence goes on along the minus strand of NZ_JBSFMT010000007.1, from coordinate 211,960 downwards.
GGCGCCGTGCCCGGCCCTCGATGCCGTCCAGGTCGGCGAGTTCGGCCAGCAGGTTCTTGATGGCGCCGTCGAGACGGTGGTCCGCGCCGCGCGCCTTCCCGACCTCCATGAGGAGCGCGTTGAGCGCGGCGGGCTCCCGCTGCATCGCCCGCAGCACGTCCAGCGCCTGGACGTTCCCGGCGCCCTCCCAGACCGAGTTGAGCGGCGACTCGCGCAGCAGCCGGGGCATGCCCGACTCCTCGACATAGCCGTTGCCGCCCAGACACTCGGACGCCTCCACCACCAACGGCGTGCAGCGCTTGGTCACCCAGTACTTGGCGGCCGGCAACGCCAGCCGCAGGAACGCCCGTTCCTGTTCTCCGCCGTCGTCGTAGGCGGCGGCCAGCCGTAGTGCGAGCGTCGTCGCCGCCTCCGACTCCAGGGCCAGATCGGCCAGTACGTTGCGCATCAGCGGCTTGTCGATCAGCTTCCCGCCGAAGGCCTCGCGGTACGTGCAGTGGTGTACGGCCTGGGCGACCGCCTGCCGCATCAGCGCGGCCGAGCCGAGCACACAGTCGAGCCGGGTCGCCGCGACCATCTCGATGATGGTGCGCACCCCGCGCCCCTCGTCCCCGACCCGGCGCACCCACGTCCCGTCGAACTCGACCTCGGCGGACGCGTTGGACCGGTTGCCCAGCTTGTCCTTGAGCCGCTGGATCCGGAACTCGTTGCGGGTGCCGTCCGCCAGCACGCGCGGCAGCAGAAAGCAGGTCACCCCGCCGGGGGCCTGCGCCAGCACCAGGAAACCGTCCGACATGGGCGCCGAACAGAACCACTTGTGGCCCGTCAGCTCGTACGTCCCGTCCTCGGCGAGCGGCCTCGCTACGGTCGTGTTGGCCCGTACGTCGCTGCCGCCCTGCTTCTCCGTCATGCCCATCCCGAAGAGCGCACCGGCCTTCTGCTCGGCCGGCCCGAGCCCCTCCTCGTAGACGGTGGACGTCAGCCGGGGCTCCCACTCGGCGGCGAGCGCCGGGTCGGTGCGCAGCGCGGGCACCGCCGCGTGGGTCATCGACAGCGGGCAGCCGTGGCCCGCCTCGGCCTGCGACCAGACCAGGAACCCGGCGGCCCGCCGCACATGTCCGCCCGGCCGGGTCCAGGCCGCCGTCAGCCCGGCGGAGACGCCCTTGCCGAGCAGCCGGTGCCAGGCCGGATGGAACTCCACCTCGTCGATCCGGTTGCCGTACCGGTCGTGGGTGCGCAGCTTCGGGGGGTTCTCGTTGGCGAGCGTCCCCCATTCCTGCACCTGTGCGGAACCGGAGGACTTCCCGAGCGCGGAGAGTTCGTCCCGGGCCTCGTCCAGAAGCCCGGGGTCCAGATGCCGCTCGACGGCCGCCACCAGGGCCTTGTCGGCGGTGAACACGTCATATCCGACCAGGGGCGGCGCCTGGTTGGTCACGGTGTGGGTGCTGGCTGCCATAAGGGGAACCTACCCCCCGGTACGGTGTTGGTCACCGGATCCCCCGCAGCACAGCACCCCGTGCCGTTTGTGCCGTTTCCGCAGTTCCCGCTGGTCAGGCCGGCCGGGAGAGTGCCGCCAGTTCGTCGGAGGCCATGGACGCCGGATTCTGGCCGGCGGCCCGGTCGGCCTGGAGGGACTCCAGCCACCCGGGGTGGTACACGGTGTCGAGGTAGCGCTCGCCGAGGTCCGGTGCGATCGCCACCGCCGTGAGGTCACGTCCGTCGTGCCGGGCCAGCCACTGCCTGGCCCCGCTGATCACCGTGCCCGTGGACCCGCCGAACAGAAAGCCCCGGGACGCCAGCCGTCGGCAGACCCGCACCGCGTCCGCCTCCTCGACCCGGATCACCTCGTCGATGTACGACTCGTCGAGCAGCTGCGGCCGTACGCTCGTGCCCAGGCCCGGGATCATCCGGGGTCCCGGCGGCCCCCCGAAGGTGACCGAGCCGACGGCGTCCACGGCGACGATCCGCACCCGCCGGTTCCACTGCCAGAACCAGCGCGCGCAGCCCATCAGTGTGCCGGTGGTGCCGGCGCCGACGAACAGGACGTCCAGGCCCGGGAACCGGCGGGCGATCGCCGGTGCCGTCGTACGGTAGTGCGCCCGCCAGTTCCCGTCGTTGGCGTACTGGTTGAGCCACACGTACCGCTCGTCGGAGGCGCACAGCGCGCGGACGTAGCCGATCCTGGCGCCCAGGAGACCGCCGTGCAGATCGGGCCTGTCGATGACGTGCACCCGGCTGCCCAGCGCCTCCATCAGACGGATCGCCTGCACGTTGCAGCGTGAGTCCGTCACGCACAGGAACCCGTAGCCCCGGCTTGCCGCGAGCACACTGAGCGCGACGCCCAGGTTGCCCGAGGAGGACTCCACGAGAACGGATCCCGGCCGCAGCCTGCCGTCCCGTTCGGCGGCCGACACCATCTCGCAGGCGGCCTTCATCTTGATCGAACCGGCGAAGTTGAAGCCCTCGCACTTCAGGTAGAGGGGAAGCCCGACGGTGGCCCGCAGGTCGACGTACAGCTCGTCCTCGTTGAAGTCCGATGGTTGGGAAATGACTGGCATGTTGTCCCCCTGAGTGTGGCGCACCTGCCTCGGCACGCCTGATCTGTGGCACGGCACCCGGCGACCGGGCGCTGCGACTGTCCCCCTGAACAGGTCAGCCGTGCCGGCGCAGTTCGTGGAAGAAGCCGTCGACGACACGGAGTTCGCCGCGGCGGGTCACCTCGTCGTGGACGAACCTGCCGACGGCGAGGTCGAGCACTCCGAGGCCGAACGGCGAGAACACCACCGGCCGGTCCACCGGGACCTTCGTGCGTCCGGTGAGTACGTCGTCCAGCGTGCCGTCGATGAACTCCCGGCTGCCGGTGAGCTGTTCGGCCAGGTGCGGAGAGGTCTCCGCCTTCAGGCAGTGCTCGACGTCGTCGACGTAGTTCGCCGAGGCGAGCAGGATCTCGGGCGCGAGGTCGCGCAATGAGACGTGCAGGACGAGCGGATGGTGGTCGAACCACGACACGTCGTGGATGTGCGGCTTCGCGGCGACGGTCGCGAACACCAGCAAGTCGCTGGACCTGACCAGTTGTTCGGCGCTGTCGTGCACGGTGACCTTGCCGCCGCCGTCCGACCGCTCCAGATAGCCCCGGAAGCCGGCCGCGCTGTCGGCGGACAGGTCGAACACGCCCGTCTCGTCGAACTCCCAGCCGGTGGCGGCCAGATAGGTGTGGATGTAGCGGGCGATGAGCCCGGTGCCGACGAAGCCGACCCGGGTCGGCCGGGCGCGTCCCTGGCTCAGTTTGCCGGCGGCCAGCGCGGCCGAGGCCGCCGTACGGGAGGCACTGATGATCGAGCTCTCCAGGCAGGCGAACGGGTAGCCCGTGTCGTGGTCGTTGAGGATCAGCACGGCCGACGCCCGCGGGATCCCGCCCGCCACGTTCTCCGGGAAGCTGGAGACCCACTTCAGCCCGTCCACGCGCACGTCCCCGCCGATCGACGCGGGCAGCGCGATGATCCGCGACGACGGACGGTCCGGGAACCGCAGGAAGTACGAGGGCGGGTTCACCGAGTCCCCGGCCCCGTGCAGCCGGTACACCGCCTCGACGAGGTCGACGACGTCCGACTCCCGTCCCTGGAGGGCCTGTTGGACCTGCTCACCGGAGATGACCGAGAACGGCGGGACCGTGACAGGGGTCGTGGTCATGATGCTGTCCCTTCGAAGGAACCGGCAAAGCCGGTGGTGTCGGCGGAGTCGGAGCGGCGGACCGGGTCGGCCAGGGCGGCGAGGACCTCGCGCGGCCCCTCGAAGGGCTCCCGGCTGTGTGCCGTACGGATGTTGTCGACGAGCAGCAGATCGCCGTCGCGCCACGCTTCGCGCACGGTGTGCGCCGTGTACACCTCGTTGAGGATCTGGACGACGTCCTCGCCGATCGGATCGCCGTTGCCGTAGCGGGTGTTGAAGGGGAGGCCGTCGGCGCCGTACACGTCGACCAGGTACTCGTGGACCTCCGGGTCCATCGTCCACTCGTTGAGGAACGCGATCTGGTTGAACCAGCAGCGCCGGCCGGTGACCGGGTGGCGCAGCACGGCGCCGCGCCGCTGACGGGTGCGCAGGGAGCCGTCCAGCTCCCAGGCGAACTCGATGGCGTGGGTACGGCAGTAGCGCTCGACCGAGGCCCGGTCGGAGGTGCCGAAGGCCTCGGCGAGCGTCGCGCCTATCTCGTCGTTGAACGTCCGGGTGAGCAACCAGCCCTCCTTCTCGAAGCGTTGGACGAGTTCGGCGGGCAGCGCGTCGAGCACGGCCGCCGAGTCGGCCACCCCGGTCGCGCCGCCGTCGGCGGGCGCTTCGAGGCAGGCGAACATCAGCAGGCCGGGGAACTCCTGCGCGTAGCTCAGCTCGTGGTGCATGCACATCGGCTGGTTGGGCGGCCACTTGGAGGACGAGTACACGCCGTCGGCGTACCGCCGCCGGGGCGCGAAGGCCTCTTGGTCGCTCATCAGACCGTCGGCCAGCCGCCGCAGCACGGCGCCGGTCGTGGCGGGCTCGCGCAGACCGAGGCCGCGCACCAGCAGCGAACCGTGCTCGGCGACGGCCGCCCGCAGCGCGTCCCGGTGGGCTCCCGCCCACTCCGCCGCGTCGGTGACGGGCGGGGTGCGCAGGACCGGGGGCCGGCCGGGGAGCAGTTCGATGCCCGGAAGTGCGGCCGGGGGAGCGGGAGTTGAAGCCGAAGGTGTGGAAGAGAGTGCCATGGTGTCGTTCCCTTTCTGTACGGCGGTGCGGCCGTCGTCAGGCGGTGGCGGCCGGCGCGTCGAGCAGCTCGGCCAGGTCCGCGAGGACCGGGTGGCGGACGACGTCCTTGAGGGTGATCGCCCGGTCCAGGGCGATCGCGAGCCGGACGGCCGACAGCGAGGTGCCGCCACGGTCGAAGAAGTGGTCGAGCCGGCCGATCCGGTCGGCCGGAACACCGAGCACGTCGGCCCAGGCGGCGGCCAGCCGCCGCTCACCGGCCGTCTCCGGCCCCCGCACACCCTCCTCGGCGGTGTCGAGTTCCTCGGCGAGCGCGGTGAGCGTCCTGCGGTCGGTCTTGCCGTTGGGGGTGAGCGGCAGCCGCTCCCGCCAGTGCACGGCCGCCGGAACCATGTACACGGGCAGCGACTCGGCCAACCGCTCCTGTACGTCCACGAGTTCGGCGCCGGTGCAGAACGCCACCAGCCGTGCGCCCCGTACGACGACCACGGCGCCGTCCCGGACCCCGGGCACCCGCAGCAGCGCGTTCTCGATCTCGCCGATCTCGATCCGGAAGCCCCGCAGCTTCACCTGGGTGTCCCGGCGGCCGAGGAACTCCAGCCTGCCGTCGGGCAGCCAGCGCCCGTGGTCGCCGCTGCGGTAGAGCCGCTCACCGGGCCGGTACGGGTCCAGCGTGAAGGCGGCGGCCGTGCGCTCGGGGTCGTTGACGTACCCGCGCCCGACACACACCCCGGAGAACACGATCTCCCCGGGCGCCCCGAGCGGCACGGGCGAGAGGTGCTCGTCGACCACGTACACGCGGACGTTGCGCACGGGCCGCCCGAGCGGAACGCGGGGCCCGTCCGGGACCCGCTCCATCACCTCGTGGTTGGTGTCGTCCGAAGTCTCCGTCAGGCCATAGGCGTTGGCTACCTTGATGCCGGGCTGGGCGGCGAACCAGCGCTGCACCAGCTCCCGCTTCACCGCCTCCCCGGTCACCGACACGCAGTGCAGATCGGGGAGTTCGCGGGGCCGCTGCTCCAACTCGGCGAGCACGGCTTCGAGATACGACGGCACGATCTGGAGCACGTTGACCCCGCCGTCCACGATCGTGTCCACGAACCGGGGCACGTCCAGGATCACGTCCTGCCCGACCAGCAGCGTCCGGCCGCCGACGAGCAGCGCGGACACCAGCTGCCACAGCGAGATGTCGAAGCACTGGGGAGCGGTCTGCGCGACCGTCTCCCCCTCGCCGACCTCCAGGTCCTCCAGCTTGGCGAGGACGTGGTTGACGAAGCCCGCGTGCTCGCACATCGCGCCCTTGGGCTCCCCGGTCGACCCGGACGTGAAGTAGATGTAGGCGAGTTGGCCGGCGGTGACGGGCACGTTCAGATCGTCGTTCGCGTGCCCCTCCGCCTCGATCTCGTCGACGTACAGCCTCGGTACGTCCGTCCCCGTCCCGTCGAGCGTGGTGGTGCTGCCGTGCTCGGTGACGACGAACGCGCACTCGGCGCGGGTCAGGGTGGCGTTGATGCGCCCGGCCGGGAAGTGCGGCTCGACCGGCAGATAGACACCGCCCGCCTTGAGCACCCCGAGCACGGCGGCCATCCAGTCCAGGTTGCGCTCGGTGACCACGGCGACGACACCCTCACGGGTCAGCCCACGGGCCAGCAGGGCCCGACCGACCTGGTTCGCCCGGGAGTTGAGCTGCCGGTAGGTCCACTCCGTCCCGCCCTGCACGGCCGCGACCGCGTCCGGGTGCTTGCGGACCCGCTCCTCGAACAGCTCGTGCACCCGGCGGTCCGGGAGTTCACGCTCCGGGCCCGCCAACCCGTCGAGCTGGAAGGCGAGTTCGGCACCGGACAGCAGGCTCTGGCCCTCGTGGTCGGCGTCCGGGTCGGCGGTCATCAGGGAGAGCGCGGTGAGGTGGTAGCCGGCGATCCGGGCAGCCGCCTCGGTGTCGAGGACATCGGTGCGGTGACGCAGCAGCAGGGTGCGCTCACCGACGCTCAGGTACAACACGGCGCCGTCCGTGCCGGGTTCGCCACCGTGCGGGTCGAGGACGGTCTCGTACGGCGGCTCGTCCGCCCCGCCCACCTCGTCGGCGAGGTCCGTCAGGGCCAGCAGCTCCCGCCAGGAGCCGGGGCCGACCAGCATCCGGCGGGCCACGGGCCGCTGCCCCTTCACCGCCACGTACCCGGCGGTGACCTCCCGCTCACCGGAGAGCGAGGCGAGTACCTTGGCGTGCGCGGCGAGCAGCGCCGACTCGAAGGAGGCCGACCTCAACAGGCCGGTGTCGAGCGGGACTTCGTACTCGGCGTACACCGAGTGGGGCCTGCTCTGCGGGTTCTCGCCCGGGACCGGGCCGGGTATCCAGCGTGGAATCGTCGTCATCGTTCTGCCCCCGTCGATGTCTCTGCGGTCCGACCGGGCTGTGCGAGCCGGTCGGTCTGGGTCGTGAGTGCGGTGTGCGTGGTCCGCGAGGTCAGTGCGGGCCGGTCGGACTGTGCGGTCAGGGCGATCTGGTCGCTGCGCAGCGGCACCGCCGGGTTTCCGCCCCAGCGGGCCAGGCACGGGATGTCCTCGCCCTTCATCAGGAAGGAGTCCGGGGCGAGTTGGGAACCGTCGCCCATCGACACCCCGTAGTGCACGAGTGCGGCGGTGCCGACCGTGACGCCCGCACCGAGGACGATGTGGTCGGACTTGAAGGTGCCGTCCTCCTGCGAGTGGGACTGGAGGATGCTGCGCGGGCCGAGGGTGCAGTCGTCGCCGATCGTGGTGAGGGTGCGCTCGGTGATGGCGGCGCCGTCGTCGAAGACCCGGCGCCCGATCCGCACGCCCAGCAGCCGCCAGGCCAGGTTCTTGAACGGCGTGCCGTTGAGGGCGACGAGATAGGCGGCGGGCACCTTCCACAGCCGCTCCTGCCACCAGAAGCGCGGCTCGTAGATGGAGCACAACTGCGGTACCAGGGGCCGGAACCGGGTGATGAGCCGCTCGACGAGCACGTAGTACCCGGCGCTGAGCACAAGCCCGAGGAACAGGGAGGCGCCGACCAGCGCACCGGCGGCGACGCCGTGCGTGCCGTGCACGGCGAGGGCCGCGAAGCCGAGCACCGTGAAGAGCAGGGAGTGCAGCCAGCGGACGAACAGGAACAGGCCCATCGTGCGCAGGTTGTAGCGGTTCTTCGCGGCGAGCCGGCGGGCGAACTCGCCGCCCTCGCGCAGATGGTCGAAGCTGCTGTCCCGCTCCACCGACCGCGGGATCTCGAAGGACGGCGAGCCCAACAGCCCGACGTTCTCCCGGAGTTCACCGTCGAGCGGGACCATCACCTTGGTCGCCAGCAGGACGTTCTCGCCGGTCCGGCCCCCGGAGGGGTAGGCGATGTGGTTGCCCAGGAAGCTGTGCGGCCCGATCTCCGCCCGCGAGACGCGGAACGACGTACCGGAGTAGTCGGCGTTGAGGACCGACAGCCCGTCGGCGACCATCGTGCCGCGGCCGACGGAGACCAGGTAGGGGGTCTCCTGCCGTACCTCCGTACCGAAGTTGGAGCCGGTCTGCTCGACGTGCGAGAGGTCGTAGCCGATGGCCCGCAGATAGTGGACGACGTACGAGCTGTCGCCGGTCAGCCACAGGAAGAACTTCAGGTTCGTCATGCGGGTGACGGCCCGCTGCGCCCCGTAGTGCAGGCCGTACAGCGGATACACCCGGTCCGGCTCGATCACCAGGTTCAGCAGCCGGGGGACCAGGGACACGCTCACGGCTCCGACGACCATGACGCTGGTGAAGAGCACGAGGGACACGCCCAGGGCCTCGGCGTAGAAGCGGACCGAGGTCATGTCGGCCACGTCCGGGTCGAACAGCGCCTCCAGCTGGGGAGCCAGGTCCAGCAGCAGATAGCCGCCCCCGACCGCCAACGGCACATAGAACAGGAGGAGTTGGAGGAGACTGGCGAGGCCGTAGGCGGCCCGGCGGGCGGTGGAGCAGGGGGCCGCGGGGACCCGTACGTAGTCCACGTCCGTGGGCTGGGCGGGCGAGCCGTGCCAGCGCAGGCCCGCCGGGACCGCCTGGCCCTCGAACAGGCTGGACGAGTGGCCGAGTTGGGCGCCGTCGCCGATCGACGTGCCGATGTCGAGGACGGTCTTCTCACCGACGTACACATCCCTGCCCAGGGTGACCGGGCCGGTCTGGACACGGCCGGCGACGGCCCGGTAGCAGAGGAAGTGGGCGTCCTTGCGGATCACCGTGCCCGCGCCGACCGTGAGCAGGTCGGTGCAGACCGGGAGGCTCGGCGAGAGAATCGTGACGCCCTTGCCGATGCGCGCGCCGAGCGCCCGCAGATAGAGCACGTAGAGCGGGTTCCCGGCGAACAGGACCATCGGGTTGGCGTGCAGCAGCGCCTTCACGGTCCAGAAGCGCAGATAGGCGAGGCTCCACACCGGGAACTCGGTCGCCTTCCAGCGGCCGATCAGCACCCACTTGGCGACCACCGGCAGGGTGCACATCCCGACGAAGACGGCACCGCCGAACACGACCGACCGCACATAGACGTCGACGGCTCCCGCACCGGCGTTGATCCACTCGTAGCCCTCGACGGTGACGAGCCCGGCGAGGAAGCAGTACGCCGTGAAGACCAGCAACTGCGCGGCCCCGCACAGGACATACCGCGAGGTGCTGCCGGGCGCCGGTGCCTCGGCCGGCGGTGCGGCGGGAGCCTCGGCCGGGGCGCCGCCGAGCGCCGCCGCCAGACTCCGGATCGTCGGATGGCCGTACACGTCCTTCATCGACACGGACGGCAGATCGTCGCGCTTCCTGACGCGGGCACAGAAGTGCGCCATGACCAGGGAGTTGGCGCCGAGATCGTCGAAGAAGTGGCTGTCGAGCGGTACTTGGTCCGTCTTCACGACCCCGGCGAGCACCTCGGCGAGGATCCGCTCGGTGTCACCCCCGGCGCCGGACATCTGCATCTGCTTGATCGGATCGGTCGGCGGTATGGACGCCGACTCGATCGGTTTTCCCCCCACTGTTCCCCCCACGGTGAAGCTCCTTAGCGGTGCTGGTCCTGGCTTTCGGTTCGGTCGGCTGATTCGGTCGGTTCGGATCGGTGGACGACCGGTCGATCGGCGGCCGGGGTCCCCTGTTCCCGGCCTGTTTCCCGGCCCTGCTCCCGTGCCCGCACCCACGCCCGGGCCTCCCATGCCGCCCCCGCGACCAGGGACTCCAGGGGTCCCCGGCCCCTGGTGAGCCGCCACACGACCGCGAAGAGCAGCGAGCCCACGACCAGCACGGCGTACTGGAGGTCGGGGGAGCCGTTCAGCGCTCCGGTGGCGAGGAAGAGGACATGGGCGGTGTAGAGGGTCAGCGGCATGCTTCCGGCAGCCGCCAGCGGGAGCAGCGCGCGCCGCACCACGGTGATCCGGGTCAGCAGCAGGACCGCCGCGAGCAGTGCGGTGGCCGAGCCGAGGGTGTGCAGCATGTCGAACGGCGAGGTGGAGTGCGGCGCCCGGGAGACCATCGACCACCAGGTCTCGCCGTCCGGGGTGTCCCACAGGGCCTCGTCGCGGGCATGCGGCCCGGTCGCGTCGTAGAACTCGTTCTCCTGGAGCCGCTCCAGCCCGCCCCAGCGGAAGAGCCACAGCGAGCAGGTCAGCCAGGAGGCGGCGGCGAGCGCCAGCCCGGCGGTCAACAACCGGGTGGCGGTGCGCCGGTCGAAGAGGTCGAGGCGCCCGATGGCGAGCCCGGCACAGAGGTACGCCGTCCACGCCAGGACCGGGTAGTCGCCGTGGACCAGGAGGTCGCCGAGGAGACCGGCCGGGTCGGTGACGACGTCCTGGAGCGTCGGGTCGCCGTCGAAGGCCGGTTCGGGCAGCGCCCCCTGCAACAGGTGGACGAGGAACGGCGCGACCACGCCCAGTGCGAGGGCGATGCAGGCCAACGTCCGTGCCCGCAGGGCCAGTAGGGGCAGCGCGAGCAGGAACAGCAGGGCGTAGAAGGCGAGGATCACGTCGACTTCGAGGCTGGCCGCGTTGGCGGCGTAACCCAGCGTCAGCCCGATCAGACCGACGGACAGCGCCCGGGCGGCGACCGCGGCGAGCGAGCCGCGGTCGACCCGGGGCGTACGGCCGCCGGTCGTGAAGGCCAGGCCGACGCCGGCGACCAGCGCGAAGGTCGCCGAGGACCGGCCGCCCGCCAGCTGCCAGGCCACCGTCGGGGAATCGTTCGGCTCGAACGCTCCGAATACGTGCACGGAGAACATACCGAGTAACGCGAGGCCACGGGCCACGTCCACACCGGCGATGCGCGGTGTCGATAAAGGCATGAGCAGCTCCGTAAATTGGCAAATTGGCACGATGGATTTCGCGTCCGCTGTGCGTCCACGGTGCAGCTGTGAGCGGGAGTGACAGTTGACGCGATAGAGGAAAAGGCGTACGGGACGAAATGACGTGTCAGCGGAAAATGTCGATGAGCGCGGCGTGCGGCACGGCGTCGATCCGCACGGCTTCGTGCGGATCACGGGCAACGCGGCTCGATCGGGCTTGGTCGGAGCCCGGATGCCCCCGTGTCGTGATGCTTCGGACTCCCTTGGGTGGGTGTGCCCCGGAGAATGCAATCCGAATTGTTTCGACCCGGTTATGAACGGGTCAAGCGTAACCGGCGTAATGTCGCTTTCCTGTTACAGAGTCACGACTTTTCGTACGGAATGCGACCGCCTGCGCGGACCCCTCACCAGGGAGCTTTCCGTAGGGCAGGTGTAATTGCCGGGCGGTATTCCGTTTGGGCGCGCCGAAATATAGCCGCCAAGTGCATGACAGAAATAGTATTCGATTTGCCTGCTGAATCGTTCCTTTCCGTTTCCACTGGGTTTCTCTTCGTTTTCTGCCGTGTCACGGGAAGGGAGGGGAGGGAGCGGTGTGCGGGTGCCGGGTCCTGACCGGGGCACCGGAGGGTGAGAGGGGTACCGCCCGCCCGATACCGTTAGGGCGTGCAGGCAGCAAGTGAACTTCCCGAGAGCCCCAGCGGCCGACTCCACCGCGCGCGCGTCCTCTACCGGAACGTCTCGAAGCGCAGGACCGCATGGCTGTTGCTCAAGGACACCGTCAACTCGTGCATCGAGTACCGGATCCTGGGTCTGGCGGCCGAGGCGGCCTTCTTCACGCTGCTGTCCGTGCCGCCGCTGCTGCTGAGTCTGATCGGCCTGCTCGGCTACGTCGACGACTGGACCGGCACCGACACCATCACCAGCCTGGAGACCAACCTCCTGGAGGCGTCCCGGACGGTCCTGTCCGACAAGGGCGTCACCGAGATCGCCCGGCCGATCCTGGACGACGTGATGAAGGGCGGCCGGCCCGACGTCATCTCCATAGGGTTCCTGTTCGCCCTCTGGTCCGGCTCGCGCGCAGTGAACGTCTTTATCGACACCATCACCGTCATGTACGGCCTCGACGGCGTCCGGGGCATCGTCAAGACGCGGCTCGTCGCCTTCGTCCTGTTCGTCGTCGCCCTGCTGATCGGCTCGGTCGCGCTGCCGCTGATGGTGGCCGGGCCGGACGCCGTACTCAACGTCCTGCCATGGTCGGAGACGCTCGTACAGGTCCTGTACTGGCCCGTCGTCATCCTCCTCTCCATCGCCTTCCTGACAACGCTGTTCCATGTGTCGGTCCCCGTGCGCTCACCGTGGATCGAGGACGTCCCGGGCGCGCTGATGGCCCTCGGGATGTGGGTGCTCGGCAGCTTCCTGCTGCGCATCTACCTCACCAAGACGATCGAGGGCGCCACGATCTACGGATCGCTCGCGGCGGCCGTCGCCGTCCTCCTGTGGGTGGGCGTGTCCGCGTTCGCGGTGCTCGTCGGGGCCGCCGTCAACGCGGCCATCGACCGGGTCTGGCCGGCCGCCTCCACCGCTGCGGCGCGTGCCGCCAACGAACGGATGCGGGAGGAGGAGGCCGCCGAGTACGTCGCCCGGATGGCCGCCACCCGCACCTACGAGCCCGACGACGACCCGGACGACCCCGACGACCCGGCGGACATGCCCTCCGAGTTCCCGGAACGCTGGTCGCGTTTCCTGCCACCGGAGGATGTGACGTCCCGGCTGCGGGCGCATGTGAAGAGCACACCCAAGACGGGGGAGGGGCCGCCGTCCGCGAAGTGACGGGGGACGACGGGCTGCGGCTCGGGCTTTTCTTCGCCCCCGCCGGGCGAATCGCTCGGTGGACGCGGAAGCCAGGCGGCGTAGCCTTTCGTACGTGTACGAGGAACGGCCCTCCCGGCTGCCGGGCGCGGTGGTGTGGACGAACACCCCGGCCGGGCCCGTCGCGCGGCCCGTCCTCCCCGACGGCTGCATGGACCTGCTCTGGCGCGAGGGCCGACTCCTGGTCGCGGGCCCCGACACCCGCCCGTACGTCCCCGAAGGCGCCCCCGCGCACTGGGCGGGCGTCCGCTTCCACCCCGGCACGGCGCCGGCTCTGCTGGGAGTACCCGCACACGAACTCCGGGACCGGCGCGTCGAGTTGGCAGACCTGTGGGGAGCGGCGGGGGTGCGGCGCCTGAGGGCACGTGTCGACGCGGCACCGGATCCGGCGACGGCGCTTGAGCAGCTGGCACTGGAACGGGCGGCGGACACACCTCCGCCGGATCCCTTGCTGGGCGGCCTGGTGGCAGCCCTGCGATCGGGCCGCCCGGTCAGCCGTACGGCCGACGAACTGGGCCTGAGTGCCCGCCAGTTGCACCGCCGCTCCCTGTCCGCCTTCGGCTACGGCCCCAAGACCCTGGCCCGCATCCTCCGTATGCAGCGCGCACTGGCCCTGGCGAGGAAGGGGGTGCCTTTCGCGGAGACGGCGACGCGCGCCGGGTACGCGGACCAGGCTCACTTGGCACGGGACGTAAGGGAGTTGGCGGGAGTACCGCTGGGGCAACTATTGAACGGAGGGGGTTGAGCGCCCCTTTTAGGGGCGCGGGGAACTGCGCGACAAGCCCCCACCGCCCCGCGGCCAAAATCACGGCCCGTCCCGCGGAGCGTCATGCATCCTGCGGGGCGAACAGATCAACCCCATTGCCATCAGGATCAAGCACACACGCATACCGCTGCCCCCACACCGCATCCCACGGCTTCAGCTCACTCCGATACCCCGCCCCCACCAACTCCTCGTACAGGGAGTCGACTTCGGAGGCCGAGCCGCACAGCACGGCCAGCCCGATCCGCCCACCACCACTCGGCCGCTGCCAGCCAGGATGGAAGGACCGGACGGTCTCCTCCGTGTCGAGCAACAGCCGCAGCCCGCCCGGGAGTTGGGCCTCGACGTGCGGCTGCTCCTCGGCTCCCTCGGGGAAGTCGAGCCCGAGCCGGCGGTAGAAGGCGACGGAGGCGGCGAGGTCGGCGACGACGATGCCGATGGCGTCGAAGCGGGGGGTCGGGCGCGGGGCGGGTTGTGAGGGTGCTTGTGAAGTCATACGGCCAGGTTAGGCAGGTCGCCGGAGACCCGTCTTGAAGAAAACGGACGTGCCGAGACCCCCGTTCCACTCCCGGTTGCGGGCCCCGCAGAGGGCGCGAATAGTGGAAAGGGCAGCTGCACCTTGATCAAAAGGGGAACTTGATCAAAAGGAGGAGCACTGCCATGCGCAAGCACACTCGGGCACATCGTCTTCTGACGGCATCGACGATTCTGTTCGCGGGAGGCGTCCTGCTGCTGCCGACTCCCACGATCGCCCAGCCGGAGAAACCGCAGAAGCCTCAGCAGACCGATTCCAAGAACGCCCCGGCCGTGATCCTGGGAGCCGCTTTCCAGATCAAGAACCCGCAGACCGGAAAGTGCATGACGGTCGCGGGCGGCCGTTCGAAGGAGAACAACGTCCGGCTCGTCCAGTTCACCTGTGACACGGACCCCTCGCGCCGCTGGAGGCTCACCAACGGGGAGGACAACTCCTACCAGCTCGTCAATGTGCAGACGCGCAAGTGCGCGACGCTCGCGGGCGGGCGCTCGACCGAGAACAACGTCGAACTGGTCCAGTTCGACTGCGACTCGGACGCTTCCCGTCGTTGGAGCCTCGTCAACTGGGACGGCAGCTCCTACGAACTCGTCAACGACCAGACGGGCAAGTGCGCGACGGTCGCCGGTGGCCGCTCCACCGACAACAACGTCACTCTGGTGCAGTTCGACTGCGACCGGGACCGGTCCCGCACCTGGAACCTGAACCTGGCGGGCTGACGATGAGTACCGCACTGTTCGAACACCCTCGAAGTCCGGTGACCCTGGAAGCGGTGTACGACCCCGGCCTCTCCCGCTGGTTGTGGCTGGTCAAGTGGGTGCTGGCGATCCCGCACTACGTCGTCCTGCTCTTCCTCTGGATCGCCTTCCTCCTCGTCACCGTGATCGCCTTCTTCGCGATCCTGTTCACCGGCTCCTATCCACGCGCCCTGTTCACCTTCAACGTCGGTGTGCTGCGCTGGGGTTGGCGGGTGGCGTACTACACGTACGGCTCGCTCGGCACCGACCGCTATCCACCGTTCACGCTCGCGGACGTGCCCGACTACCCGGCCCACCTGGAGATCGCCCGGCCCGAACAGCTCTCGCGCGGGCTCGTGCTCGTCAAGTCGTGGCTGCTGGTGCTGCCCCAGCTGCTCGTGGTCGCCGTCATCGTCGGCGGCACCCGCTTCATGGTCGGCCTCGCCAGCCTGCTGGCCTTCTACGCCGGCGTCTCCCTGCTGTTCACCGGCCACTATCCACGCGGCATGTACGACCTCAACATCGGCCTGCACCGCTGGACGGCCCGCGTCATGGCGTACGCGGCCCTGATGACGGACACCTATCCGCCGTACCGGCTGGACCAGGGACCGAGCGAGCCGTGACCCGCATGGAGGTCATCGAGCACACCGAGGACAACGAGCCCAGGGGGCGTTGTCAGTGGTGGCGTGCAGGATGGCGGGCATGACCACACCAGTTGCAGTGATCGTGGATGCCGTCGCCTACGCGCAGGCGGTCGAGGACGCGGTGAAGGCGTCGGCCGCCTACTACGAGGGCGGCACCTCGGTGTTCGACGACGACGCCTACGACCGGCTCGTACGCGGTATCGCGGCCTGGGAGGCCGGGCATCCCGAACAGGCGCTGCCCGAGTCGCCGACCGGGAAGGTCGCCGGGGGCGCCGTGGAGGGCGATGTCCCGCACACCGTCGAGATGCTGAGCCTGGACAACGTCTTCTCGCCGGAGGAGTTCACCGCCTGGACCGCGTCGCTGGCCCGCCGCATCGGCCACGAGGTGGAGCGGTTCAACGTGGAACCGAAGCTCGACGGGCTCGCGATCGCCGCCCGCTACACCCACGGCCGCCTCACCCGGCTGATCACCCGCGGCGACGGGAGAGCCGGGGAGGACGTCTCGCACGCCATCGGCACCGTCGAGGGCCTGCCCGCCGAGCTCGCAGAACCGGTGACGGTGGAGGTGCGCGGCGAAGTCCTGATGACCAGCGCCCAGTTCGAGTACGCCAACGAGGTGCGCACGACACACGGCGGGACGCCGTTCGCCAACCCGCGCGGCGCCTCGGCGGGCACCCTGCGCGCCAAGGAGCGTGCGTACACCGTGCCGATGACGTTCTTCGGCTACGGCCTGCTGCCCCTCGCGGACACCGAGACGCAGCTCGCGGACCGGCTCGGCGAGCTTGCGCACAGCGACCTCATGACGCTGGCCGGCGAGCTGGGCGTGAACACCACCGCGACCACCGCCGTACCCGGTGTCACCGCCGGCACGGTCGAGCAGGTGATGGCCCGGGTCACGGAGATCGCCGCACTGCGGGCCGAGCTGCCGTTCGGGATCGACGGGATCGTCATCAAGGCCGACCTGGCCGCCGACCAGCGGGCCGCCGGATCGGGATCGCGCGCTCCGCGCTGGGCCATCGCCTACAAGCTGCCCGCCGTGGAGAAGATCACCCGGCTGCTGGAGGTGGAGTGGAACGTCGGCCGCACCGGGATCATCGCCCCGCGCGCGGTCCTGGAGCCGGTCGAGATCGACGGCGCCACCATCACGTACGCGACCCTCCACAACCCCAACGACATCACCCGCCGCGACCTGCGCCTCGGCGACCACGTCATGGTCCACCGCGCCGGCGACGTCATCCCGCGCGTAGAAGCCCCCGTCGCCCACCTCCGTACGGGCGACGAGCAGCCGATCGTCTTCCCCGAGGTGTGCCCGCGCTGCGGGGCGGCCATCGACACCAGCGAGCAGCGCTGGCGCTGCGAGAACGGCCGTAACTGCCACTTGGTCGCCGCGCTCTCCTACGCGGCCGGCCGCGACCAACTCGACATCGAGGGCCTCGGCCACACCCGCGTGGTCCAACTCGTCGACGCCGGTCTGGTGAAGGACCTCGCCGACCTGTTCGCCCTGACCCGGGAGCAGTTGCTGGCTCTGGAGCGGATGGGGAAGACGAGCACCGACAACCTCCTCGCCGCGATCGGCGCGGCGAAGGGCCAACCCCTGTCGCGCGTGCTGTGCGCCCTCGGGGTACGCGGCACCGGACGCTCCATGTCCCGCCGTATCGCCCGGTACTTCGCCACCATGGACAACATCCGCGCCGCGGACGCCGAAGCGATGCGGCAGGTCGAGGGCATCGGCACCGAGAAGGCCCCGTCCATCGTCGCCGAACTGGCCGAACTCGCCCCGCTCATCGACAGACTCGTCGCGGCCGGGGTGAACATGACGGAACCCGGCGCCACCCCGCCCGCCCCCACGACCGAAGCCGCCGCCGACGGCCTCTCGGAGGCTGCGGACACGACGAGCGGACCGCTGGCCGGGATGACGGTGGTCGTGACCGGTGCCATGACCGGAGCCCTGGAGAAGCTCAGCCGCAACCAGATGAACGAACTCATCGAACGAGCCGGAGGCCGCTCCTCCTCCAGCGTCTCCAAGAAGACCACCCTGGTCGTCGCCGGAGAAGGCGCCGGCTCGAAGCGCGCCAAGGCCGAGACCCTCGGCGTCCGCCTGGCCACCCCGGACGAGTTCGCCACTCTCGTCGCCGACCACCTCGACCCCCTGGGACCGGAGGACCCCGCCGCATAGGCTGGTTGCCCATGGCACCAAACCTCCTCGTCTACACCCGCACAACCGCCTTCCGGCACGACTCCATCCCGGCCGCCGTGGCCGCCGTACGCACCCTCGGCGACTTCGAGGTGGACCACACCGAGGAGCCCGAGGCCTTCGAGCGGCCCCTGGACGAGTACGCGGCCGTAGTGTTCCTCTCCACCAGCGGCGAGGTGCTGACACCCACCGGGCGCGAGCGGCTCGCCGCGTACGTCGAGGCGGGCGGCGGGTTCGTCGGCATACACGCCGCGGCCTGTACGGAGTACGACTGGCCGTACTACGGCGAACTGCTCGGCACCTGGTTCGCCCAACACCCGGCGTACCAGCCCGGCAAGGCGACGGTCGAGGACCGAGACCACCCCGCGACCGAACACCTGCCAGCCGTATGGGACTTCACCGACGAGTGGTACGACTTCCGCACCAACCCCCGAGGCACGGCACGGGTACTGATATCCGCCGACGAGTCCTCGTACGAGGGCGGAGGAATGGGCGACGACCACCCGTTGGCGTGGTGCAGGGAGCATGGCGAGGGCAACGGCCGAGTCTTCTACACGGCTCTGGGCCACGCCGATGAGGCATACGAAGACCCGGACTTCCGCGCCCACCTGCGAGGAGGCATCACCTGGGCGGCACACCTGGACTGAGGGCGCGGGCGAACTCCGTTGCGCTGGGCGCGCCCCTTTTAGGGGCGCGGGGAACTGCGCGACCAGCCCCCACTGCCCCGCACCCAAAAACCAAACCTCAAGCCCCCAAGCCCGGCACACCCGTACTACCCCGCACAACCAACCGCGTAGACAACTCCGTACGCGTCCCCTCAGGCCGTTCCCCGGCCATCAACCGCACCAACAGCCCCACCGCAGCCCCCGCCATCTCCGACAACGGCTGCCGAACAGTGGTCAACGCAGGCGAGACCCACCGAGACTCCGGCAGGTCGTCGAACCCCACCACACTCACATCCTCCGGCACCTTCAACTTCCGCTCCGTCAAGGCCCGGTACACACCGAGCGCCATCTTGTCCGAGCACACGAACACCGCCGTCGGCGGCTCCGGCAGGTCCAGCAGCTCCTCCATCCGCCGGTGCGCGACCGTCTCGTCGAAGCTGCCATACCGGATGTACTCGGGTCGCAGGCGCACGCCCGCCGCGACGAGCGCCGAGCGATAGCCGGCCACCCTCGCGCTGCTGCACATCTTGCGTCGGTACCCGGCGATGACCGCGATGCGTTCATGGCCCAGGCCCAGCAGATGCTCCGCCGCCGTCACTCCGCCGTGCCAGTTGGCCGCGCCCACCGACACCACCCCCGGCGGCGGTTCCAGCACCGGGTCGATCATCACGAACGGGATGTGGTGCTGGTCGAGCCAGGCGTACTGCGACGGGGTCAGTTCGGCGAGGTTGAACAGGACGCCGGCGGAGCCACGGGTCGTCAGCTTGTCCAGCCAGCCGCGTTCCGGGCGCCCGCCCCGGGTCCGGGTCAGGCCCGCCGACACGACCACCTCCAGGCCCGCGTCGTGCGCCGCCTCCTCCACCCCGTGCAGGACCGCGCCCGACCAGGAGTTGTCCAGCGAGTGGACGATGAGATCGACCAGGCCGGGCGCCTTCGACGCGTCGAAGCGGGGTCGGCGGACATAGCCGAGCCGGTCCAGCGCCTCGGTGACCCGCCGCCGGGTCTCCGGCGCCACGTCCTCCCGGCCGTTCACGACCTTCGAGGCGGTCGGTACGGAGACCCCGGCCTCCCGGGCCACGACCGCCAGCGTGGGCCCGGTCGGCGCACTGCCGCCTCCGGTGCGGACCATCTGGAAACCGCCTCTCCGGCCCGCCCGAGGGCCATCGAAAGTTTCGAATAGCACTGCTCACACGACGGAAACATTGACCGCGTAGCAACCGGTTCCTACATTAAGCCCGCCTCAACACCGCGTGAAGACGTAGGAATTCAAAGGATCACGCCCACCGAAATTTTCGAAATACCGAACGCGAAAGCGACGAGGCATCACGACAGGAGAGATGTGGGGATGACGACCGCAGGCCCCCTCCGCAACCCCGTACTCCCCGGAATCGCCAACCCCGTACTCCCCGGGTTCCACCCGGACCCCAGCATCCTGAGGGTCGGCGCCGACTACTACCTCGCCACCTCCACCTTCGAGTGGTTCCCCGGCGTCCCCGTGCACCACTCGACGGACCTCGTCCACTGGACACCGGCCGGTCACATCCTGGACCGCGCCGACCTCCTCGACCTGGGCGGAGTCCCCGACTCGGGCGGAGTGTGGGCGCCCTCGCTGTCGTACCACGAGGGACGGTTCTGGATGGTCTACAGCATCGTCCGGACCGTCGGCTCCCCCTACAAGGACGTCGACAACTACCTGGTGACCGCCGAGTCGGTCGACGGCCCGTGGTCGGAACCGGTGTTCCTGAACTCCTCCGGGTTCGACCCGTCCTTCTTCCACGACGAGGACGGCCGCAGCTGGCTGCTCAACATGCAGTGGGACCCGCGCGAGGGGCACCCGTCGTTCGCCGGAATCCTGCTCCAGGAGTACGACGCCCGGAAGCAGGCCCTGATCGGACTGCCCCGGACGATCCTCACCCACGACGAGCTGATCGAGGGGCCCAACGTGTACCGGCGGGGCGGCTGGTACTACCTGATGCTCGCCGAGGGCGGCACCGGCTGGAACCACGGCATCCTCATGGCGCGCTCGCGCGAACTGACCGGACCTTACGAACTCGACCCCCAGGGCTCGCTTCTGACGACCCGTGACATTCCTGACTGGCCGCTACAGAAGGCAGGGCACGGGGAGTTGGTGTGCACGGAGGCGGGGGAGTGGTACCTCGCCCACCTCGCCTCGCGTCCCGTGGCCACCCCCGACGGACCACGCTGCGTACTCGGGCGGGAGACCTGCCTGCAACGCGTGACCTGGACGGACGACGGCTGGCTACGGCTCACGGACGGAGGCCGCCGGCCGAGCCTGGAGGTTCCGGCACCCAGCGGAGTCGAACCCTCAACCGCCGCTTCCGTAAAGGCCGTTGACCGCGACGACTTCGACACCTCCGCCCTCCCCGCCCACTGGAGCACCCTCCGCGTCCCCGCCACCCCCGACTGGCTCACCCTCACCGAGCGCCCCGGTCATCTGCGGCTGCGCGGCAGACAGAGCCCGCACTCCCGCCACGACCAGAGTCTGGTCGCGCGCCGGCTGACCTCGGTGCGCTGCGAGGCGGCGACGGTGGTCGACTTCCGCCCCGCCCACTTCACCCAACTGGCAGGTCTCATCTGCTGGTACGACACCACCCAGCACTACTACCTGCGCCTCACCCACGCCGAGGGCAGGGGCAGGGTGCTAGGCATCGTCTTCACCGACGACGGGGCGTACGGGGAACTCCCGGAGTACCAACTCGACGTCGACGACTGGCCGTTGGTGCACCTGCGCGCCCGCTTCGACCACGCCGAACTCCGCTTCTCCGCCTCCCCGGACGGCACGGACTGGCGGCCGGTCGGGCCCGTCCTCGACGCGTCGAAACTCTCCGACGACTACGGCCAACGCCTGCGCTTCACCGGCGCGTTCGTCGGCGTCTGCGCCCAGGACCTCGGCGGCACCCGCACCCCGGCGGACTTCGACTGGTTCGACGTACGGGAACTCGCAGAGACGTAGGACACGTAAGAAACCGGTTGTTGGGCCGACTCGTGTCAACGACGTCAACCAGTCTTTTCGAAAGTCGCCGAGACTCTTGACGCCGTTTGTCGGCAGGAAGAAGCTCTGCGACGACGTATGCCAACCGGTTGTCATCCCTGACCGTTGTTTGCCGTATCCCGAACAAGTCACAGCAGGAGGTGGGACGTTCATGCACGCACAGGCCGCCGGTACACACCCGAGCCGGCGCCGGTTTCTCGCCCTCTCGGCGGCCGGTGGTGCGGCGGTCGGCGCGACGGCGCTGAGCGGCTGCGCCCTGCGGGTCGCCGGTGCGGCCACGGGTGGTGGTGAGTCCATCACCATGATGGTCAAACTCGACGACATCTCCACGGAGTTGATCCAGCAGGCGCAGCGCGAGCTGGGCATAGGCATCACTGTCGTACAGGACGACATCACCCGGCTGATCGCGATGCTCACCAGCGGCAACCCGCCGGACCTGGTGCGTGGGGTCGGCGCCCTGGACGCGCCGTTCTACGCGGCCCGGGGTGTCGCCGAGAACCTGGACCCGTACTTCGCCAAGTCCACGGTTCTCAGGGTGGAGGACCTCGATCCGGCCAACGACCTGTGGCGGTTCGACGGCACCACCCAGGGCAAGGGTCCCCGCTACGGCATGGCGAAGGACTTCTCCCAGGACGGGATGTTCTGGTTCAACACCGCCCAGTTCGACCGGGCGGGCGTGGACTACCCGTCCGAGACCGAGCCGATCACGTACGAGGAGTGGTCGGAGAAGGCCGGCCGTCTGGTCGTACGGAAGAACGGTCAGACCACCGTCTACGGCGGCAGCTACAACGGCGTGAACGTCGTCATCCTGCTGACGAATCTGGTCGCCGCCGCCGGAGGCAGCCTCTTCTCCGCCGACTTCACTCGCGTCGACTTCACCACTCCCGAGGCCCGCAGGGCCCTGACCTGGTACGTCGACTACGCCAAGGCCAAGGTCGGGCCGAGCCTCATCCAGCCCAACCCCGACTCCTGGGACGGGCCGACCTATGTCGCGAACCGGATGGCCATGTCGGGCAGCGGCTACTGGCTGGGCGGCATGATCAACGCCGAGCCGAAGATCGCCGAGGTGTCCCGGCTCGCGCCCGCCCCCGTCTTCGAGGGCGGCCCCCGGATCAGCTCCTGCCAGGCCGGCACCGGTATGTGGATGCCGAGGAAGGCGCGGAACAAGGACGCCGCCTGGCGGGTCTTCGAGTGGTTCTTCGGCGAGGGGCCGGCCAAGTCCCGTGCGGAGGGCGGCTGGGGGATTCCGACGCTGAAGTCGCTGCGGCCGCTGATGCCGCAGAAGGAGGAGTACCAGAAGCGGGTCTTCCGGGTGCAGGAAGCCGAGTTGAAGCATTTCTCGGTCACCCCCTTCACTCCCTACGCCAAGTGGGACGCGCTCGAAGCCCTGATCAACCAGGTCATGCCGGCCGCGATGAACGGCCGGATCTCCGTCGACACCCTCGCCGGACGCCTCAACGCGTCGGTCAACGAGCAGCTCAAGCGCGGTAAGGAGCAGGTGGGATGACCGTCGGTCAGATACCCGAAGCCGTACGGCGGCCCCGGCTGCCGGGCGGCGCCCGTACCGATGCCGGTGCCGTCCGCTCCGGCGGCCTGCCCCGGACCTCCGTGACCGCCCGCAGGCACCGGGCGTTCTATCTCTTCACCGCGCCCTGGATCATCGGCTTCCTGCTGCTGACCGTCGGGCCGATGGCGTACGCGCTGTGGCTGAGTTTCACCACCTTCGACGGGATCTCCCCGAACTGGAGCTTCGTCGGCTTCGACAACTACCGCGAGCTGCTGTCCGACCAGGTGACCTGGGACTCGCTGAGCCGGGCCGGGGTGTTCGCCCTCACCTCGGTGCCGCTGTCGATCGTCGCCGGGCTCGCGCTGGCGGTCCTGGTCAACCGCCCTTTGCGAGCACGGGGGTTGTGGCGCACGCTGTTCTATCTGCCGGCCGTCGTACCGCCGGTGGGCGCGGGCCTCGTCTTCAAGGCGCTGTTCAACCGCGACTCGGGCGCCGCCAACGGTGTCCTGGGCGTCGTCGGCATCGACGCCGTCGCCTGGCTGGACGATCCGTACGCCCGGTACGTGATCCTGATGGCGGTGCTGTGGGCCGCCGGAAACGTCATGATCATCTCGCTGGCCGGGCTCCAGGACGTACCCCGTGAACTCCACGAGGCGGCCCGGATCGACGGCGCGAGCGCCTGGCGGACCTTCCGCAGCGTCACCGTGCCGCTGCTCTCGCCGGTGCTGCTGTTCCAGGCGGTGACCGGGATGATCGCCTCGGTCCAGACGATCATGCCGCTGCTGATCGCGTCGAACCCCACGCCCGCCGGAGTCACCGCGATTCCGCAGACCAACTACATGTACATGATGCACGTGTTCGCGGAGTACTTCGCGCTCGGCCGCTACGGCTACGCCTCCGCGCTCCTGTGGGTTCTCTTCGTCCTGATCCTCATCGCGACCGGTCTGATCTTCAAGCTCACCTCCGGTGTGGTGTTCTACAACGTCGATCCGGAGGCGAAGAAGTGACCGCCACCACCACCGCCACCACACCGAGGAACGACGGCTCCGCAGCCCGCGTGCGGATACGTACGTCCCGACTCGTCCTCTACACCGTCCTCGTCGTGATCACCGGCCTGATGATCGGCCCCTTCGGCTGGCTGATCATCACCGGGCTGAAGACCACGCCCGAACTCGCCGCGTCCCCGGTGCACTGGCTGCCGGACAGCATCCAGTGGCACAACTTCGCCGACGCCTTCACCCAGATCGACTTCCTCGGCTACGCCCGCAACTCCCTCATCATCGCCCTGATCTACGCCACCCTCGTCACCCTCAGCTCCGCCTGGGTCGGCTTCGGCTTCGCCCGGCTGGACGCGCCCGGCAAGAAGGTGCTGTTCGGCATCCTGCTCGGCTCGATGATGCTGCCGCAGATGATCACGCTCTTCCCGACCTACCTCATCTTCGCCAAGGTCGGCATGGTCGACACGTACTGGCCGTGGGTGCTGTGGGGACTGTCGGCGGCGCCCTATCTGGTCTTCCTGTTCCGGCAGTTCTTCGCCGGGATGCCAAGGGAGCTGGAGGAGGCCGCGATCATCGACGGCTGCGGCTACGCGACGATCTTCTGGCGGATCTTCCTGCCGCAGTCCCGGCCCGTGCTCGCCGCGAGCTTCGTGATCGCCTTCACCTGGAGCTGGGGCGACTTCATCGCTCCGATGCTGCTGCTGTCCAGCGACCGCACCACGCTCTCCGTCGCGATCATGACGCAGTACATCACCCCGGGCGGGCTCCCCGTGAACAACCTGCTGGCCGCCGGGTCCGTGATGTACGTCGTGCCGATCCTGCTGATCTTCCTGATCGCCCAGCGCGGTTTCGTCGCCGGGATGTCGACCACCGGCCTCAAGTGACCTTCCTGACCTCTCCTTTCATCTCTGCCTCTCCGTCCCGCAAGGAGTTCCGGATGAACCCGTTCCTGTCCCGCCGTACCGCCCTCCAGGCGGCCGGCGCCACCGCGCTCGCGGCCGGTCTCACCAACCTGACGGCCACGACGGCCCGGGCGGACGAGGCCGCTGCGGCGCCGACGCTCGTCACCTACCCCCGCCCGTCCGCCATGCCGACCAACACCAGCTTCAAGGTGCGGGTCCGTACCGTTCCCGACGGCGAGTGGCAGACCCTCGACATCTGGCGGCCCCAGCTGGGGGAGATCAACCCCACCACCGGGTCGAGCAAGATCTACAACTCCTCGCTGGCGTACTTCGACTTCCAGGGCTCCGTCGAGATCGAGGTCACCTACCTCAAGGGTGGTACCACCAAGGCCCGCGTGAGACCGGACTCGTACGGCATCACGCCCGAACTCCTCGGTGACACCCTGCGGTTCACGCTCGACCGGCCGCGCAACGTCGTCGTCCAGATCAACGACGACATCTTCGACTGTCTCCACCTGTTCGCCCGCGCGGTCGAGAAGAAGCGCCCCTCGGCGGACGACCCGAACGTCATCTACTACGGCCCCGGCGTCCACACCACGGCCGACGGCACCCTGCTCGTTCCCTCCGGCAAGACCGTGTACCTCGACGGCGGTGCCGTCCTCAAGGCGACCGTGATCTTCCGCGACGTGGAGCACGCGGGGATCGCCGGTCGGGGCGTGCTCGCGGGGACGGCGGGTGGTGGGGCCCTAGTGGAGAACGCGCGGAACATCTCCATCGGCGCGGTCACCGTCCTCAACCCCAACGGTTACGCCGTCCAGTTGGGCGAGGCCACGGGCGTCACGATCAAGGGTCTCGGTTCCTTCAGCTCCAAGGGCTGGGGCGACGGCATCGACGTCTTCTGCAGCAGCAACGTCGTCATCGACGGCGTCTTCATGCGCAACTCCGACGACTGCATCGCCATTTACACCCACCGCTGGGAGTACTACGGCGACACCACCAACATCACCGTCCGCAACTCCACCCTCTGGGCGGATGTCGCCCACCCCATCAACGTCGGTACGCACGGCAACACCGACAACCCCGAGGTGCTGAAGAACCTCACCTTCAGGAACCTCGACATCCTGGACCACCGGGAGCCCCAGATGGGCTACCAGGGCTGCATCGCCCTCAACGCCGGTGACAGCAACCTCATCAAGAACGTGAAGGTCGACAACGTCCGTGTCGAGGACTTCCGTTGGGGCCAGCTCATCCATATGCGGATCATGTACAACACGAAGTACAACACCTCGGTCGGCCGTGGCATCCAGAACGTCCACGTCAAGGACCTCTCCTACACGGGCAAGCCGCTCGCCACGTGTCTGCTGCTCGGCTACGACGCCAAGCACGCGATCAAGGACGTGACCTTCGAGAACCTCGTCGTCAACGGCACGGTGATCGCCGACTCGATGAAGAAGCCGACCTGGTACCTCACCACCGACACCATCCCGATGCACACGAACGAGCATGTGACGAACCTCCGCTTCCTCACCACCGCCGAGGCAGAGGCAGAGGCAGAGGCGGCAGCGGCCTCATGACGACCTCCCCACTCAGCCGCCGGGGCTTCCTCGGCGGCAGCGGTGCCACGGCCCTGCTGCTGGCCTCGGGCGGGATCGGGATCGCCGCCCTCCCCGGCCCGGCCTGGGCGGCAGCTCGTCAACGCACCTTCGCTCACCCGGGGTTGCTGCACAGCTCCACCGACCTCACCCGGATGAAGGACGCGGTCGCGGCGCAGCAGTCCCCGGTGTACGAGGGCTACTTGGCGCTCGCCGCCCACGCCCGCTCCAAGTCGACGTACGCCGTGCAGAACACCGGCCAGATCACCTCCTGGGGCCGTGGCCCGGCCAACTTCATGAACCAGGCCGTCGCGGACTCGGCAGCCGCCTACCAGAACGCCCTCGTGTGGTGCGTGACCGGCGACCGCGCCCACGCCGACAAGGCCCGCGACATCCTCAACGCCTGGTCGGCCTCGCTCACCGCCGTCACGGGCGCCGACGGACCGCTCGGCGCGGGCCTGCAGGCCTTCAAATTCGTCAATGCGGCCGAACTCCTGCGCCACGGCGGCGACTACGACGGCTGGACGGCCGCCGACATCGCCCGCTGCGAGGCGTCCTTCCTGAACGTCTGGTATCCAGCCGTCTCCGGCTACATGCTCTACGCCAACGGCAACTGGGATCTGACGGCCCTTCAAACCATCCTGGCTATCGGCGTGTTCTGCGAGGAACCAACCCTCTTCGAGGACGCCCTGCGGTACTTAGCGGCAGGCGCCGGCAACGGCTCCGTCGCGCACCGCATCGTCACCGACGCCGGCCAGGGCCAGGAGAGCGGCCGGGACCAGGGCCACGAACAGCTCGCCGTCGGCCTGCACGCCGACGCCGCCCAGGTCGCCTGGAACCAGGGCGTCGACCTGTACGGCCACGACGACAACCGTCTCCTCGCCAACGTCGAGTACGCCGCCCGCTACAACCTGGGCAACGCCGTTCCCTTCACCCCCGACCTCGACCGCACCGGCAAGTACATCAAGACAACGGTGTCGGACAAGGTCCGAGGAACCCTGCCCCCGATCTACGAGATGGCGTACGCGCACTACGCGGGCGTACGAGGCCTGGACACCCCGTACACGAAGGCCGCCGTCTTCAGGGGGACGGGTGGCGCCCGCCTGATCGAGGGCAGCAACGACGACCTGCCCAGCTGGGGCACCCTGACCTTCGCGGGCACGACGGCCCCCGACTCGACCGTCCCCACAGCCCCGGCGGGCGTCATGGCACTCGGCACGGACGACACGATCACCGTCTCCTGGCTCCCGTCGGCGTGGGCGACCGGTTACACGGTCCGGCGGGCCACCCGTCCCGAGGGCCCGTACGAGACGATCGCCGACGCCGTCACCACCGACACGTACACGGACCGGGACGTCCACCGCGGCCGGACCTACTACTACACGGTCATCGCCACGAACTCCCTTGGTACGACTGGAACTTCGGGCTGGGCGTCGGCAAGCGCCGGCCTGCCCGCGCCCTGGTCCAGCCAGGACGTGGGGGAGACGGGCGTCCCCGGTTCGGCGGTCTTCGACGGTGAACGGTTCGTGCTGGAGGCGGGTGGTACGGCGGACAGCCACCGACTGGCCCATGTGCCCCTGCGCGGCGACGGCACCGTCACCGCGCGGATCGTCTGGCCGCTCAGCTCCCAGTACTCCAAGGTCGGCGTCACCCTGCGCGCCTCCCTCGACGCCGCCGCCTCGCACGCGTCGATGCTGATCCAGGGTCTGCCGCTGCACACCTGGAGCGGTGTGTGGACCGTACGCCAGGGGACGGGAGGGATGATCTCCGCGACCGGCAGCACCCCCGTTCCGCCCTCGCAGCAGCAGGCGATCACCACGGCCGCCTCCTTCCCGATCTCCGACCTCGGCACGCTCCCCGAGTCGGCGACGCCACTGGAAGCGCCCTACGTCGAAGGCGCCGGCGACGGCTACCGGCTGCGGGCTCCCTACTGGGTCCGTGTCGAGCGCAAGGGCCGCCGCTGTACGGGGTCCATCTCCCCGGACGGTGAGCACTGGACCCAAGTCGGCGTCACCGAGGTCGAGTTGGGGCGCACGGTGTACGCCGGGCTCACCCTCACCTCCTGCCTGGGCATCGACGCGGAGTACGCCGAGACCGGCACCGGCGCCTTCGACAACGTCCAGGTGACCTCGGCATCCGGGCCCGTCTGGTGCGCGCCCCGCCCCCGGCGCACCGCCACCGATCTACGGGCGGCCACCGCAGCCGACGCCGTCGAGCTGACGTGGACCGACCCCGACCTGTCGGCGCGGTACTCGGTGCTGCGGGCCACGCGTCCCCAGGGGCCGTACGAGAGTGTCGCCACCGGTGTCGGACCGGTCGGGTTCGGCACCCGGGTGCGGTACGCCGACGCGACCGGGGTGCCCGGACGGACGTACCACTATGCCGTCGCCAAGGCCAACTCCGGTGGCCGTGGCCCGCGTTCGGCGCCTGCCGCCGCCGTGATGCCGGTGCCGTCCGTGCCGGAGGCGCTGTCGGCGGGCACGGCGTTCGCCAACGTGGGCGTTCCGTTCCGGTATCTGATCCGGGCCTCGCACAAGCCGGTGCGGTTCTCCGCCGGCGGGCTGCCGAAGGGGCTGCACCTGGACCGGCGTACCGGGCTGGTCTCCGGAACGCCCGCCGAGAGCGGGGAGTTCGCCGTCACCACGGCCGCGAGCAACGCCTCCGGCACGGCGACGGCCACCCTCACGGTCACCGTCTCCACACCGCCGCCCGCCCCCTGGACGTACGGCGACCTCGGCGATGTGGTCGTGGACGAACGGGAGTTGGGGACGTACGGCGTGGTCGCGGTACGCACGCCCGGCTCGACCTCGTACAAGGAGGACGACGGGGATGGGACCTTCGTCGTACGCGGTGCCGGGACCGATCTGAACGTCAACGGGCAGGGTATGACCGGGCAGTTCGTCCGGCGGCCGGTCACCGAGGACAGTGTCCTCACCGCCCGGCTGGTCTCCCGTACCGGAGCCACGACCGCCGACCGGGTCGGGCTGCTCATGGCCAAGTCCCTGTCACCGTTCGACCAGGCGGCCGGGGCGATCGTCACCAGCGGTACCACCGCACAGCTGATGCTCCGGAAGACCGTGGCCGGAGCCTCCGCCTTCACCGGGACCGCCACTCCCGCCCTCCAACTGCCCTGCCTGCTACGGCTGAAGCGCGTCGGGACCGCCTTCTCCGCAGCCTTCTCCACCGATGACGGCGTCAGCTGGACCCCCCTCGCCGAGGGAGAGATCCCCGGCTTCGGCGACGCCGCCTACTACGTGGGCCTCGTGGTCTGCTCCCGCGACCCCCTGGCCCGCTGCACCTCGTACTTCGACGAGGTGAGCATCACCCCCACCTGAATCCCCCATGGGATTGGAGATGCATCGCAATGAGCCGCGAACACCCCCACAACCCAACCGAGAACCTAACCAAGAGCCCGACCAATGGCCCAACCGGGTTGAGCCGACGGGGTCTTCTGAGGTCCGCCGGTGGTCTCACCGCCGCGCTCGCCGTGGGCGCGTCGGCCGCCACGCTCACGGCCCCCTCCGCCCAGGCCGCACCCGCGACCTTCACCCACCCCGGCATGCTCCACGCCTACGGTGAACTCAACCGCGCCAAGGTCCGGGTCGCCGCCGGTACCGACCCCTGGCTCTCCGGCTGGAACCGTCTCACCGCCAACTCCCACTCGGCGTCGACCTGGACGGCCCGGCCGCAGGCCACGATCATCCGGGGCGGCACCGGCGAGAACTACGGCATCCTCTACAACGACATCCACGCCGCCTACCAGAACGCCCTGCGCTGGAAGATCGCGGGCACAACGGCCAACGGGGATACGGCAGTTGCCATCCTCAACGCCTGGGCGTCCACCCTCACCAGCGTCACCGGCAACGCCGACCGCTTCCTGGCCGCCGGGATCTACGGCTACCAGTTCGCCAACGCCGCCGAACTCATGCGCGGCTACGGCGGGTTCGACCTCGCCGCCTTCCAGGAGATGATGCTCAACGTCTTCTACCCGCTCAACAACCAGTTCCTCACCGGCCACAACGACGCCTGCATCACCAACTACTGGGCCAACTGGGACCTCTGCAACATGAACTCGATCCTCGCGATCGGGATCCTGTGCGACGACGCGGCCAAGTACGACCAGGCCGTGAACTACTTCAAGACCGGTGCCGGAAACGGTTCCATCGCCCACGCCGTGCCGTACCTCTACACCGACTCCGACGGCTATGCCCTCGGCCAGTGGCAGGAGTCCGGGCGCGACCAGGGGCACACCATGATGGGCATGGGCCAGATGGGTGCCTTCTGCGAGATGGCCTGGGCCCAGGGCGACGACCTGTACGGCTACGACAGCAACCGGTTCATGAAGGCCGCCCAGTACGTCGCCAAGTACAACCTGGGCAACGACGTCCCGTTCACCACCTACACCTGGGGCACCGGCCAGAACTGCTCCCAGTCGTCGCAGACCGTGATCTCGTCCGCGAGCCGGGGCCAGGTCCGCCCGGTCTGGGACATCCTCTACTACCACTACGCCAAGCGGCGCGGCCTGTCCGTCCCGTACATCCAGGCGATGGCCGAGAGCGTCCGGCCCGAGGGCGGGGGAGGTGACTACGGCACGACGAGCGGCGGCTTCGACCAGCTCGGTTTCGGGACGGTGATGTACGCCAAATAGCCGCTTCATCACCCACCGAATGGCTTCTTCCGCGGGAATACCGCCAGGTCATGTGTTGCTCTGATCTGAACGGTTCACGCGCGGCGGCGAGGGAGCTGGTGGGCAGATGACGGCAGAACCGACGGAGTCCGTGGAGCAGCCCGTCGTGCGGACGCCCTACGGAGACGTCCGCGGCAGATACGAGCGACGCGAGGGCTCCGGGGACGGCCACGGGGGACACGAGGGCGACCGGATCGCCGTGTTCCGTGGCATCCCGTACGCCGCCTCGCCCTTCGGCCCGCTCCGGTTCCGGCCGCCCGTGCCGCCCACCCCCTGGGACGGGGTGCGCGACGCGGGCGGCTTCGGTCCCACCGCGCCGAAACCGCCGTACTCCGAGGCCTTCGCCCGGCTGCTGTCGGACCCGGTGGTCCCCGGCGACGACTGCCTCAACCTCAACGTCTGGACACCTGAGCTGGGCAGAGACGCGCGGCTTCCGGTCATGGTGTGGATCCACGGCGGCGCCCTGACCCGTGGCTCCTCGGCCGTCCCCGTCTACGACGGCCATGCCTTCGCCCGCGACGGCGTGGTCTTCGTCTCGGTCAACTACCGCCTGGGCGTGGAGGGTTACGGCCTCTTCCCGGACGCGCCGCCCAACCCCGGCCTGCGCGACCAGCTCGCCGCGCTGGAGTGGGTACGGGCGTCCATCGCGGCCTTCGGCGGCGACCCCGACCGGGTCACCGTCTTCGGCCAGTCGGCCGGCGCGATCAGCATCGGCGCGCTGCTCGCCGCTCCCCGCGCCCAGGGGCTCTTCCGGCGGGCGGTGCTGCAGAGCGGGCCGCCCGAGGTGAGCGACCGCGACAAGGTACGGCGGATGGTGCGCCGGATGGCGACCCGGCTGAAGATCCCGGCGACCGCCGAGGCCTTCGCCGCCGTCGACCGCGAGCTGCTGCTGCGCGTCCAGGGCGAGGTCGGCCGACTGAGCAGCCCGGTGCTCGGCGGGCCCGCCTTCGGCATCGTCGTCGACGGCGACCTCGTACCCCGCGACCCCCTGGAAGCCCTCGTCGAGGGAGCCGCCGCCGACGTCGACCTGATGCTGGGCTGGACCCGGGACGAGTACCGGCTCTGGCTGGTGCCGGGCGGGCTCCTGGAACGCGTCGACCGGCTCGGCGCGGTCGCCCTGGCCGGTGCCATGGCCCGCTGCCGCTGCGGCCCCGAGGTCCCGCGCGGCTACCGCACCCTGCACCCCGCCGCCGGCACCGCCGACCTCGTCGGCCAGCTGGTCACCGACCACCTGCTCCGCGTACCGCTGCACCGCCTCGCGGACGCCCGGCACGGCGGTGGGACCTATGCGTACGAGTTCGCCTGGCCGTCCACCGAGCCCGGTCTGGGCGCCTGCCACGCCCTCGAACTGGGATTCGTGTTCGACACCCGCGAGGCGCCCGAGTCGGCCAAGCTCGCGGGCGAGGGCGCCCCGCAGGATCTCGCCGAGGCCATGCACACGGCGTGGGTGCGCTTCGCCGTCGACGGCGACCCGGGCTGGCAGCCCTGGGACGCCTCGCACCCGGTGCGCGTCTTCGGCGACGGCGACCCGCACACCGTACGAGGCCCACGGGACCGCGAACTCGCCCTGTGGGCGGCCGACCGCACCCCCGCACCACCAGGGCTCACCCCGGCATCGGCCCTTTCGCTCGGCTCGCGTATGCGTGCAGTGGAGTCCCGGTCGGTCGTACGGCGTCTCCGGCTCCCCGGCAGTGTCCCGAGGCGCTGACCACCGGCCGCCCCCAGGTGGCAGGTGTGCCGCCCGCGACGGCGAAACGCCAGCTCACACCCGTACACGACGGTCACCGGGGTGGCGCAACACTGCCGCAACACCAAGGCGGGCGAGGCGCGGATACGGTCCGGGGGAAACGTACCCCCGCCCCTCTGGGAGCCCCCGATACCCGCCGACCGCCCTCGCGAACACACCGCGCCCGTCGCGGCAGCGCGGCGCCGTCGGCTGCGTGCGGACCGGGCACGGCAGCTCGCCGACCTGCTGCGCCACCAGCTCCTGACCGAGGGCTTCCCCGACGGCGTACTCCCTCATGAGGACGCCATCGGCGTCGACTACGGCGCGTCCCGCAACACCGTGCGCCAGGCACTGGACCTGCTGCGCACCGAACAGCTGGTCGAACGGTTGCCCGGGGTCGGGACGGTCGTCACCTGTCAGAAGTACCCGCACGGTCTGGACCGGCTGATGGGGCTCGCGGAGACCCTGCACGAGCACGGCCATGTCACCAACGAGGTCCGCACCATGAGCCCGGTCCCCGCACCCGGCCCGGTCGCCGACCGGCTCGGACTGCCGCCGGGCGCCGAGGTGCTGTACGTGGAGCGGCTGCGCCGCCTCGGCGGGGTGCCGCTGTCGCTGGACCTCACCTACATCCCGATGGACATCGGCGTCGAACCCCTCGGCGCCGACCTGGAGAACACCGACGTCTTCCGGCTCCTGGAACAGATCACCGGCAGCCGCCTGGGCACCCCCGAGATCACCCTGGAGGCCGTCACCGCCGACGCGCACTCCGCCGCCGTACTGGAGGCGCCGCGCGGAGCGGCCGTACTGATGCTGGAGCGGCTCACCTGTCTGTCCGACGGGCGGCCCGTGGACCTGGAGTTCATCCGCTTCCGGGGCGACCGGATCACCATGCGCGGACTGCTGCACCGGTCCACCTGACCCACTCCAACTCCCTTTCTGTACCCACTTTCACCCACTTCCCGGCGACAGCCATGCCTCTCGTCCCCCAGCGTGCCGACGTGCCCGTCACGATCGACGAGTCCAAGTGCATCGACGGCTGCACCCTCTGCGTCGACATGTGTCCGCTGGACTCCCTCGCCATCGACCCGGACACCAGCAAGGCGTACATGCACGTCGACGAGTGCTGGTACTGCGGCCCGTGCGCCGCCCGCTGCCCCACGGGCGCGGTCACCGTCAACATGCCCTACCTCCTCCGGTGAAAGGTCATCCTCCCGATGGACAGCACGACGGACAGCGCGGCGGCCACGGACATCCCCGCCCTCCATGACGCCGACGAGATCGTCAACCAGGCCACCGTCCGCCAGACCGCGACGCGTGGCTTCGCGATGGTGCAGCGACTGGAGTCGTACGGCGTGAAGTTCGAGAAGGACGAGCACGGTGAGTACGCGGTCCGTCAGGTCCACCGCTCGGGCTCGTACTTGCTGCCGATGCCCGAGGGCAAGGACGTCAAGAAGGTCCTCTACCGGCAACTCCGCCGCCGCGAGATGCGCGAACGCATCCGGATCGAGAACCGTGTGATGCCGGTACGGGTCCTCACGGCGGAGGGACTGGCAGGTCCGTTCGGGCGCGGCGACGGCATTGGGTGCGGCGGCACCGGAGTTGGCGGTGCCCGCCCTGGCGGAGGCGCTGTCCGCAAGGCCGCCGTACGGGCGTTGCGCCGCCACGACGGCCGCCCGGGGGTCGCGGAGGCGCTCGCCTCGGTGACGGGGGACGCGGACGCGGATGTGCGGGCGTACGCCAGGCTGGCGTAGTGGTGTTGTGGCGTTGTGGCGTTGTGGCCGGGGTTCCCTTCCCCGGTTACCGCCGTGCCACCGAGTTCCGTACGACGACATGCGTGCCCAGGAGCAGGTGCTCGTCCGGGTCGTCCGGGGTACGGCCGAGGGCGGTGCGTACGGCGAGGCGGCCCAACTCCTCATAGGGGACGTGGACCGTGGTGAGCGCCGGGTGCAGATCGCGGGCGAAGGGGATGTCGTCGTACCCGGCCAGTGACACCTCGCCCGGGACGGAGAGTCCGGCCTCGTGGAGGGCGGTCAGCGCACCGGCGGCGACCATGTCGGTGGCGGCCATCACCGCAGTGAACTCCAGTCCCTGGGACAGGGCTTGACGCATCAGACGGTGGCCCGAGTCGCGGGTGAAGTCACCGTGCAGCCGCAGCGCCGGGTCGGGATCCAGGCCGCGTGCGCGGTGGGCGGCGGTGTAGCCGCGTTCGCGGCCCTGGGCGGTGGTGTGGTCGGGGCGACCGCCGAGGAAGAGGACGCGTTGGTGGCCCTGGGTGAGGACGTGGGCGCACAGGGCGTAGGCGCCCCCCTCGTTGTCGTACTCGATGACCGTCACCGGCGTACCGGGATTCAGCGGCGGTCGGCCGCACAGCACCAGGCGGGAGCCGACGGAGGCGAGGGAGTCGGCGATGCGGGCCGTGCGGGTGCGGTACTCGGGGGTGTCGGCGGTGCCGCCGACCAGGATCACGGCGGCGGCACGCTGGGCGCGCATCATCTCGACGAACTCCAGTTCGTGCGCGGTGTCGCCGTCCGTGCTGCACACCAGGCTGAGATGGCCGAGCCGGGTCGCCTCGCGCTCCACGCCGTGCGCCATGAGCGCGAAGGAGGGGCCGGTGATGTCGTCGAGCACGAAGGCGAGCGTGGGCGTCCCGACACCGGCGACCGCCTTGGCGCGCGCGTCGGCGACGTAGTCCAGTTCACGCACGGCCCGCATGACGCTGGTGCGGGTCGCCGCGCTCACCGGGTAGTCGCCGCCGAGCACCCGGGACACGGTGGACGCGGACACCCCGGCCCGGGCCGCGACATCGCGGATGGTGCTGCGTGTCGCACTGACCCCGGTGCTGCTCTTTCGCGTCATGGTGTGTGCCCCCCTGTCCGTGGGACCTGCGGCAACACATCGGCAACCGGTTCCCGGTCCGGAGGCTAGCAGCGGACGCGAACGGACGGGAGCAGCGGGACGAGGGCCCGGAAACCGAAACTTTCACTCCGGTCCCGAGGATGTCGCGGGCCTCAGGTGCCTCCTGCTGTTCGGTAGGGGTCGGGAAAAGGGAACGGGTTGCCGCCTGCCGGCCCTGTCGGCTAGGCCGATGCCTCGGCAGCCTCCTCCGCCGAAAGGCGCGGACGGGCCGTCGTGGCCCCGAAGCTACGGGCGGTCGCCGGAGTCGGGTCGGCAGGCCGGCGCGTGTGCCAGTCGGTGACCGCCTGGTAGGCCGCCGTCACCTCCAACAGCCGGTCCTCCTCGTACGGTTGGCCGCCGAGGATCGCGCCGACGGGTACGCCGTCGCCGTCGAAGCCGATGGGGAAGCCGATCTCCGGCAGGCCGAGGATGTCGAAGGGGACGGGGCCGGTCTGGAGGACGACGTCGGACGTCGTCAGTATGCCATCCAGAACCTCTCTCAGCAGGTGGTTCTTGGCGCGCTGGGCCGTGATCCACTCGTCGCCCGACAGCATCAGCCCCTGCAGCCAACTCAGCAGCGACACCCCGAACTTGGTGGGATCGGTGCGCAGCCAGTGCCGGAAGGGCTCGGTGCGTTCGGCGAGTCGGGCCGCGTTGAACGTACCGGTGAGCAGGGCCCAGTCGTCCGGGTAGGCGATGTCGACGAGCGTGACGCCCGGGATCGCGTCCAGGCGTGTGAGGAACGCGGTCCTCAACTCCCGCTGGGCGGACAGGAAATCGGCGGGGACACCGATGCGCGTGGCCCGGCGCAGACGTACCTTGCCGTCTCTCGCCACGACCGGGGTCGCGGCGCGGATCAGGTCGGGTACGGCGGGCAGGCCCAGCGTGCGCGGGTCCTGGGCGTCCGGTCCGGCCAGGACCTGGAGCATGATCGCCGCGTCCATCGCGTCGCGCGCGAGCGGGCCCGCGTGGTCGCGGGTGAACGAGAGCGGGATGACGCCGTGGATGGACACGCGGCCCATCGTGGGCTTCAGGCCGGTCAGGTTCTGCTGGTTGGACGGCAGCACGATCGAGCCGCCGGTCTGCGTCCCGATCGACGAGGAGGCGAGCCGCCCGGCCACCGCACAGGCCGGGCCGGTCGAGGAACCGCCCGGGTCGACGGACGGGTCGTCCGGCGTCCACGCGTTGACCGTCGTCACCGTGCCGTTCGGCTTCGTGGCCCGGGTGGTGGCCAGCGGCCCCATCTGCCCCTTGCCGAGCATGAACGCGCCCGCCGACTTCAGCCGGGCCACGGCTGTGGCGTCCGCGTCCGGTACGAAGTCCTCGAAGATGAGGGAGTTGCAGCGAGTGGGCACACCTGCCGTGAAGTAGTTGTCCTTGATGCACAGGGGGATGCCGTGCAGGAGGCGGCGCTTGCCTGCCGGCGTACGGTCCGCTCGCCGGGCCGCCGCACGCGCGTCCTTGGCGGTGACCTCGGCATACGCCTGGTACGTGCCGTCGTACCGCTCGATCCGCTCCAGATACGCCTCGGTCAGCTCCGTCGCCTTCAGCTTCCCGCGCCGTATGAGCACGGCGGCCTCGGCCAGCGTCGCCTCCGACGGGTCGTCGCGCGCGGCCTGCCGTACGTCGACGGCGAGGTCGAGGTCGGAGGCGGGGTCGAGGTTGGGGACGCGGTCGGCAACCGGGGCCGCGTGTGCGGGAGTTGCTGTCTGCAGGGCGATTCCGCCGGTCAGTGCCGCCGAACTCGCCAGGAATATCCGCCGGTTGATGGACCTCTTGAGGGGACTGCTCATGCCTGCTTGCCCGCCTTTCCGGTCCACGCCTCAGTGATGGACGGGTACAGGAGGGGCGGCGAGGCCTGCTGCGCGTACGCCGGGTCGGTGGCGGGCGGGGTCCAGCCGGAGATCGCGCCGGGGGTCGAGGCGACGAACGCCCGCAGGGAGGCGAGGACTTGGGAGCGCGTCGGAACTCCGGTGGCGGGGTCGGCCTGCTCCGGCAGGAGCGACAGATCGAACCCGGCCAACGCCAGCCGGGTCCGTACATAGGCGTCCAACTGGTCCTGCGTGGGCGGCTCGGTCACCAGGGCCTCCGTGATCGGCGTACGGGTTCGTCCCGGACTCCATCACCGGCCCGTGAAGTCCTCATTGAGCCCATGCTTCACGGGAGTTACGCCAAGTTTCGGCATGCGAGCCACGCCGGTCCCAGCACGGGAGTCACGCCGGGTTCAGCGTCCGGGCGATCGACGTGATCGCCGCCGGTCCGACCCGGCAGCACCCGCCGACAATCCGCGCCCCCGCGTCCCGCCAGCCCGTCACCTGACCGGCGGAGAAGGTCGAACTGCCGCGCCAGGCACGGGCGTCGGCGTCCCAGACCTCGCCGCTGTTCGGATAGACCACGACCGGCTTCCCGGTCACCCGGGCCGCCAGCTCGACGGCACCCTCCACATCCTCGGGCACACAGCAGTTCACGCCGACGGCGACGACCTCGTCCGCGTCGGCGGCCAACGCGAAGGCCTCCGCGAGCGGCTGACCGGCCCGCGTCCGCTCCCCGGCCACGCTGTACGACAGCCACACCGGCACCCCGAGCCCGCGCACCGCGCGCAGCATCGCCTCGGCCTCGTCGGCGTCCGGAACCGTCTCCAGGGCCAGCACATCGGGCCCGGCGGCGGCCAGCACCTCCACCCGCGGCCGGTGGAAACGCTCCAGCTCGTCGATGCTCAGCCCGTACCGCCCCCGGTACTCGGACCCGTCCGCGAGCATCGCCCCGTACGGACCGACGGACGCCGCCACCCACAAGGGCCGCTCCGCGTCCGCCCGGCGCGCGGCCTCGTGGGCCAGCTCCACGCTCAGCGCGAGCAGCTCGGCGGCGCGCTCCGGGCCGATGCCACGCTTGGCGAAGCCCTCGAAGGTGGCCTGGTAGCTGGAGGTGATCGCGACGTCGGCGCCCGCCCGGAAGTAGGCGAGGTGCGCGTCGACGATCGCCTCGGGCTGCTCGACGAGCAGCCGCGCCGACCACAGCTCGTCACTGAGATCGTGCCCGGCGGACCCCAGCTGGTTGGACATACCGCCGTCGAGGACGAGGGGGGCGCCGGTGGTGAGGGCGGCGGCGAAGGAGGGGGAGGAGTCGCGGGTGGGGCTGGTCTCGCTGGTCATGGGCTCGACGCTAGCCGACGGCGGACGGGGCGGCTGTATGTGTCCAGTACATGAACAGATGGCCCACATTGTGGGATGGCGAGTTACGATCACGCCCTCCCCACCTGTCCCCACCCCTCCCCACCTGCCCCTCCCCGCTGACCGGAAGTGTCATGACTGCGCCCAGCACCACCGAGGCCGACGAGCCGGAGCTGAACCCGACCGAGACGACCGAGACGGCCACTGCGACCGCGACGGCTGAGAAGCCGCCGCCCGGCCGCCGTACCTTCGGCCTGGCCGCCGCCACCGCGCTCGTGATGGGCAACATCATCGGCGGCGGCATCTTCGTCCTGCCGGCCACGGTCGCCCCGTACGGCTCGGTGAGCCTGCTGGCCTTCCTGGTCCTGTCGATAGGCGCGGTGCTGCTCGCCCTGCTCTTCGGCAAGCTGGCCCGCCGCAGCCCGGTCACCGGCGGCCTGTACGTGTACCCGCGCGACGCGTTCGGCCCCTTCGCGGGTTTCCTGTCGGCGTGGTCGTACTGGACGATGACCTGGGTCAGCATCGCCGCGCTGGCGGTGGCGGCGGTCGGATACGTGGACGTACTGATCCCTCTCGACAACAACCACGCCCTGGGAGCACTGGTCGCGATACTCGCCCTCTGGCTGCCGGCCGCCGCGAACTTCGCGGGCACGCGGTGGGTGGGCGGCGTACAGATCGTGTCGACGATCCTGAAGTTCGTGCCGCTGCTGGTGGTGGCCACGGTCGGCCTGTTCTTCATCGACACGGACAACTTCGGCGCGTTCAACGCGTCGGGCGACAGCGTCCCGGGGGCCCTGGCCGCCTCGGCCGCACTGCTCCTGTACAGCTTCCTCGGCGTCGAGTCGGCGGCGATCAGCGCGGGCGAGGTGGAGAACCCCGAGCGCAACGTGGGCCGCGCGAGCGTCCTGGGCACCCTCGGCTCGGCCCTCGTCTACATCCTCGGCACGGTCGCCGTCTTCGGCCTGGTCCCGCACGACAAGCTGGTCGACTCCGGCGCCCCCTTCGCCGACGCGGTGAACGCGATCACCGGCGGCAGTTGGGGCGGCACGGCCATCGCGCTGGTGGCGGTGGCGTCGATCGTGGGCTGCCTGAACGGATGGATCCTGCTCGCGGCTCAGATGCCGTACGCGGCGGCCCGCGACGGCCTCTTCCCGGCACCGTTCGCGAGGGTCGGCAAGGGCGGGGTACCGGGCTTCGGCGTCCTGGCCTGCGCGGTGCTGGGCACGATCCTGATCGCCTTCAACTACACGGCGGGCCCGGACACCACGTTCCGCGTCCTGGTCCTGATCACGACGTTCACGGGCTGCGTCCCGTACCTCTTCTCGGCGGCGGCCCAGCTGTACTGGCTGGCCAAGGGCACACGGGACCGCGTCCGCCCGGCAGGCCTGGTCCGCGACCTGATCGTCGCCTCCCTGTCCTTCGCGTTCTCGTTCTGGCTCATCGCGGGGGCGGGGTATGCGGCGGTGTATCAGGGGGTGCTGTTCTTGTTCGCGGGGATTCCGGTGTACGTGTGGATGCGGGGGCGGCAGCAGTCGGAGGAACTGGGTGATTCCTCTGCTTCGTCGACCAGGTAGGTGCCACCGGACGTCATACCCGGCACCACCTACCTGTGCGCGCCTTACGCGGCGACGAGGCAGCTGATGGTCTCACCGGGTTGTGTCTTGAACTCCAGGCGGAAGCGGGTGTTGTCTCGCACGTTGGTGGACAGAACTGCCCACTCCGGATAGGGGAGCAGCTTCCAGGGGCTGCAGCTGATCGTCGAACCGTTGGCCCGCTCCAGACAGGAGCGGGCCTCCGTCTGGTACCGGACGTACGTCAGCTGCACGTTGATGTCCAGGCAGCGGTTGGTCGTGTAGTAGGGCCCCACCGCGTTGAAGCCGTCCGGCAGTTCGATCGTCGCCGACTGGGCGCCCCCGTAGCAGCTCACCGCGGCGGAACTGATTCCTGCGCTCGGTCCCGAAATACCCCCCAAGGCCATGGCTGCCACAAGAGCGATCCTCGCCCATTTGCGCATACACACCTCCATCGACAGACCGGATGTTTCAGTCGATGAGAATATTAAATGCTTCATTATGTGCTTTAGGTGTGGATGGTAAGTAATGCCCCCAAAGGTCTGTTGAGGGTGACATTTTGCTCGCCGATGTTCGGCGCAGTAGGCCTTGTTGGCCAGGAACCTCGGCCGCAGGACTCAGGCCGTCCCGTGGTCAGCCTTGGCGCGAGGCGCCGTCCGGCCAGACGACGTCGACAGGCAGGCCGGCTGCACGCGCCTCGATGACGGTGTCCGCGGTGCCGCCGCCCTTGCCGGTCGGGGGCTCGCCGTTCCACACCGCCACCAGGCGGTCAGCGCGCTGGAGCAGCATGCGGTTGGCGTCCTCGTACGCCGATCGGTCGGCCGTGTCGTTGGGGAGCACGAGCACCACGTCGGCGGACTCGGCCAACCGGTCGAAGGTCTCGGCGTGGTCGGGCTTGACCTTGTTCTGCCGGTAGTCCCGCGAGGGAACGACCGCGATCAGACGCCCGCCGAGTTCCAACACGACCTCGGCGAACAGGGAGTCGGCACCCTGGGCGATGCACGACATACCGGTCAGACCGGAGGCGGCGAACGCCTTCAGCGTCTTCCGAAGGGCGTTGCGTACCAGGGGCACACTGGCGTCGGTCAGGTCCATGTGCCCGGTCACGGCGATGGTGGTCACGTTGCTCCCTCAACTGGACAACAGGTCGCGGATCATAGTGCGTGCCTCGCTCACGGCTCGCGAGGAGGCCCTGCCGATCTGCGGGACGGAATCAGCGAACCGGCTGCGGCCGTTGCCTGCGCGCTCACCGCACTGAGCGTTCCAATGCAGCCCGATGATCGGAAACCCACTGACAGGCCGCCTGAATCTGCCTCACCGCCCCTGCGTCACGGAGCCGGGTCATGGCGACGTCACCCGCATCGGCCTGGGCCTCGATGCCCCGCCGGCACCGGTCCTGCCACCACAAGATCGTGGACACGAGATGTCGCCGGTCGGACAACTCGTAGCTGTCGACGATCAGCCTCATGCGCCGGGCTGCCTCCTCGACGTCGGTGACCGAAGGGCCCAGATCGAGGTACTGCCAGCAGACATGAGCGACGTCGTGGATCCGCGCGCCCGGCGCCGCGAGGTCCCAGTCGATGAATGCCGTCGGGCGAAGCTCGCCACTGGACAGCTGATAGACGGTGTTCTTGGGTGACAGGTCGTTGTGACACACGACCTCTTGGTCTCCGGCCGGCGGGGTG
This sequence comes from Streptomyces sp. NPDC000878, assembly GCF_053599695.1. Taxonomy (NCBI): domain Bacteria; kingdom Bacillati; phylum Actinomycetota; class Actinomycetes; order Kitasatosporales; family Streptomycetaceae; genus Streptomyces; species Streptomyces sp. NPDC000878. The sequence continues at coordinate 169,778 of NZ_JBSFMT010000007.1, read as the reverse complement.
CCGGCCGTCAGGTCGTGGAACTCACGCACCAGCCGGGCGACCGTCACCAGACTCTCGTCGGATGACACAGCAGCAGGTTGTCGCGGTTCCCATGCCACATGGCCATCGAGGTAACTGAGGACCTCACGGCCCTCGTCGTCCACACCGAGATACCGCGGAGCACCACTCCAGCGACTGGCTTCAAGCAACCTCAGCAGATCACCCACGAACTTCGTGCGAGCCGAGGTTGGCCGGCGCACCGTGTCCCCGACACGAACGACCGCATTGACGAAACCTCCAGGCAAGGACGACTCGGACATCCGTCCACCCTGCCTGATCACCACCTCCAACGCTCGACAAGTTGTCCCGACGCCTGATCCACCCCCGAGGCAACTCCGCCAGATGATCTACTTCGCAGACCGCCGTCCAGCCATACGGACCCCCGGTCATACAGGCTCGACCGGTCGCAGGAGAGTACAGCGCGGCCCTCGGTCGGGAGCAGGCGAAGTCCCTTGCCGGTGGCGCCGGTTCAGGTCGAGCCGTGCCCTACCGGTCGGCCAGCGGCATCCGGACGACCGCGACCCCGCCTTCCAGATCCACCGTCGTCCGGTTCTGCGGCGCCCCGTCCTCCTCGTCGTCCCGCATGATCAGGGCCGACTGCCTCTCCTTGAGTTCGCTCTGCTCCAGTATCCGGAGCGGGGTCGGTACCGACAGGTCCCGGCCGCCCGGAGTCAGTCCTGAGCCGCGTGCCGTCCACCCCGCCGCCTTCCACTCCCGCCCCCATGCCCCCGAACCTTCCGAGCCGCCGGAATCATCAGCCCCGCCAACAGCCCCACCGCCATCGCGTACGGCCACCAGCCGAACCCCGAACTGGCCGCCGCCGGAGCGGAGTTGGTGTTCGCGTCGGTTGCCGCAGCCGAATCCGAGCCGGCCCCCGCCGTCGCAGACCCCGAGCGGGCCCCCGAACCCGCCGTCGGTGACGCGCTCTTGGCGACCACAGTCAGGACCACGTCGTTGCCGTCGCCGCCCCGGTAACTGATCCGGTACGTCGTGGCGCCGAGCTTCAGTGCGGTCCCCTCCTTCAGCCTGCTGAACGCACCCGTCGTCTTCGCCCGCCCGGTGTGGTTCAGCACCGTGATGGTGCGCGCGGAGCCAGAAGCCGCACCCGCCGCCGACAAGTCCAACGCCCCCGCCAGCCGCACCGCCCCGCCGACCTTCAACGGCCGCTCCCGAAGCACCAGTTGGCCCTTGGCGTCCTGCGTGTATCCACCCGTCACCGTCAACCCGCCCGCGACCACACCCTCGTTGGTCACCGAACCCTTCACCGTCCCCGAGCCGGTGAGCGTGGTTCCCACACGCAGCCCCGCTGTGCCTACGTCGAGCCGCGCGCCGGCCGCCGTCAGTCGAATCGCCTTGCTGCTAGCCAGAGTTGCCCCACCCCGCAGCGCCAGCGTCCCCTTCGTGACCGTCGTGATTCCGCCGTACGTCACTCCACTGCCCGTCAGCGTTGTCGTCGCCGCGCCCGACTGGGTGAACGAGCCGCTGCCGCTCACCCGCGACAGCGTCACCGCCTTGCTCGTGTTCCGTACCACCAACGAGCCGTTGTTCACGACCTTGTAGAGCGAACCCTTCGTGTACAGACCGCCGTCGCCGCCCGTCTTTCCGCTGCCCAGCCGCAGCACCGCGCCCTTCTCGACCGTCGTCGAGCCGTCGTAGTACTGCACCGCCGCGAACGTGACGTCGTTGCCGCGCGTCCCCTTGATGACGATGTCCCCGGCGCCGGGCGCGGACAGCGTGTCGTGGAATCGGCCGCCGCCTATCGGGGCACCCAGCGTCACCGGGCCGTTGTAGTCGAACGTCAGGAGCGAACGCGACCTCGCCGCAAGCAAGTTGATGTAGACCGTCTCTGCCGTACCCGGCATGAAGATCTTGTTCGTCGTGCCGTCGCCCCACTGGACGTTCGCGCCCTTGATGTTGGTGCCGCGCTTGTTGACGTTCTTGCGGGCCGGTGTCCAGTTGAGGGCGGGGTCGCTGAGCGACGGGTTGGTGTCGCCGCCCTGGTTCGACCAGCTGTACTGGCCGGTCAGGACCACCTTCGAGCCCGGGCGGGACTGGACGTTGATGTCGCTGCCGTACTCGCGCTGGTAGAAGTCCATCCCCATGGTGACCGTCTGGCCGAGCGGCGTGTCGACCGTCCACGTGCCCTGGTTCAGGACCTTGCGCACACGGGGGAGCGACGTCGCGAACTCCGGTCGTCCCGCGTTCACCTGGGTGCCGTTGTCGATCACCCCGGAGAAGGAGTGCGTGCCCGAGAGGTCCCAGGTCCCCCAGAGGAAACGGGGTTGGGTCACTAGCCCGCTGCCGCTGATCGTGCCCAGGTTGTACGCGCTCTTCAGGGACAGGCGCAGAGTGCCGTCGACCCTGATGTTGTCCTGGTTCAGGCGGAACGCCGGGGTGTTGTACGGGAAGTGGCCGATCAGGCCGGTCGTACCGCCGTTGCCGTACTGGAGCGTGGCTCCCCGTTCCACCGTCACCGCCGGTGGGTCGGGGTTCGTCACCGTGACGTACGGGTGGTTGCCGCCGGGGATGCTCACCTGCTGGCCCTGCCGGGACCTGGGCAGCGTGAAGTCGCTGTCCCTCGTCAGGATCAGGGTGCCCGTGCCGCGCACGGTGAGGGTGCCCTCGCCGCGGAAGACACCGTCGTACGTCGTCGTCCCGGCGGGCACCCTCACCACCGTGTCGCCGGTGAGGGTGACGTCCCGGCCGGCGAGTACGTCGGCGGTGGCGTCCCGGGAGCCGGCCGCCGAGGCGGGCGGGGCGCCGAGCAGGAGGGCGGTCATCGCGAGGGCCGCGGCAGCCGTCACCATCCTGTGGGTGGGAGCGGCGGCGGGGCTGGTGATGGGGGAGTGGCTGTGCACATCTCCGGAGACGGAACGGACTCCCGGGTAATAACAGAAAGTTGATCGGCAAGTAGGTCGGTCGTTTTGGTCTCTCCCGACCCGTTGACCTTCCCGTAACACACGCTTACCTTTTCGGCGTTCGGAATGGCAGATCTTGTTCGTAATTACGAACGTTTCTCGTGTCAACCCCCCAGATCCGCACACACGCCAACATCTCGTGCCCCACCCCCGAGAGGCAGCCCGAATGAGCCGCGCCCACCATCATCCGCCCGAAGACTTCTCCCCCTCCGCCAGGAGAACCCTCCTGAAGGGCGCCCTCGCCGCCGGCGCCCTGGTGACCGTTCCCGGCATCTCCGGCACCGCCGCGCATGCCGCCACCGCCCTAGCCGGCACCCCATGTGCCCCCACCACCCCCTACGTCAACCCCCTCGTCCGCAACCGCGCCGACCCCCACATCCACCGCCACACCGACGGCCGTTACTACTTCACGGCCACCGCCCCCGAGTACGACCGCATCATCCTGCGCCGCTCCCGCACCATCCGGGGGATCGCCACCGCCGACGAGTCCGTCATCTGGCGCAAGCACGAGACCGGGGTCATGGGCGCGCACATCTGGGCGCCGGAGATCCATCACATCGACGGCAAGTGGTACGTCTACTTCGCCTCCGCGCCCGCCGAGGCCATCTGGGACATCCGGATCTGGGTCTTGGAGAACGCCAACCCCAACCCGTTCAAGGGGACTTGGGTCGAGCGCGGCCAGCTGAAGACCGCCTGGGAGACCTTCTCCCTCGACGCCACCACCTTCACCCACCGAGGCTCCCGCTACCTCGCCTGGGCGCAGCACGAGCCCGGCATGGACAACAACACCGCCGTCTGGCTGTCGAAGATGGCCGACCCCCTGACCCTGACGGGCCCTCAAGTCAGGCTCACCACCCCGGAGTTCGACTGGGAGCGCATCGGCTACCGGGTCAACGAGGGGCCGTCGTTCATCAAGCGCAACGGCCGGATCTTCATGTCGTACTCGGCGAGCGCCACCGACTTCAACTACTGCATGGGCCTGCTGACCATCGACGCCCGCGCCGACCTCATGGACCCGGCCAACTGGACCAAGTCCCCGACACCCGTCTTCACCAGCAACGACACCACCAAGCAGTACGGCCCCGGCCACAACTGCTTCACCGTCGCCGAGGACGGCCGTACCGACGTCCTCGTCTACCACGCACGGCAGTACAAGGACATCGTCGGCGACCCGCTCAACGACCCCAACCGGCACACCCGGGTGCAGAAGCTCGGCTGGAACACCGACGGCACCCCGGACTTCGGCATCCCCGTCGCCGACACGCAGGTCGATTCACCGAATCCGAAGGAGAGTGTCTGATGAGACGTGTGTACGCGGTCCTCCTTGCCCTCTGTCTGGCGCTGGCCGGCGCCCTCGCCACCGCCGGACCCGCCCAGGCCGCCGCCGTGACCATCCCCAACGGCACCCAGTTCACCGACACTTCGGGCAGCCCCGTGCACGCCCACGGCGGCGGAGTCATCAAGGTCGGCTCCTACTACTACTGGTTCGGCGAGCACCGCAACGCCGACAACACCTTCCAGTACGTGGACGCCTACCGCTCCACCGACCTGAAGAACTGGGAGTTCCGCAACCACGTCCTGACCCAGTCCAGCGCCTCCGAACTCGCCACCGCCAACATCGAGCGGCCGAAGGTCATGTACAACGCGGCCACCGGCAAGTACGTGATGTGGATGCACAAGGAGAACGGCGCCGACTACAGCGAGGCCCGTGCCGCAGTCGCCGTCTCCGACACCGTCGACGGCAACTACACCTGGCAGGGCAGCTTCCGCCCGCTGGACACCCACATGTCCCGTGACATCACGGTGTTCGTGGACACCGACGGCACCGGCTACATGATCTCGGCGGCCCGCGAGAACTACGACCTCCAGATCTACAGGCTGACGGCCGACTACACCGGCATCGACAGCCTGGTCGCCGACCCCTGGCACGGCGGTCACCGCGAGGCCCCGGCCCTCTTCAAGCGCAACGGCGTCTACTTCATGCTGACTTCGGGCGCCACCGGCTGGAGCCCCAACCAACAGCAGTACGCCACCGCGACCAGCATCACCGGCCCGTGGACCGCCATGGCGAACGTCGGCGACTCGACGACCTACGGTTCACAGACCGCGTACGTCCTTCCCGTGCAGGGGAGTTCGGGCACCTCTTACCTCTACATGGGTGACCGCTGGGGCAACTCCTTCGGCGGGACCGTCAACGACTCCCGTTACGTCTGGCTGCCGTTGAGCTTCCCGACCACCACCACGATGTCCATGTCCTGGTCCCCGGAGGTCACCGTCGACACGGCCACCGGCACGATCACCGGTACCAGCGCCACGTACAACACGCTGATCGCCCGGCACTCGTCCAAGTGCGCCGACGTCACCAGCCAGTCACTGTGGGCGGGCGCCCAGATCAAGCAGTACACCTGCAACAGCGGCAACAACCAGAAGTACTGGTTCAAGTCGGTCGCGACCGGCTACTACCAACTCATGGTCCGCAACAGCTCGTTGTGCGTTCAGGAGAACGCCAGCACGGTCACGCAGGAGAACTGCAGCTCCTCGGCCACCAACCAGCAGTGGTCGCTCACCACCACCGGCTCCTACGTCAACGTCGTCTCCCGCGCGAGCGGCGAGTGCCTCGACGTGAACGGCGCGTCCACCGCCGACTCGGCCGCCATCATCACGTACACATGCAACAGCGGAACGAACCAGCAGTGGACACGCGGCACATGACGGGCCGACCGCGCCCCGAAAGGGGCGCGGGGAACTGCGCGACCAGCCCCCACCGGCCCGCGGCCAAAGAACCGCCCATCCAGCGGAGCGCTCAGCTCAGGTCAGCAGATCGAGCGCGTCGATGGAGGTACCCGCACTGAGATAACTCGTCGACCCCGACCCGCTCACCACGTTGATCTTCAGCACGTTGTACTGACTGGTGTCCGTCAGCCAGGCGGACGCCGGCACGCTGTACGTGAACGTGTTGTTGTTCCCCCGATACGACCCGTTGGTCAGCGACCGGGTGTTCGGCTGGGTGGGCGGGGACGGGATCGCCGACGTCCAGGTGTCGTTGACGACGACCTGCGGGCGGCCGTTGGCGTAGGCCGTCGTCACGCCGATGCGCAGGGTGTGCGCGGCGGCGGCCTGCGTCGCGGTGAGCTTGAAGTACACCAGCAGGCCGCTGTTGACGTCCTTCCAGATGTAGCAGGGGAAGGCCGAGGTCTCGCTGCCGCTGCCGATCACCACGTTGCCGGTCCAGGCGGCGGCCCGGACGTCCGACGGATGCGCGTACGTCATCAGGTCGGCGTTCTTGAAGCCGCTCGGGGTGCCGTTCCAGTCGTTGATCCGCCAGATCGCGCTCGCGTTGCTCGGGTCGTTCGAGGACGGGATCGCGATCGAGTTGAGCGTGGTCGTGCCGCCGGCCGTGACCGTCACCGACGTGGTGTACACCGCCAGTTCGCCCTTGAAGACGGTCAGTGTGTACGTACCCGGAAGAGCGCCCGTGATGGAGAAGTAGCCGTCGGAGGCGCGAGCCGAAGCCCAGTACTGCGCCGCCGAGTTGGCGATTCCGACCGTGTACGCGTACGCCGTGTTGCGCCCGGTGATCCCGACGCCCGCGACCCGGCCCCGGCCGCCCGCCGCGACGTAACCGGAGATGCCGAGCGAGTCGGCCCACGAGGTGGTGAGCGTGCCCGGGAACAGCGACGAGGAGGGCGTGCCGCCGTCCGTGAAGGCGAGGACGTACGGGCCCTGGAGGCCGAAGCGCTGCTCCTCGGTCTGGTTCTGGCCGTAGTACAGGATCTCGTACAGACCGCCGCCGTCCGCGCTCTGGTGGCGCAGGAGGGAGCGGTAGAACGGGCCGCCGGATGCCTTCTCGTGGTTGCTGCGCACGACGTACAGGCCGACGCTGCCCGTCGTCCAGCCGACGTAGTTGTAGTCGATGACGCGCAGCTTCGAGTAGTGCTTCGAGCGGGTCTGGCCGTCGGACTTCGCGAAGACGTCCGAGGCCTCGATGGTGGTCGGCGCGTAAGTGTAGGAATCGGGCTCGTCGTTGAGGAACAGGCCCGCCTTGACGCGCAGGATGAACCGCGTCGCCGAGACCGAGGTGTCGGCCTTGTTGGTCCACACGTAGACGTTGTTCTCGCCGCTGCGGGCCGCGTAGTAGTGCTTCAGCGTGCCGTACGTGACGCTGACCAGGATCGTCGAACCGGACTGCGTGATGGTCACGGTGGAGGTGCCGAGGCCGGACTCGATGTGCGAGTTCATGCCGCCGTATCCCTGGTACTCCGTGCCCCGGTAGACCAGCGAGGACAGGTCGCCGTTGGACTTGCGGACCTTGAAGACGAGGTTGGCGCCGGTGTCGATGACGTAGTTCGTGCCGTCGTCGGTGTAGCCGAAGGCCGCCGCCCGCGCGGTGCCGGGGAGGGCGAGTCCGGCGGCGGTGGCCGTGGCGCCGAGGACGAGCGCACGGCGGCCGAGGCGGGTCCCGGAACCGGGACGTCTGTCGTTGGCTGCGGATGAGGACATGTGGGGGTGCCTCCTTCGGAGGTGTGGGGGTGTGGGGGTGTGCGGGTGCGGGTGTGGGTGCAGCGGGTTGTGGGGGGTGTGGTTTTCGGAAGAGTGACAGTTGAATCGATTTCGCGAAAGGGCTTTCGTCGTAAGGAAGTTGGCAGTTGTGTGAAATCGTGCACGCATCTAGAAAGCGCTTGTCGGACGATGTACGGTCCTGCCGCTGGGCCTTGTCGAGCGACGGAGGACTGCTGTGGGAACCGCGATGAGACGTTTCAACCGTGCCGTGCTGGCAGCCGTGACCCTGAGCACCGCCACCACCCTGGCCGCCGCACCCGCGGAGGCCCACGACCGTCCCGCGCACGCCCTGGGCATCGACAACTGCGCAGCCACCGCCTGTCACTTCGACGTCGCGCCCGGCACCTACGACGTACGGGTGCTGCTGGGAGGTGAGGCCGCCGCCAGTACGGCCGTCGGCGGCGAGACCCGGCGCGCGCTCCTCCCGGAGACGGCCACGGCGGCAGGCGAGCGCGTGGCCCGCAGCTTCACCGTCAACGTCCGTACGCCCGAGGGCGAACCGACCGGTCCCGAGGGCACCCCCGGCCTCGACCTGGTCCTCGGCGGCTCGGCGCCGGCCCTGGCGGACATCCGGGTGACCCCGGCCGGACGCCACACCCGGCAGATCTTCCTCGTCGGCGACTCGACGGTCTGCGACCAGCCCGGCGACCCGTACACCGGCTGGGGCCAGCAGCTCCCGCAGTACCTCCGCAAGGGCCTGTCCGTCGCCAACTACGCGGATTCCGGGGAGAGTACGGTCACCTACCTCGCCAACTCCGCGCTGTTCCGGACCGTTCAGCCGCTGATCCGCCCAGGCGACCTGGTCCTCGTCCAACTCGCCCACAACGACAAGCAGACGGACGAGCCGACGTACCGCGCGAACCTGGAGACACTCGTCGCGGGTATTCGTGAGCGAGGGGGGAAACCGGTACTGGTGACCCCGATCGTGCGCCGCTGGTTCAACGCCGACGGCACCCTGAACAACGGAACCGCCCTGCTGGTCAACGGACTTGGCGTCGACCACCCGGCGGTGATCCGTGCGGTGGCGGCGGCACAGGGGGTGCCGCTGATCGATCTCACGACGAAGACGAAGGCGCTGGTGGAGTCCCTCGGGGTCGAGGGTTCCAAGGCGCTGTACCTGTACAACGAGAAGCGGGACAACACGCATACGTCCGTCCATGGGGCCACGGTGTACGCGGAGTTGGTGCGCGATGAACTGGTGGCGCAGCGGTTGGTTCCGCGGGGCGGGGTGCGGTGAGCGTTCCGCGGGATAGGTGGTTCGTTGGCTGCGGGGCGGTGGGTGCTGGTCGCGCCCCGCGGCGGAGCCGCAGATCGACACAGCCCCGCGCCCCTTACAGGGCGCGATACCGCGTCCTGCTTCGCGAGGGCCGCTTGGACGGCCCGCAGAACTGACGGCCCGGCCCGCCAAAAGCCCCTGGGGCGTCCCGACCGGAACCGGGGCGCTCCAGGTTCGACGCCACGCTGTGACTACTCGGGTGCCGCGACCAGCCGTACGGCGAGCCCCGTGAACACCGTGCCGCTGAAGACGTTGAGGCCGCGGGCGATGCGGCGGCTGCCGCGCAGTGCCGACGAGAGGCGGCCGGAGAGCAGGCCGACCGAGGCGTCGACGGCGAAGCCCATCAGGACCAGCGTCAGGCCGAGCAGCAGGAGCTGCCAACTCACGTGTCCCAGGGACGGGTTCACGAACTGCGGCAGGAACGCCACGTTGAACAGGATCATCTTGGGGTTGAGGAGATTGGTGACCGCGCCCTGCCAGAAGGCCCGCCGTCGGCCCGGACCGGAGGGACCTTCCACCGACGGACTGTCCTCCTCGGTCGCCAGAGGTGAGCGGTCGCGGAACGCCTTGACCGCGAGGTAGAGGAGATAGGCGGCGCCCAGCCAGCGCAGTACGTGGTACAGCACCGGGAGGGTCGTGAAGAGCGCCGACAGGCCGAGTGCGGCCGACACCGCGTGCACCAGGGCACCGGCCGCCACTCCCAGCGCGGCCAGCACTCCGGTGACCGGGCCGCCGCGTCCGCCCATGGCCACGATGAACATCATGTCGGGGCCGGGGGCGACGCAGAGGGCGAGGGCGGCGGCGAGGAAGGCCGCGTACAGAGAGAGATCCACCATGGCGGTCATGCTCTGCGGTACGCGGCGATCCGGCGATCGAATTTCGCGGGTCGAGACGCCCCATGCGCTGTCGGCGTGGCCGGGTCAGAGGGCCAGGCGGGCGATCCGCAGCGTCGCCGTGGTCGGGGACGCGCCGTTCAGCGGGGTCGCGTACGACGGGGTCACCGGTGCGTACGCCCAGGTCAGTGAGCCGTTCTTCAGGACCGCTATGTCGCCCGTGATGCGCGCCTGCACGACCTTGTCCGGCGTCTTGTACACGCCGTTCCAGTCGATCAGCCGCAGATGCGTGCCCGTGAACGTGCCGGTGCAGGTGCCGCTCGCGCACTTGGCGTTCTTCAGGGACTCCCAGGAGACCAGCAGCCGGTCCTTGCCGTACGGGGCCACGCGGACGTTGACGTGTTCCGTACCCGGCGAGTTCGTCAGGTAAATCGCCTTGCCCGCAGGTGAGTTGCGGTTCTTGAGGAACGACACCGCCGCCTGGTGCGTGCTCCACCTCGGCTTCACCGTCCAGCCCCGGCCGCTCGCGTCGTCCGGGTTCTTCGCGGCGGAGGCCGAGCCGCGCGAGCCGTATGCGGTGGCGTAGCGGCCCGTGGACGACTTCACCAGGTCACCGGTGCGGCCCGCGTACGTGCCGCCGCAGTAGCCCGCCCAGCACTGCTCGCGCTGCACGGCCGGGGCGTTGTCGGGGGCGCCGATGCCCGTCGACACGAACAGGCCCGAGCGCCAGTCGTCGAAGCAGAGGGAGGTGAAGTCGCCGGTGCTCTCGGCGTGCAGGGCGATGCCCTCGTTGTGGGAGCAGCCCCAGCCCCAACCGCCGCTGAGCTTCGCGCCCTTGGAACCGATGTACGACAGCTTGTCGCCGAAGTGGCCGTCGGCGAAGCCGCCCGCGCCATGGACGACGAAGTAGGCGCCGTACTTGGTGCCGTTCCAGGTGAGCTGGCCGTCCAGGGTCGGCGAGGTGTCGTTGGACGCGGTGCCGGTGAGCTTGGTGCGCCAGGCCTCCTTGCCCTGGGAGAAGCGGACCAGGGCCGCCGCCGTGTCCTTCCACTTGTTGGTGTCGGCGACCCGGGTGAGCAGCGCGAACCCGTCGTTGTGCGCGACGAGCCCGCCGACCTCCTTGGCGCCCTTGACGACCGCGTCGCCGCCCGCGCGCTTCCCGGCCGAGGTCAGCGGGGTCACGTGCACACCGTCCGAGGCCGGCCAGGCGACCCGCATCGTGCCGTTGGGCGCGACCGCTGTCGCCGTGCGCGTCCACTCACGCGTGTTGTTGTAACCGGCCGACTGGTAGGGGAACTTGGCCGGCAGGGTCACGGAAGTGGTGGTGACGGCGAGAGTGGGCGCCGCCGTGGTCGCCGCCCCGGCGGTCGCGTACCAGGCACCGGCGAGCAGCCCGGCCGCCGCGAGACCACCGATCAGGGGCTTGCGAGCCGCGTGGGTGCGGCGGTGGGCGGAGGCACGGGGGAGTGGTGCTGAAGTCATGCCTGTCTGTTGCCGGGGGGTGGCGAAAGGTTGCCGCTGGATCGCACGGGTTTTTCGCAGACGGATCGGACGGGTTTTTCGTAGCAGCGCGGGTACGGTTCGGCGGGCGCCGAACGGTCGCGCCCCTACCGTGACGCCATGACCCCCTCAGGCCCGGTCTCCGCCTTCGCCGCCCTCCACCACCGCGACGAGCCCCTCCTGCTCCCCAACGCCTGGGACCACGCCTCGGCCGTGGCCCTCGCCGCCCAGGGCTTCGCGGCGATCGGCACCACGAGTCTCGGCGTCGCCGCGGCCGTCGGACTGCCCGACGGTGCGGCGGCCACCCGCGACCAGACCCTCCAACTCGCCCTGAACCTCGGTACGGAGGACTTCCTGCTGTCTGTTGACGCAGAGGGCGGCTTCAGTGAAGACCCGTGCCGGGTGGGGGAGTTCGCACGGGAGCTGTCCGTCGTCGGCGCCGTCGGCGTCAATCTGGAGGACGGAAATCAGGAGGGCGGTCTCGGATCGGCCGCCCTGCACGCCGAGAAGATCGCGGCCGTGAAGGCCGCCGCCCCGGGTCTCTTCGTCAACGCCCGTACGGACACGCACTGGCTCGGCGACCGTCGGTCCCCGGCCGCCCTGGCCAGGGACACCATGGCCCGCCTCGACGCCTACCAACAGGCGGGCGCGGACGGGGTGTTCGTGCCCGGACTCACCGACCCGGAGCTGATCGGCGCGCTGGTTGAGCGCCTCGACGTGCCGCTCAACATCCTCTACTCGCCCACGGGACCGACAGTCGCCCAGCTCGGCGACCTCGGCGTACGGCGCGTCAGCCTCGGTTCGCTTCTCTACCGGCGGGCGCTCGGCGCGGCCGTGGAGGCGCTCGGCGACATCCGGGCCGGGCGGGTGCCCAGGGGCGAGGCACCCTCGTACGACGAAGTGGTGGCTCTCGGTCATCAGCGCCACGGCTTCACGACACCGGCCTCGGCCTCGGTCCGGGCCTGGATCAGCTCACCGGGACCAGTGTCTCCGTGAGGCGTGCGGCGAACTCCGTCGAGTGGGTGAGCACACCGAGGTGCCCGCCGGGGAACTGGCGCGCGGCGTTCCCGGTGCGGCGGGCGAGAATCGTGGCGGTGCGGTACAGGAGCTGGTCGACGGAGTCGATTCCCGCGGCGAGGGTGAGACGGGGAGGGGAGGAGGAGAGGGCGGCGAGATCGGGGTCGTAGGAGGCGAACGGCACCAGGACGCGGGTGAGCATGATGGCCATCGGGTTGGCCAACTCGTCGTCGGGAGAGAGTGGTTGGGCTTCCGTGTCCGGTTCCACGGGAGCCGGGGCACGCTCCTCCAGGCCTGCGGTCATCCTCGCCGCCGCGGCCTTGAGGCCGTGCTTGCGGTAGGTGTCGTACACGTCGGTGAACATGGCACGCTGTCGCTCCGCGTCGGGCAGGACCCCCACGACCGGTGGCTCGTGCGCGACCACGTGCCGCAGTCGGTCCGGGTGCCGGGCCGCCAGGTCGAGTGCGGGGACGGCGCCGGCGCTGGTGCCGAACACGTACGCGGACTCGCCCTCGGGGAGGACCGCGTCCAGCACCCGGGCCGCGCCCTCGCTCCACCACTCGACGCGCTGTTTCTCCACGGGCTTGCCGAGTTGGCCGTGGGCGAGTCCGAGGGGGTCGTACGTCACGACGGTGAAGCGTTCGGCGAGGCGGGCGGTGACGTTTTCGAGGCCCATGGGGTGTCCGGCGCCGCCGGGGATGATGAGGAGGACGGGGCCGGTGCCGGTGACATCGTAATGATCACTCATCCTCCGGAAGTTACCCGCTGGGAGGGTGGTGAGTGCAATGAATTTCCGGACGAGGATGCGGACGCGGACGCGAATGCCCGTGCGGGCGGGCACCGTTGGGTGGCCGCCCACACAACAGGCAGGTCGGTCAGGGGAGTTGACCGGTCACGCGATCGGCGCGTACACCACGCCCAGTTTGTCGATCTCGTCGCCCGAGCGGCCCGTGAAGCCCACGATCTGCCAGCCCGACGGTGCCGTGAACGTCGTCGTGTCCGACGTGGCCGTCCCGGAGGTCAGGGTGCGGGACTTGTCGGTGGTGAACGCCGCCGAGAAGATCCGCGTCTGGCTGTCCTTCTGACCTTGCGTCAGCTTCACCGAGGTGAGGTGCTCGCCGGACGCCAGGGTGAGGGAGGTGGCCGTGCCGCCCGTACCGCCGTGGGTGAGGGTCGTGCCGCCGTCGTGCGTCAGGGACACCGCGTCCAGCCGGGAGCCGCCGCGCAGGGTGAGCGTGCGGGGCGAGCGCGTCGCCGGGAGGTCGTCGGCGTCGCTGAACGCCGTACCGTGCGGGCCGCCGAAGAAGTCGCTCGCGCGCAGGTTGGCGGGCAGCGTCCAGGAGAAGTCGACCGTGTGGGGGAAGTGGTCGGAGAGGTTGGCACCCGCGGAGTCCAGGAACGACGCCCACTCGTTGTTGTAGCGGGTCGCGGAGAGGTTCACGAGCTTGCTGCCACGGTAGAAGATCTTGTCGACGACCTCGCAGTCGTTCGTCGGCGCGGTCGTCGGGCAGAGCAGCGCGTCACTGCCCTGCGTCGGCTGCACACCGCCCTTCACCAGCTGGACCCAGGCGTCCGTCAGGCCGTTGTCCGACACGAGCGTGCGGATGTTGTCGCCCGCTCGCGTGTACCGCGTGTTCGTGTCACCCGCGACGATCACCGCGTTGCCCGCGGAGTTGGCCTGGATGAAGGCGGACAGCTGCGAGATGTTGGCCCGGCGGGCGGCGTGCGCCTCGTCGGTGTCGTCCGCGTTGGGGTGGGCGTTGTACACGTCCACGTAGACGCCCTCGGCGAGCCGCACCCGGGCCAGCGAGAAGCCCTTCGGGGTAAGGCAGTTGGTGCCGGTGCAGTCGTTCCACTGCACCCGCTCGAAGTCCTGGAAGGCGTAGTCCGAGAGGGTGTTGAGACCGTCTCCGAAGGGCACACCGCCACTCGTCGCCGTGCGGTACGCGTGGTTGTCGTTCGCGTACAGCGCCGCGTGGTAGTTGAAGTCCTCCTGCACGTTGACGATGTCGTACGCGCCCAACCGCGGTGATATCAGCGGGGTGTTCACCTCGGGGTTGCCCGAGCTGAGCAGCTCGGGGAGGCCCGCGACGTTGTACGTGAGGACGTTGAAGGTGCCCGAGGTGGCGGCCGCCGCCGGAGTCGAGCCGGTGGTGGCGAGCCCGGTCAGCGCGAGGGCGCCGGCCACGAGGGTGCCGATGAGTCTTCTCATGGTGGGGGTGTCTCCATGGGGACGATAGGTGAACGCTGCTCAGGTTCGACGGCCAACAGTGTGATGGACAAGGGCTCTTGGGGGAACAGTGAGTGGAGAGGTGATCCGCCGTGTCCGGGTCGTCCCGCGCTCACCCGCCCGTTGGGCAAGGTTCATGTTTCGCACGGATTCTCCTCAGGCGGCGTACGACGGGCGCCGCGTGACTGAGGAGACGCAGCCATGGGCCACGGGCACTCGCACGGACACGGACACGGCAATCATCACCACCATCACGCACACGGTCCCGAGGACGGTACGGCGCTGCCCGCCGCCCTCGACACCTCCGTGCCCGACGAGGCCCTGAACCCCGAACAGCGGTCGCGCCGCACGCTGTTGCGCGGGGCCGGGTTGCTCGGCGCGGGCCTCGCCGCCGCGAGCGTCGTCGCCCCGACGGCCGCCGCTCCGGCGTACGCCTCGACCAACACCCGCCGAAGAGGCGGCTTCCTGTGGCTGACCGGAGACCACCACATCCACACGCAGTACAGCAGCGACGGCAAGTACCGCGTCGTCGACCAGGTCCGCCAGGGCGCCAGGCACGGCATGGACTGGCTCGTCATCACCGACCACGGCTCCACCACGCACGCCAAGATCGGTGTGGACAAGGTCAACCCGGACATCAGGGCGGCCCGCGCCGCGTACGAGGACACCCTCGTCTTCCAGGGCCTGGAGTGGAACATCCCGGGCGCCGAGCACGCCACGGTGTTCGTGCACCCCGGCACCAACGAGGTCTCCGTCCTCAAGCAGTTCGAGACCGACTACGACGGCAGCGTGAAGAACGCCTCCGACTCCACGCCCGCCAACGAGGCGCTCGCCGTCGCGGGCCTCGCCTTCCTCTCCGACCAGGTCAGGCGGCGCAAGGTCAAGGACGCGCTGATGCTCGCCAACCACCCGGCGCGGCGCGGTGTCGACTCCCCGCACGAGATCCGCGCCTGGCGCGACGCGAGCCCGGCGAGCCACCAGATCGCCGTCGGCTTCGAGGGCGCACCCGGCCACCAGGCCGCCGGTCTGCCCGCCCCGCTCGGCCCGGGCCGCGCCCGGGGCATCTACGACAACAATCCCAGCGCCAACTCCTTCGCGGGCTATCCGCTGGAGAGCTACCGCACTTGGGGCGGCTTCGACTGGATGACCGCCACCGTCGGCGGCCTCTGGGACAGCCTGATCGCCGAGGGCAAGCCCTGGTGGATCACCGCCAACTCCGACTCCCACCAGGTCTACGCGGACACCGCGGTACGCGGCCCCGGCGGCAGCTTCGAGAGCAACGGCCGCTACGAGGACCCGATTTACGGCGGCCAGATCGACATCACCCAGGGCGACTACTGGCCCGGCCAGTACAGCCGCACCCACGTCGGCTCCGACGGCTTCTCCTACGCGGCGGTCATGGACGGCATCCGCGCCGGCCGTATCTGGGTGGACCACGGCCAGTTGATCAGCGGCCTCGACGTGCGGGTCTCGGGCGGCGGCCGGTGGAGCACGCTCGGCGGCGCGCTGCACGTGAAGCGAGGCACGAAGGTCACGCTGACGGTGGACGTGACACCGGCGGGCGGCCCCAACTGGGCGGGCTTCCTGCCCAAGTTGGCGAAGGTGGACGTCATCCAGGGCGATGTCACCGGCCCGGTGGCGGACCGCGACACGTTCACCGCTCCCTCCGCCAAGGTCGTCAAGGCGTACGAGGTGAACAAGCCCACGGGCACGGTCCGCCTCACGTACGACCTCGGACGCGTCGACCGCCCGGTGTACGTCCGGTTGCGCGGCAGCGACGGCAACCGATCCGCGCCGGGCGCCCTGGGCGCGGCGGTCGACCCGGCGGGCCCGGCCATCGACGTGGTCGGTGACGCGGACCCGTGGAAGGACCTCTGGTTCTACACGAACCCGGTATGGGTCCTTCCTTCGTGACGCCGTACGCCCTCTGGGCCGACACCCCGGTGTCGGCCCTCCGCGCGGCCGACCACCTCCTCCTCGCCCTGGCGGTCGAACTGGCCCTCCCCGAGGGCACGTTCGCCTGCACCCACCTGATCCGCGGCGACCGCCCCCGGGTGGCCCTGTCGTTCACCCTGCCGTCGGAACCGCTCCTGCGCACCGCCGAGGAGCGGCTCACGGCCCGGGGGTACGAGGTGCGGCCCGGGGTTCCCGACACGGTGGGCCGCGCGGTCATCTACCCGGGCGCGGATTCACTCAACGGCACGGTGACGGTAGGGGAGTTGCTGACCCGGAGCGCGATCGACCGGGTGACGGTACTGGGCTCCCCGGGCCAACCACCCGCAGGGCAAACCCTGCTGACACATGGTCACGTACGCCCGCAGTGGCAGGGCGACGAACTCGTCCTCGCCGCCATGCCCGCGGTCGGCGGCACCCTGGTGCCGTTCGAGGTGCCTGATCCGACACCGTGCTGCGCGGATCACTGAGGGATCCCTGAGGAGATCACTACACGGGCGTGGGCGTCACCCGTTCACCCCCGTGTAGTGCCCCAAACTCCACCGCCAAAGCCACCGCGCCCCCAGGAACGCCACCAACCCCAGCAACGGCGACGCCGCCGCCAGCCAGTACGGCACGCCCGTGTCGTCGCCGTGGCCGGTCAGTACCGCTGCCGGGAAGTACGCGACGAACGCGAGGGGCAGCCCGAAGGTGAGGAGGCCGCTCACCGCCCTCGGGAGGACATTGAGGGGGTAGCTGCCGAACGTACCGAGCAGTTCCTCCAGCCAGCGGCCCCAGTAGTCGGCGGCCGGGAAGCGCAGCGAGGCGCAAGCCACCGCCGTGAACAGGGCCGCCTCCAGGAGCATTCCGCCGAGGACACAGGCCACGAGGTACGAGATCCGGCCCGCTGTCCAGTCCAGGTTGCTCCGGGACAGCGCGCCGGCCATCAGGCCCACGGCCACCGTCAGGTCGCCGATGGCGTTGGTGGGGAACACGGACAGCTGGACCTGGCGGTACACCGGCATCGGGCGGACCAGATAGGTGTCGATCATCCCCTCCTGGATGATCCTGCCGATGCCGTGCATCCTCCCGAGGAACAACACGAAGATGCCGTGCGCCAGCATCCGGGTCGCCGGGATCAGCAGCACCTCCGAGCTGTCCCAGCCGCCCATCCCGGTGAACCGGGTCAGCAGCACCGTCGCGAACACGATGACCGACACCTGCCAGACGGCGCCGATCGCGATCATCAGCAGGAACTCGGAGCGGTACTCCAGCTGGGCGCGGAAGTTGAGGCGCGTGATGCGCCATGCGATACGGACGGCGTTCACGGCCTCAGCCTCCCTGGGAGATCACGCGGCGGGCGGCCCGGCTCCACAGGAACCGGGTGAACAGGGCCAGCAGGACGATCCAGCAGGCCTGGATGGAGAGTTGGAAGGCTGCGTCCGAGAGCGGGACTCGGCCCACGTACAGCGACAGCGGCACGCTCAGCGTGGCCTGGAAGGGCAGGAAGGAGCTGAGGGTGATGAACCAGTCCGGGAAGAACCACAGCGGTGCGTACACCCCGGACAGCAGGTTCTGCGCGAAGACCAGGATGAGCATCGCGGCGCCGTTGCGCAGCGTCCAGAAGCACAGCTGGTCGATGACGAGCATGACGTAGTAGAGGACCAGCTGGCCCAGCAGCAGACTGAGCGCGAACACCCCTGCCACGGCGGCCGATTCGGGCGGCTCGACCACCCCGACGGCCAGGCACAGGACGTACCCGGTCAACGCCCAGGCGAACCCGTACAGTTGCTCGCCGAGCGCCCGTAGCGCGTAGTAGCGCTGGGGCGGCAGCGGGCGCAGGTACCAGTAGACGATCGTGCCGAAGTGCATGTGCTGGAGCACGGTGTCGCGGCCCGCGTACTGGTCCAACTCCCGTAGCCGGGAGGCGAGTACGGCCATCACGGCGTACGTCACCGCCTGCTCGCGGTCGAGGCCGGCCGTCGTACCGGTCTGCTGGTACAGGCCGTTCCACAGGGACGCGACCAGGACCACCTGGACGGTCAGCCGGACCAGGGCGGCGGTCATCCGGGGCGGGGCGTGCAGCTCACCGAGGGGCGTGACCCTGGTGGCCCGCCAGGCGTGCAGGACGGCCATGTCAGCCGCCCTCGTGCGGTGCCGGGGCGTCGGCGTGGACGTACGCGGCCCGCATCACGTCCTCCAGGTCGGCCTCGTCGAGGGCGATGTCCGTCACCTCGTACCGCTCGATGACCCGTTTGAGCGCCTGGTGGACCGTCGGCGCGTCCGGACCGGCGTCGGGACCGAAGACCACCTGCGGGCCTTCACGGCGGAGCAGCTCGATGCCCGGGAGCGCCGCGACCTCCGCGTGCGGGTCGGCCAGGGTGGCGCGGACCTGCCAGGTCGAGCCGAACCGCTTCTTGATCTCGTCCAGCGTGCCGTCCAGCACGAGCCGGCCGTGGTTGACGAGGACGACCCGCTCGGCGAGCCGCTCGACCTCCGTCATGTCGTGCGTGGTGAGGAGGACCGTCCGGCCGCGTTCCTCTACCTGGTGCCGCAGGAACTCCCGCACCTGTTCCTTCACCACCACGTCCATGCCGATGGTGGGTTCGTCGAGGAACACCACCGGCGGATCGTGCAGCAGCGCCGCCGCCAGGTCGCAGCGCACCCGCTGGCCCAGCGACAGATGCCGTACGCGGGTGTCCCAGAACGTGGAGAGTTGGAGCAGGTCGTCGAACTCCCGCAGCCGTACGTCGTGTTCGGGCTTGGGTATCTCGTAGATGTCCCGGAGGATCGAGAACGACTCGCGCACCGGCAGGTCCCACCAGAGCTGGGTGCGCTGGCCGAACACCGCCCCGATGTTGCGGGCGTTGCGCTCGCGCTCCAGGTACGGCACCACGCCGGCGACGCGTGCCTCGCCGGACGTGGGGGTGAGGATGCCGGTGAGCATCTTGATGGTCGTCGACTTGCCGGCGCCGTTCGGGCCGAGCAGGGCCAGGAGTTCACCCGGCGCCACGTCGAAGGTGATGTCGGAGACGGCGTCCTTCGCGACCCGTTCCGGCTGGACGAGGGAGCGCAGGGCCCCGGTGAAACCGGGACGCCGCACGGTGGTGTGGAAGGTGCGGGACAGCCCCCGGACCTCTATGGAACCACTCACTCAGAGAACCTCCGGGAGCTTGCGACGCACGAACACGGCCGTCCGGCTGGGGAGCCGAACGGCCGTGTGACCGGTAACATACTCAGTCGTCGATGGCCGAGAAGACAACGGAGAATTCAGCGGGCTGAACTCGGAGCAGATACTGCGGAAGTGCGCCCGGCCCGCAGGACTGCGAGCCGATGCCCTGCTGCCCGTGGTCGAGGTTGACCCAGACTGTGTCCCCAGGCGTCAGGTCCGTGAGGTGCTCGGCCGCGTCGAGCTGTTCGCTCGTCCAGCGGCGGGCCGTGAACCAGAACTCCGGGTCGCCGTCGACCCGCAGCCCCCCGATCTCCGCCCAACGTACGTCGGTCCGGGCGCCGTTCTCCTGCGGGCGGAGGTAGGGCGTCTGGAGGTCGTCGACCGTGGACTCCCAACGGCCCACGATGGAAGCCGCGTCGGTGTCGGGGTAACCCTCGCCGGGGCCGCCGCCGAACCAGGTGACCCGGTCCGCCGCCGACAGCCCCAGCCGGATGCCGAGCCTCGGCAGCGGCAGCGTCCAGTCGCCCTCGGGATCGACGGTCACGGTCAGCTGCAGCTTGTCGCCGTCGGACGTCCAGCGGTACACCGTGTTGAGGCCTACCTCGGCCGCCGCGGGCGCCACCCGGGTCCGTACGGTCAGCGCGTCCGCGCCCGACTCCACCGAATCCAGGCGGTGTTGCATCCGGTGCAGGCCCAGCTTGCGCCACAGCACGCCGTAGCGGATGTCGGGCTGCCAGGCCGCGCCGAAGTCGTTGTCGGTGGGCGCCCGCCACACGTCCAGGCGCAGACCCTGGACCTCGCGGCCCCCGATCGACGTCAGCGCGCCCGTGCGGGCGTCGAAGGTGCCCGGGCCGAGGGTGACGACCCCGTCGGCCAGGACGGGCGCGGCCGAGGCGGCGACCGTCGGCAACGGGCGGGCGGACGCCGGGAACTGCCCCCAGGCGACCAGATGTCCCCGCTCACCCCAGGCCGACTCGTCGGCCAGCAGCGCCCGTACCGTCCACAGCGACTCGGCACCGCCCCGCGCGTCGGCGGGCGGCTCGGGCAGCTTCACGTCGGCCGACTCGCCGGGGGCGAGGGCGGGCACGGCCAGGGTGCCGGTCTCGACCGCCGTGCCGTCGACGTCGTACGACCATACGAAGGTGAGCGCGGAGAGGTCGGCGAAGTCGTAGGCGTTGGTGATCCGGACGGTCCCGTCCGTGCCGTCGCCCGTGATGCGGACCGGCTCGATGACCTTCTTGTACTCGACGAGCCCGGGGGAGGGCGTGCGGTCCGGGAAGATCAGGCCGTCGCAGACGAAGTTGCCGTCGTGCAGCTCCTCGCCGAAGTCGCCGCCGTAGGCGTAGCCGAACCGCTCGTCCTTGACGCCGTGGTCGATCCACTCCCAGATGAAGCCGCCCTGGATGCGGTCGTGGGCCTCGAAGATCCGCTGGTAGTCGGCGATGCCGCCGGGGCCGTTGCCCATGGCGTGCCCGTACTCGCAGAGGATGAAGGGGAGTTGGCGCCGCTTCTGCGTGCCGCCGTCCAGACTCTGGCCGATCCGCTCGGTCTCCGCGTGGTCGGCGTACATCCGGGAGTACATGTCCGTGTCGCGGCAGTCCCAGTCGCCCTCGTAGTGCACGAGCCGGGAGCTGTCGCGGCCGTGGATCCACTCGGCCATCGCGGTCAGCCCGCGTCCGGTGCCGGCCTCGTTGCCCAGCGACCAGATGACGACGGAGGGGTGGTTCTTGTCGCGCTCGACCATCCGGGACGCGCGGTCCAGGAGGGCCGGGGTCCAGCGGTCGTCGTCGACCGGGTTGTCGCGCCAGTTCTGCTCGGTGAAGCCGTGGGTCTCCAGGTCGCACTCGTCGATGACCCACAGGCCGTACTCGTCGCACAGGTCGAGGAAGGCCGGGTGCGGCGGGTAGTGCGAGGTGCGGACGGCGTTCAGGTTGTGCCGCTTCATCAGCAGTACGTCGGCCCGCATGGTCTCCAGGTCGAGGGTGCGCCCCTTCTCGGGGTGCCATTCGTGCCGGTTGACGCCCTTGAACAGGATCGCCTTCCCGTTGACCTTGATGAGCCCGTCCGCCAGCTCGACGGTCCGGAAGCCGATGCGCAACGGCACCCGCTCACCCGCCGTGACCAGCACACCGTCGTAGAGGCGGGGTGTCTCGGCGGTCCACGGCTCGACGGCGACCGTCACCGGCTCGCCGGTCCTGACATCGATGTCCAGCTCGGGCACGGTGACGCGCCCGTCGACGTCGGACTCGACGCGGAGCGTGCCCGTACCGGCCGTGTGGTCGTACGAGGCGTGCACGAAGAAGTCGAGGACGCTGCCCGCCGGGCGGTGCAGCAGAGTGACGTCCCGGAAGATGCCCGGCAACCACCACTGGTCCTGGTCCTCCAGGTACGAGCCCGCCGACCACTGGTGGACCCGGACGGCCAGGACGTTGCCGCTCGGCTTCAGCAACTGCCCGACCGCGAACTCGTGCGCCAGCCGCGAGCCCTTGAACTCGCCGATCTCCGTGCCGTTCAGCCACACCCGGGCGCAGGACTCGACGCCGTCGAAGCGCAGCACCGCCCCGCCGTCCGACAGGTTGGGCCAGTCGGACGGCAGGTCGAAGACGTGCAGGTGGTCGCCGGTCGGGTTCTCGGTCGGGACGCGGGGCGGGTCCACCGGGAACGGATAGAGGTGGTTGGTGTAGATCGGGGCACCGAAGGCCCCGTCGCCCTGGAGGACCCAGTGCCCGGGGACCGTCACCTCGGCCCAGTCCCCGGCGTCGTACCCCGGCTCGGCGAACGAGTCGTCCGCGCCGTCGGCGGTCGGCGACAGCCGGAAACTCCAGCTGCCGTTCAGGGACAGCGAACCGGCGTCCGAGGACGCGTACCAGGCGCGGGGCGGAAGGGCCCCGCTGCCGGGTGAGACGTCCTCGACGTAGTCGGTCGCCGCCGCGATGGACGCGGCCGTGGTGCGGAAAGACATCGGTCTCCTAGTTCAGCCCGGTGGGCGGCTCAGCCCTTGATGCCGGTCTGTGCGATCCCCTGGACCAGCCAGCGCTGGAGGAAGAGGAACACGAACACCAGGGGCAGGATGGAAAAGGCGGTGGCCATGAAGATGATATGGAATACGACGGTCTGGTTGGTCATGTAGTTGGAGAGCGCAACCTGAACGGTCCACGAATCCGGACTCTGACCGATGACCAGCGGCCACAGGAAGGAGTTCCAGCCGTTGATGAAGGTGATGGTCGCCATCGCCGCGAAGAAGTTCAGCGAGTTGGGCACCACGATGCGCCAGTACGCACCCCAGTAGCCCAGTCCGTCCACTCGCGCCGCCTCCTCCAGCTCCTTGGGGAATCCCAGGAAATACTGCCGGAACAGGAAGCAGGTGAAACCACTGAACAGGCCCGGGATGATGAGACCCCGGTAGGTGTCCACCCAGCCGAGCGACGAGACCAGCACGAAGCTCGGGACGAAGGTGACCGCCGTCGGGACCATCAGGGTGCCCAGAACGGCGTAGAAGACCTTGTTGGCGTGCTTGTACGGGATGCGGGCCAGCCCGTAGCCCGCGAGGGAGCACACCAGCAGGACGCCGACGGTGTGCAGGGTGGCCACGACCGCCGAGTTCCACAGGGACCGCGCGAAGGGCACCGTCTCGTCCGTGAACAGTTCGCTGATGTTGCCCCACTGGATGTCGGTGGGGAAGAACTTCCAGTTCTCTCCGGTGATCTCGAGGTCGGTGGAGAGGGCGTTGCGGACCAGCAGGTAGAACGGGACCAGGAAGAAGAAGCCGGCGATCCCGGTGGCGATGTAGAGCCCGGTGGAGCTCATCACGCCGCCACCGCGTTTGACGCGGCGGGGCTTGTCCGGCGACGGCGCGGGGTCCCGCACCTCGGGCATGGTGGTGGTCACTTGGACTCCTCCCCCCTTCCGAAGCCCATGAACCTGCCCTGGAGCAGGGTCACGGCACAGATCAGGACGGTCAGGATGACCGCGCCCGCGCTGCCGGCGCCGTAGTCCTGGCTCTCGCCCAGGGCCTTGTAGTACAGCTCGACGAGGGGTGGACGACCCCAGGTGGTCTTCGACAGGAGGTTGAAGAACTCGTCGAAGGCCTGGTAGGCGGCGATGAGCAGCAGCAGGACCACCGCGGTGGACGTGGCGCGCAGCTGGGGCAGGGTGATGTACCGGAAGGTCTGCCAGCCCGGCTTGGCGCCGTCGATGGCGGCGGCCTCGTACAGCTCGCCCGGGATGTTCTGCAGCGCCGCGATGAACAGGATCATGTAGAAGCCGGACTGCAGCCACAGACGTGCGCTGACGATGACCACCCAGTACCAGGGCGGATTGGGGTCGACCAGCCAGGCGATGTTCTCGATGCCGAACCAGCCGAGAACCGTGTTCATCAGGCCGAACCGGACCCCGGTGAAGATGGACATCTTCCAGATCAGCGAGGCGGCCACGTAACTGCACGCGGTCGGCAGGAAGAAGACCGACCGGAAGAACGCCCGCATGAAGCGCAGCCGGTTCACCAGCAGGGCCAGGCCCAGCGAGAGTGCCCAGGTGGTGGGCACGATGAACGCGGCGAAGGCGGTGAAGGTGCCGAGCGAGCCGACGAAGTCCTCGTTCGTCAGCATGTACGCGTAGTTCTCGAAGCCGACGAACTTGTCGGGCGTGACGGTGAAGCGGGCCTCGAAGACGCTGAGCCAGAGGCTCCAGAGGATCGGCGCGTAGACGAAGATCGCCAGGCCGATGAGGAAGGGCCCGGTGAAAAGCCAGAAGTTGAAGGTGGGGCTGCCCCGCAGCGCCCGCCGCGGCTTGGCCGGTGAGGCCTTCGCCGGGGCGGGGCGCGCGAGGTCGCGCGTCTCGGTCGTCGACATGTCGTGATCCGTCCCGCGGCCTATCCGAACAGCTTCTTGAGCTCGCGGTTGACGGCCACGTCGGCCTTGTCGAGCGCGGCCTCCGGGTCCATGTCCTTGCGGACACTGTTGGCGAAGACGTCCTCAAGAGAGGTGATCATGGCCTGGGTCCAGCCGATGTTGTCGAAGTGCCCGAACTCGTTGAAGAGCCGGACGCCCTCGGCGGCGTTGCCCGACTTGAGCTTGGTCGCCGTCTTCGCGAGCGAGGAGCGCGGCGGGATGTGGAAGCCGTAGGAGGTGGCCCAGTCCTCCTGGTACTCCTTCTGGTCGAGCCACAGCCACTTGACGTACGCCTTGGCCGCCTCGACGTTGTCGCCCTTGGCGTTGACGAACATCGACCAGCCGCCGTTGTAGACCGACTGCTTGCCCGAGTCGATGGTCTTCGGGAAGGGGAAGACCCCCCAGTCGTCGCCGAGCGCGGCCTGGATCCCCGGCATGGCCCACATGCCGCAGAACTGGATGGCGCACAGGCCCTGGTTGAGGGAGGAGGGGTCCCAGGACGCGGTCGGTGCGCCGAGGAGGAGGTCGCCGCTGGTGAACAGCTTGCGCATCTTCTTGATGCCCTCGATGACGCCGTCCGTGTGGTAGGCGATCTGGTTCTTCTCGTCGAGGGTGTCGGCGCCAGCCGACCAGATCATCGGGTTGATGACACTGTGCAGGTCGTCGCCCATGTACAGGCCCTTGACCTTGCCGGTGGTGAGCTTGGCCGCGGCCTCCGCCAGCTCGTCGAGCGTGGTCGGCACCTCGACCTTGGCCTGCTCCAGCATCGACTTGCGGTAGAAGAAGAACTGCGGGTCGTCGATCATCCGGACGCCGTATATCTTGCCGTCCACCGTGTGCGACTTGATGTCGGCCGGATTGAAGTCGTCCTTGACCGGCGTGATGATGTCGGTCAGGTCCGCCACCTGGCCGCTCGTGATCATCTGCATCTGCGGGTGGAACTCGAAGAGGTCGGGCGCATTGTCGGTGAGCAGCGTCGCGAAGAGCTTGCTCTCGTAGTCGGCACTGGTGATCCACTGCGTGGTGACGTTGGCCTTGCTGTACGCCTTCGCGTACTTCTTGATGGCCTGCTCGGTGCCCGCCTCGCCGTACGCGTGGAAGTACTGGACGAGTGCGTCGCCCGAACCCCCGCCGCTGCGGCCCGTGTTGCCGCCGCACGCGGTGAGTCCACCGGCGGCGGCCAGGCCCATGGCGGCCCGCAGAACGTTCCGGCGGTCCCAGTTGCTGTTGCTCAATGCCGACATGTGACGTCCTTGTCTCTAGTGCGGCTGCGGCCCTGTCGCTTCAGCGCCAGATGGCTCAAATGAGGTTGCGGAGCGGGACGTTAACCTTCGGCTAAGGCTTCGGCAAGGGGTTGGACGAAGCCCGTTCGAAACGTTGCCGGGTGTTCGGGATGTCGGACGCGGTGAGGTCGGCGCTGGGCACGACGAAGTCGCGGACCGCTTCAACTGCGGTTCGCGCAGGGCTGGTTGGCCTTCGGCCCGGACCTACTTCAGGGGCATCGGGCCGGTGCGCCGGGCGGACGACGACCGCTGGGTGGCCGAGGACAGCGCACCCTCGAGGGCGAAGGTCGCCGCGCCCAGGCACGCCGGATCGGTGGGGATGGGGGAGAGGACGATCTCGGTGGCGGCCATCGGGCGTGGCAGCGCGTGCCGGCCGACGGCCTCGCGCACCTCGTGCAGCAGCGGCTCGCCGAGCCGGCGGGCGACCCAGCTGCTGAGCACGACCACTTCCGGGTTGAGGACGTTGACCAGGTTCGCGATCCCCGCACCGATGTAGCGGGCCGTCTCCCGTA
The DNA here is from genome assembly GCF_053599695.1 of Streptomyces sp. NPDC000878. Classification (NCBI taxonomy): domain Bacteria; kingdom Bacillati; phylum Actinomycetota; class Actinomycetes; order Kitasatosporales; family Streptomycetaceae; genus Streptomyces; species Streptomyces sp. NPDC000878. The sequence continues at coordinate 143,617 of NZ_JBSFMT010000007.1, read as the reverse complement.
CGACCTTGAGGGCCACCGGGTCCTTCGCGTCCACGGCGCGGGCCAGCGCGTCGATGGTGGCGGTCTGGTCGTCGGGGTGGAGCAGTGGGCTGCTCGGGCCGATCTCCCGCAGGTTCAGCATGATGCCGGGCGCGCCGACATAGGCCTCCACGCAGCCGTGGTTGCCGCAGCGGCACAGCCGCCCGTCCAGGACGAGCGTGGTGTGACCCCACTCGCCGGCGCTGTTGCTCACCCCCCGGTACAGCCCGCCCTGGAGCGCGAGCCCGGCGCCGACCCCCGTCCCGAGGTTGACCACCACCGTGTCCCCGCGCCCGCGCGCCGCCCCGAACCACATCTCGGCGACCGCTCCGGCGCGCAGCGGATTGTCCAGGTAGAGCGGGTAGGCGATGACCTCGGACAGCAGGTCGAGCAGCGGCACGTCGTGCCAGTCCCAGTTGGGCGCGTACTCCGAGACACCGGTGTCCCGGTCCACCTGCCCCGGCACGCTCACCCCGACGCCCAGCACCCGCGCGCCCTCGATACCGGCCTGCGCGACCACCGAGCCGACGGCGGCGGCCACATGGCTGACCACCTGCTCGGGCAGGCTCTCACCGGGGCGCATGTCCTCGTCGGCGCGGGCCAGCACGTTCAGCGCGAGGTCGAACAGTTCGACATGGACGTACGTCTCCGCGATGTCGACGCCGATCAGCGCGCCCCCCGACGCGTTGACGGCCACGAGACCCCGGGGACGGCCGCCCGCCGAGTCCTCGAACCCGACCTCCGTGATCATCCGCAGCTCGAGCAGCTCACCGACGAGCGTGGCGACCGTGGCCAGGCTCAGCCCGGCGGCGGCGGCCAGCTCCTGCCGGGAGGTAGGAGAGTGGGCGATGATCTGGCGCAGCACCTCGTAGCGGTTCGCGGTGCGGATGTCACGTGATGTGCGCTTCACCACCGGGCTTGCCCCCTCGCCGTGCAGACCTCAGTGCAGACCTCAGTGCAGACAGGCCGGGGCGCGACGGCACCGGCGCCGCGCCAGGTTATGGGCAGTGGGGGAGGTTCGACAAGGGGTTAGGAAAGGGGCTGAAGAAAGTCTCCCCGCACTTGGCGGCACCCCCGCCGGATCAGTCGCCGAGCATCTCCCGTACGAACGCGTTCGTGAACTTCGCCGACGGGTCCAGGGACGTGGCCAGTGCCGTGAAGTCCGGCAGGCGTGGATACCGTCCGCGCAGGACCTCCGGCGGTACGGCGAACACCTTGCCCCAGTGCGGACGCGGGCCGAACGGGTTCAGTGCCGTCTCGACCCGGCGTACGACGGGCAGTACCGCCTCCGTGTCCGCGACCCAGGTGAAGTGGAACGCCACGCTGTCCCGCCCGTGCGCCGGGCTCAGCCACTGGTCGTCGGCGGCGATCGTCCGCACCTCGCACACCTGGAGCACCGGGGCGACGACGTCCCGGATCGCGTCGAGCGAGCGCAGGGCGTCGAGGGCGTACGGGCGCGGCAGCAGATACTCCGACTGGAGTTCCTCGCCGCTGCTCGGGGTGAACTCCGCCCGGAAGTGGGGGAGTCGCTCGTTCCAGGGGCCCGGCACACCGAACTGCTCGGTGCAGTTCACGGCCGGCATGCCCGGCACCGGGTGCATCGCCTCGGTGGCGGGCGCGGCCCACGGGAAGTCCGGCAGCGTCTGGTCGCTGCGCCGCTTCAGCCACACCTGCCGGAAGCCCGGCCCACGCCAGTCCGTGAACAGACTCACGCTGTACGCGGCGCCCGCTACGGCCTCGAAGTCCAGCCCGTCCAGGGGCAGTTCGGTGAACACGTACTGCTCGACCTCGAAGTCGGCCTCCAGGTCGAGGGTGAGGGCGGTGACGACGCCCAGGGCACCCAGCGCGGTGACGGCGCCGTCGAAGCCGTCCTCGCCCCGTGCGATCGTCACCGTCGAACCGTCCGCCGTGACCAGCTCGACCTCGCGCACCGGGGCGGCCAGCGAACCGTTGCCGACCCCCGAACCGTGCGTACCGGTCGCCACCGACCCCGCCACCGAGATGTGCGGGAGGGACGCCATGTTGTGCAGCGCGAGCCCGCGCCCGTGGACGACCCGGGCCAGCTCCGCGTACCGGACCCCGCCCCCGACCCGGACCGTACGGGCCGCGGTGTCGACGTCGATCTCCGGCGGCAGCGCGGCCAGCGAGAGCAGGACACCGCCGTCGCCCGGCTCGGCGATCTCGTTGAACGAGTGCCCGCTGCCCAGCACCCGCACCCGCGCGCTCTCCGCGACGAGTGCCCGCAGGGCGGCCGGGGTGTGCGGTCGGTGCAGCTCCTTGGGGGTGTAGATGATGTTGCCCGCCCAGTTGGTCAGCGACTCGGCCATCGGGTCCGTCCCTCCGCTCAGATGTGTCGACCTTCTCACGCAGCGGTGTGTGACATGCCCGAGGGGCCCCGAGGCCACGGACACGCAGGCGGGGGCATACCGTGAGGAGTCGAACGCCGGATTACCGCCGGAGCTGGAGGAGACACGGGATGGGCAGCCGCACCGCGCTGGTCGAGGATCTGATGGAGCGCTTTCCGCACGTACCGCGCGAGGCCGTCTTCAAAGAGGACCTGCTCAGGGGTGGTGTGGCCTTCGACCCGTCCGCGCTCAGCGACAATGAGGGCGGCGACGTCAAACCGAAGTCGTACTTCATCTTCTCCTTCGACCACGGCACCCTCCCCGAGCTGGGCGAGGCCGCGCTGCGCCGCCCGCCGGAGGAGATCATCCTCACCGGCGGCCCGTACGACCTGCGCCGGACCGTCGTGTCGGTGCGCGTGAACCCGGCATCGCCCTACCGGGTGGCCTCCGACGAGCACGGCGTGCTCGGGCTCTACCTCGACGGGAAGCGGATCTCGGACGTCGGCGTGCCGCCGATGCCCGAGTACTACAAGCACAAGCTCTCCAACGGGAAGTCCGTCATGGAGGTCGCCCCCACCATCCAGTGGGGCTACCTGATCTACCTGACCGTCTTCCGGGTCTGCCAGTACTTCGGCGCCAAGGAGGAGTGCCAGTACTGCGACATCAACCACAACTGGCGCCAGCACAAGGCGGCCGGGCGGCCCTACACGGGCGTGAAGGACGTCGACGAGGTCCTGGAAGCCCTGGAGATCATCGACCGCTACGACACGGCGAAGGCCTCCACCGCCTACACCCTCACCGGCGGCGCCATCACCTCCAAGCTCCAGGGCCGTGACGAGGCCGACTTCTACGGCATGTACGCCAAGGCCATCGAGGAGCACTTCCCGGGCCGCTGGATCGGCAAGGTCGTCGCACAGGCGCTGCCGAAGGACGACGTACAGCGCTTCAAGGACTACGGCGTCCAGATCTACCACCCCAACTACGAGGTGTGGGACGAGTACCTCTTCAAGATGTTCTGCCCCGGCAAGGAGCGCTACGTCGGCCGCGACGAATGGCACAAGCGCATCCTCGACTCGGCGGACGTCTTCGGCGCGCGCAATGTCATCCCCAATTTCGTGGCGGGCGTGGAGATGGCCGAGCCGTTCGGCTTCAAGACGGTCGACGAGGCGATCGAGTCGACCACCGAGGGCCTGCGCTTCTTCATGTCGCACGGCATCACGCCCCGCTTCACCACCTGGTGCCCCGAGCCGACGACCCCGCTCGGCAAGGCCAACCCCCAGGGTGCGCCGCTGGAGTACCACATCCGGCTGTTGCAGGCCTATCGCCAGACGATGGACGACTTCGGCCTCGACTCGCCCCCCGGCTACGGCGAACCCGGCCCCGGCCGCGCCGTGTTCTCCGTCAGCTCCTTCATGGACAGCCTGCCGGCCCGGGATTCGGCGGCGACCATCTGAGTCGACGAACTGAGTCGGGGATCCGGGTCGAAGATCTGGGTCGAAAGTCTGAACGGAACACCGCCTCGATCCGTATGGGGGGCCGGGGGCTCGTACATGGTTCCCCGCAACTCCGGACTCCCGTACGGCGAGCCCGCGTTGACATGTGACGACATGTGAATACGTCGCTTGTCAGTTGTGCGGGAAACGTGAAAAGCTCGGGCTCCGTTTTGCAAAACGGTCCCCAACTCCCCTGCTCGTGGGGTCAGTTGACCTTGACGTTGGCGTGTGCAAGCCGTTGATGCTGGAGTCCCCCCATATGCCAGATCTGCCGACCCCTCAGGACGCGGCCGAAGCAGCGCTGTTCTCCGAGTGCTGGGACGCGGTCCTCTCGTACGCCGACCTCTGCACGTCCGGTGCGTCCGCCGGCACCGAACTCGCCGCCGAGGCGTTCACCCACGGTATCCACGCGGCCCGCGCCGCCGACTTCGGAGCCCGCAGCACCGGACGCCGCATACCCCGCCTGCCCTGGATACCCCTGCTCCTGGCGGCAGTTCGCAGTACCGCCGCGTCCTGGGAGGAGACCGGGCACGGCAACCATCTCGACCCCGACCTGCGGCTGTGGCTCAACTCCGACAAGGCCGCCCGGTACGTGGGCCCGCCGCTGCGCCGCCCGCTCGCGCTGCGCGCCCTGCGCGACATGCAGGAACCGGACGCCGCCCTGCTCTGGCTGGCCGACGTGGAGTCACTGCCGCTGCCCGTCGTCGCCCGCCGGCTCGGCCTCGACCCCGACAGCGCCGCCGAGGAACTCACCCAGGTACGCGGCCTGTTCAGAGACCGGTGCCAGCGCAATCTCGTCGACAGCCCGATGGACTACGACTGCCGCGCCTTCGCCCGCCTGCTCGACGCGGTCTCCCGCTCGCAGGGCGCCGAGATCCCCGACGACCTCTCCCGGCACCTCGCGACCTGCGTGGAGTGCGCCGAGGCCGCCGCCTGTCTGCGGCTGTACGGCGGGGCCAGCGGACTGCCCTCCGCGCTCGCCGGCGGTGTCATCGGCTGGGGCGGACTCGCCTACCTGGAACGGCGCCGCCGCGCCGCCGAGGCCGGCCTGCTCGGCGGACGCGGGGAAGCGGGCATCGACACCGGCCTCACCATCGGGGAGTCCCGTCCGCGCATCGGCCGTACGGCGATCCTGGTCGCGGCCGTCATCGTCTCCGCCCTGGCGCTCACCGTCTCGCTGATGCCCTTCGACGGCTCAGGCAACGAGGTCTCCGCGAAGGGCGGCGTGACCGACGGGCACCCCGTGGTGGACCCGGGCGGCCTGCCGTCCGGGGTGACCGTCCCGGCGGGCGCCACCCCGTCCAAGCCGTCCACGTCGCCCGACCCGTCGACCCCGGACGCGTCCCCCACCCTGTCCGACAGGCCCGACCCCGACCCGGAGCCCCAGGGCACCTCGACGTCCACCGCGAGCGGCGCGGCGCCGACGCCGAGCCCCGACAAGAGCGAACCGCCCTCCTGCGAGGTCGAGTACGACCTCGTCAACGAGTGGCCCGACGGCTTCCAGGCCACCATCAGCGTCACCACCGCGAAGGCCATCGACGGCTGGCGCATCGCGTGGTCCTTCCGCAACGGCCAGCAGGTCGGCCAGATGTGGGATGCGAGCTTCGCCCAGGACGGCGCCCGCGTCACGGCCACGGCCGCCGACTACAACAGAACGGTCGCGGCCGACGGCACGGTCTCCTTCGGCTTCCTGGCCAGCTGGCAGGGCACCAACGCGCCCCCGTTCGACTTCACCCTGAACGGCAGCAGCTGCACGAACTGAGGCACGTACCACCCGGTCCGGCCACGCCGAGCGATGTCGCTACGGGCGTGGCCGGACCTTTCGATTTCGGGGCGGGCAGCGGTCAGATGACCTCGGACTCGCTCCGGTCCGCCCGCTCCCAGAGGGTGTGGAAGCGGCCCTCGCGGTCGGTGCGCCGGTAGGTGTGGGCGCCGAAGTAGTCGCGCTGGCCCTGGGTGAGGGCGGCCGGGAGCCGCTCGGTGCGCAGGGTGTCGTAGTACGACAGGGCGGCGGAGAAGGCCGGGACGGGGACGCCGTGCCGGGCGGCCGTGGCGACGACCTCGCGCCAGGGGACCTGGGAGTCGGCGATCTCGGCCGCGAAACCCTCCTCGGTGAGCAGGGTGACCCGGCGGGGATCGGCGGCGAAGGCGGCGCGGACCCGGTCGAGGAAGGCGGCCCGGACGATGCAGCCGCCGCGCCAGATCCGCGCGATCGCCCCGAGGTCGATGTCCCAGCCGTACTCGGCCGACGCATCCATGATCATCTTCCAGCCCTGGTCGTAGGCGATGAGCTTCGACGCGTACAGCGCGTGCTCGACCAGGCAGGCGAAGCGCTCCGCCTCGTACGACGTGAGGTCCCAGCTGGTGCCGCCGGGCAGCTCGCGGTACGCGGCCCGCAGGGCGCTCTGGCCGGAGGCGGCGCGGGCGAAGGTCGCCTGGGCGATGGCGGTGACCGGCGAACCGAGGTCCAGGGCGGTCCGTACGGTCCAGCGGCCGGTGCCCTTCTGCCCGGCGGAGTCGGCCACCACGTCCACGAAGGGTCTGCCGGTGGCGGCGTCGGTGTGGGCGAGCACCTCGGCGGTGATCTCCATCAGATACGAGTCGAGGCGCCCCTTGTTCCACTGCCGGAACACCTCGGCGATCCGCGCGGGCTCGTACCCCCCGACCTGCCGGAGCAGGTGGTAGGCCTCGGCGATCAGCTGCATGTCGGCGTACTCGATGCCGTTGTGCACCATCTTCACGAAGTGCCCGGCGCCGTCCGTGCCGACATGGGTGACACAGGGCTCGCCGTCCACCTTGGCGCTGATCGTCTCGAACATCGGCCCGAGCGCGGCGTACGAGGCCACGGAGCCGCCGGGCATGATGCTCGGCCCGTTCAGCGCGCCCTCCTCACCGCCGGAGACACCCACACCCACGAAGTGGATACCGAGCCCGCGCAGCGCCCGTTCCCGGCGGCGGGTGTCGGAGAAGTGGGCGTTGCCACCGTCGATGATCATGTCGCCGGGTTCCAGGAGGGCGGCGAACTCGTCGATCACCGCATCGGTGGCCGCCCCGGCCTGCACCATGATCATGAGCCGTCGTGGGCGCTCCAGGGCCGCCACGAACTGCTCGGCCGTCTCGGCGGGCACGAACTCGCCCTCGTGCCCGAACTCCTCGACCAGCGCCTTGGTCCTGGCGGGGGTCCGATTGTGGAGGGCCACGGTGTAACCGTGCCGGGCGAAGTTCCGGGCCAGATTCCGGCCCATCACCGCCAGGCCGGTGACGCCGATCTGCGCGGTCGCCTTCATGGTGTGCTCCTTCGCTCTGGAGGTGCCGTCCACCGTCCTCGGCGGCCCAAGCTGCCGCCGTGATCAGGTACGCGTGGCGGGGGCCCAGTTGTTCAGCAGTTCAGCCGTTGTCCTCTCACTCCTTCTCCTCGCACTCCTTCTCCGCTCAGAGCATCGCCAGCGCGGGGTCGTGCAGGAAGGCGGCCAGGTCGGCCAGTAGCTGGGAGCCCTGCTGGCCGTCGACGAGCCGATGGTCGAAGGACAGTGCGAGCTGAGTGACCCACCGCGGCTCGATCTTCTCGGCCCCCGACGCGTCGGTCACGACCCAGGGCGTACGGCGGATGGCGCCCACGGCGAGGATGGCCGCCTCACCCGGGTTCAGGATCGGCGTTCCGGTGTCCACACCGAACACGCCGACGTTCGTGATGGTGATGGTCCCGTCCATCATCGACTGGGGTGTTGTCCTGCCGTCACGGGCTGTGCTGGTGAGCGCGGCGAGTGCCTCGGCGAGTTCACGCAGCGACATCCGGTCGGCGTGCTTGATGTTGGGGACGATGAGCCCCCGCCCGGTCGCGGCGGCGATGCCCAGGTTGACGTAGTGCTTGAGCACGATCTCCTGCGCCGGCTCGTCCCAACTGGCGTTCGCCTCAGGGGTGTTGCGAAGGGCCAACAGGAGTGCCCGGGCCACGAACAGCAGCGGCGTGACGCGCAGATCACGGAACTCGCGGCGGGCGGCCACCGTGTCACGGAGCCGCATGGTCGCCGTGATGTCGACCGTCATGAACTCGGTGACATGGGGTGCCGTGAACGCGGAAGCGACCATGGCGGCAGCGGTGTGCTTGCGGACGCCTCGAATCGGGATACGGGTCTCGGCCGCGGCCTCCGGGGTCCCGGGCTTCGGAGCTTCCGCCGCCACGGGCGCGACCTCCGCTGCCCGGCGTACGTCGTCGCGGGTGACGGTGCCCGCACGGCCTGTGGGGGTGACGGTGGTGATGTCGACCCCCAGGTCCTTGGCGAGTTTGCGGACGGGGGGCTTGGCCGCTGTCCGCTCTGTGGCCAGTGTCTGGACGGGGGTTGGCGCCTCCGGGACGGCGGGCCGACGGCGTCTGCGGCGACCGCTGCCCTCCTGAGGGCCGTACCCCACCAGCAGTGCCTCCCTGTCGGGACCCGGTTCCGTCGCGTCGGGAGCGCCGCTGACCTCACTGAGGATGGTGATGAGGGGTTTGCCCACGGGCAGGGTCTCCCCGTCCCGCGCATGCAGTGTCCCCACAACACCCGCGTACGGAGAAGGGAGTTCGACGGCGGCTTTGGCCGTTTCCACCTCGACGAGGATCTGGTTGATCTCCACGGAGTCGCCCACCCGCACCGCCCACTGGAGGATCTCGGCCTCGGTGAGGCCCTCGCCGACATCGGGCAGCAGGAAAACTTGCTCTTTCGACACGGTGACCTGCTCCTCCTCTAGTAACTCATGCTGTGGTCGAGGGCATCGAGGATCCGGTCGACCCCCGGAAGCCAGTCCGACTCGATGCGGCTCGGCGGGTACGGGGTGTCGTATCCGGTGATCCGGAGAACCGGCGCTTCGAGGAAGTGGAACTCCTCCTGCTGGATCCTCGCGGCCAGCTCCGCCCCGAACCCGTGGGACAGGGAGGCCTCGTGGGTGATCAGGGCCCGGCCGGTGCGGTGCACGGACTCCCGTACGGTGTCCAGGTCCAGCGGCGACAGGCTGCGCAGGTCGATGACCTCGACGCTGCGGCCTTCTTCGGCAGCGGCCTCGGCTGCTTCGAGAGCCGCCGGGACCATGGGGCCGTACGCGATGAGGGTGGCGTCGGTGCCGGCCCGCAGCACACGGGCCCGGTCAAACGGTGCCGAAGTCCCCTCAGTGACCTCGCCCTTGGTCCAGTAGTGCCGCTTGGGTTCGAGGAAGATCACCGGATCGTCGTCGTCCACGGCCTGGCGGATCATGTCGTACGCGTCCTGCGGGTTGGAGCAGGTGACGACCTTGAGTCCGGCGGTGTGGGCGAAGTAGACCTCGGGTGATTCCGAGTGGTGCTCGATGGAGCCGATGCCGCCGCCGAACGGGATGCGGATGACCACGGGGAGGGTGATCACACCGCCCGAGCGGTGCCGGAGCTTCGCGAGCTGGCTGACGATCTGGTTGACGGCCGGGTAGACGAAGCCGTCGAACTGGATCTCGCACACCGGGCGGTAACCGCGCATGGCGAGACCGATGGCGGAGCCGACGATGCCCGCCTCACCGAGGGGGGTGTCGATGACTCTCAGGCTGCCGAACTCCTTCTGCAGGCCGTCGGTGACCCGGAACACCCCGCCCAGCCGTCCGATGTCCTCGCCCATCAGCAGGACTTTGGGATCGTCCGTGAGGGCTTTGCGAAGCCCGTTGTTGAGGGCCTTGACCATGGAGATGCTCATCGAGTGGCTCCGATCTCCGGGCCGGAGGCGAGGAACTCCGTGTGCTCGGCCAGTTGCCGCCCGAGCTCGGCCGGCATGTCGGTGTAGGTGTTCTCGAAGGACGAGGCGTCGTCCGGCGCGGGCAGGGACCGGCAGCCGGCCCTCAGGTGTTCGGCCAGTTCCTGTTCTCGCCGCTCGATGTCGGCGAAGAACTCCTCGTCGGCCTCACCGCTCGCGGTGAGGTGCAGGCGCAGCCGCTCCAGCGGATCCTTGGCCGCCCACTCGTCGGTCTCGGCGGACGGGCGGTACCGGGTGGCATCGTCGGCGGTGGTGTGCGCGTTGATCCGGTAGGTCACCGCCTCGATCAGGGTCGGCCCGCCGCCGGACCGGGCACGGGCCAGCGCTTCACCGGTCGCCGCGAAACAGGCCAGCACGTCGTTGCCGTCGACGCGCACGCCGGGAAAGCCGAAGCCGGCCGCGCGCTGGGCGACGGGGACCCGGCTCTGCACGCTGTAGGGAGCGGAGATGGCCCACTGGTTGTTCTGGCAGAAGAAGACCACGGGGAGGTTCTGGGCGGCGGCCCAGAGGAACGCTTCGTTGGTCTCGCCCTCGCTCAGGGCTCCGTCACCGAGGAAGACCAGCACCGCGGCGTCGCGGGTGTCGTCCCCGGAGCCGATCACGTCGTCCCGGACCAGGCCCATGGCGTAGCCGACCGCGTGCAGGGTCTGTGCGCCGATGACCAGGGTGTAGAGACCGAAGCGACGCTCGTACGGGTTCCAGCCGCCCAGCGTCGAACCGCGGAAGAGGCCGAGGAGTGACACCGGATCGAGTCCGCGGCACCAGGCCACGCCGTGTTCCCGGTAGGTGGGGAACACCATGTCCTGCTCGGCCAGCGCGTGGGCCGCGCCGACCTGGGCCGCCTCCTGACCGCGCAGTGAAGGCCACAGGCCCAGTTCCCCCTGACGCTGGAGCGCGATCGCCTCGGAATCCAGGCGGCGTACCAGTGACATGTCTCGATAGAGGGCCAACAGATCGATCGCGGGAGGGAGTTCGAGCCTGCTGTCGGGCCCGAGTACGCCCTCGGGCGAGAGGAACTGGATCGGACCGTCGGCGGGTTGGGCGTCGTCGGTCGACCTGGCTTGCTTACGTGGCATCACGGCTCTCGTTTCGGATACGCCGGTCGGAGCGCCGGCGGATGACTGGACAGCAAGCACCGCTGCGCGTCAGCGCGGTGCCATACGGAGCGCTCCGTCGAGGCGGATCACGCAGCCGTTGAGCATGGAGTTGTCGATGATGTGCTCGACCAGCGCGCCGTACTCGTCCGGCGCACCCAGCCTGGAGGGATGGGGCACGGAGACCTCCAGCGCCGCACGCGCCTTCTGAGGCAGTCCTGCCATGAGCGGGGTGTCGAACAGTCCGGGCGCGACGGTGACCACTCGGATGCCCTTGTCCGCCAGGTCCCGTGCGGCGGACAACGTCAGCGAGACGACGCCGCCCTTGCTGGCGGCGTAGGCGGCCTGCCCGATCTGTCCGTCGTACGCGGCGATGGAGGCCGTACAGACGATGACCCCGCGGTCGCCGTCGACCGGATCACTGCCCGCCATCACCGCCGCGGCGTTGCTCAGGACGTTGAAGGTCCCCACGAGGTTGATGTCCACCACATGGCGGAACTGGTCGAGCGGGAGCACACCCCGGCTGCCGATGATCCGTCCGGGTGTGGCCACCCCGGCGCAGTTGACGGCCACCCGCACCGTGCCGAGTTCAACGGCCTCGGCGAACGCCGCCCGCACCTCGGACGCGTCCGTGACATCGGCCGCCACGAAGTGTGCGCGCTCGCCGAGGTGGTCGGCCAACTCGCGGCCCGCTCCGGTGGGCAGGTCCAGGACCACCACGGTGGCTCCCTGCCGGTGCAACCTCTCGACCACGGCACGCCCGAGGCCGGAAGCGCCGCCGGAGACGACGGCTACGGCATCGCGATACTGCACGGCGGTTCTCCTCGTGTGTAGGCATGAAGGGGTGGAGCCGCGAAGCCGGTCAGCGTGCGGGACCCGCGAGTTGGCGGCTGATCACCAGGCGCTGGATCTGGTTGGTGCCCTCGAAGATCTGCGTGATCTTCGCTTCCCGCATGAACCGCTCCACCGGGTGGTCGAGCACGTATCCCGCGCCGCCGAGCACCTGCACCGCGTCGGTCGTGACCGCCATCGCCGTGTCGGTCGCGATCAGCTTCGCGACACTGGCCTGCCGGGTGTACGGCTGGCCGTTGTCCTTGCGGCGTGCGGCGACCAGGTAGGTCGCCCGGGCGGCTTCGGTCCTGGCGGCCATGTCGGCCAGCAGGAATCCGACGCCTTGGTGCTCGATGACCGCTCGCCCGAACGTCTGCCGCTCCCGGGCGTAGCCAACCGCGTAGTCCAGAGCGGCCTGCGCGATACCGACGGCGACCGCGGCGATGCCGAGCCGGCCCGCGTCGAGCGCCGAGAGGGCGATCTGGAGTCCCTGGCCGGGAGCGCCGACGAGTCTGTCCTCGGGGATGATCGCGTCCTCGAAGTGCATCTCGGCGGTGGTCGAGCTGCGCAGGCCCATCTTGCGTTCCGGTGTTCCCGCGACCAGCCCTGCCGTGCCGGCGTCGACGTGGAAGCAGGAGATGCCCCCGCTCGCGTCGGGGGAGGTCCGCAGGAACACGGTGTAGAAATCGGCCTGACCACCGTGTGTGACCCAGGCCTTCGTGCCCCGTGCGGTCCAGCCGTGCGGCTCCTGTACGGCGGACGCGCGCAGCGCCCCGGGATCGGAACCCGCGTGGGCCTCGGACAGGGAGTACGCGCCCAGCGCCTCGCCGCTCAGCATCCGCGGCAGGAGTTCGGCCCGCTGCGCCTCGGTGCCGAACGCGGTCACCGGGTGACAGGACAGCGTGTGCACACTCATGCCGACGGCCACCGCGGCCCACCGCGCGGCGATCTCCTCCAGCACCTGGAGGTAGACCGTGTACGGCTGGCCCCCGCCGCCGACGTCCTCACCGAACGGCAGAGTGAGCAGCCCGACCTCGCCCAGGAGACGGAAGACCTCGCGGGGGAACTCGCTCCTGTCCTCGAACTCGGCGGCCCGTGGCCCCAGTTCCTTGTCGGCGACGTCCGTGACCAGTTCCAGCAGGTCATAGGCCTCACGGGATGGCAGCTCGCGTTCTACTTTCACTGCTGAGCCCTCTCCTGCGGTCTTCGTCCTCGTGGATGGGACTACAGTCGACAGCGCGCTGCCCACGGTGCAATTAACCTGCTGAGAAATTGTCAAGCGTGCAAACTTCATGAAGTTCGATCAAGGTTTCATGCAAAGAACCCGCTTACTGGTGAGGTATGTCCATGTCCGGTACCGAGCACGTCGACAGTGTCGACAGCATGATCATCGACCTGCTGGTGCAGGACGGCCGGCGGTCGGTCACGGAGATCGCGGAGCAGGTCAGCCTGTCCCCCTCCGCCGTGAAACGGCGTATCGACCGCCTCGAACGGGTCGGGGTGATCGCGGGCTACACGGTCGTCCTGGATCACGGCAAGCTCGGGTCCAGTTTCGAGGCCTTCGTCGAGCTGAGGTTCTCGGGTGATGTGAAGGTCGAGATGATCACCATGGCGGCGACCAGCGTCACGGAGGTGCTGGAGGTCTTCACGGTGGCCGGGGATCCCGACGCGCTGGTCCGGGTCCGTGTGTCCGGCGTCCAGCATCTGCGGGACGTCATCGACCGGCTGCGCCGTTCGGGGCCGGTGATCGGGACGAAAACCCTGATGGTGCTGGGTGCGTGGCGGCGGGACGGCCGAGCCTGATCCAGCGGCTCCTGTGGAACAGAATTTGCCCAGGGGGCACATCTATTTGCCTACTGGGTTGACTTCCCTGGTTTGCCGGGCGCACGCTGAAGGAGGCCCAGCAGCACCGAACAGGGAGGCGTGAGCACATGTCCGTGTCGACTGAGAGCGCCGGAGCCAAGGATCTGGACAGCATCGGCGAGCTCGACATACCGCAGCTGGCGGACGCGAAGGGGTCGGTCGAGTCCGAACGCCGGCACCGCAAGGAACAGCTCGCGATCGCCTTCCGGATCTTCGCTCGGTACGGATTCGACGAAGGCATCGCAGGACACATCACGGCACGCGACCCGGAATTCCCCGACCGGTTCTGGGTCAACCCGTACGCCGTGCACTTCTCGAAGATCCGGGTGAGCGACCTGCTGCTCATCGACGAGCAGGGGCAGGTGATCGAGGGCGAGCGCCGCACCAACAAGGCCGCGTTCTGGATCCACTCCTCGATCCACCACGCGCGCCCCGACGCGGTCGCCGTCGCGCACGCCCATACGATCCACGGCCGGGCGTTCGCCTCGCTGAACAAGCTTCTCGACCCGATCGTCCAGGAATCGTGCGCCTTCGCCGGGGACCATGTGCTCTTCGACGAGTACAAGGGCCTCGTGCTGGAGAAGGCGGAGGGCGAGCGCATCGCCGACCGGCTGGGAGACAGCAGGGCGGCGATCCTGCGCCACCACGGGTTGCTCACCGTGGGGCGGTCCGTCGAGGAGGCGGCCTGGTGGTTCATCACGATGGACCGGGCCTGCCAGATGCAACTGCTGGCCGACGCGGCGGGCAAGCCGCGAATCATGAGCGACGAGGAAGTAAGGCTCGCTCACCGGCAGTTCAGCAACGCCAACATGGCCCGGCACAACTTCAACCTCCTCGCCGGACTCGTGGTGGACGAGGAGCCCGACGTCCTGCGGTGACCCCGCGATCAGACTGGAGACGCAATGTCGATTCAACGAGTGAACCCGGACACTGTCGCGCCCCCGATCCAGGGCCTCTACACCCACGCGGCGATCGGTACGGGCAGCCGCTTCATCGCGATCGCCGGGCAGATCGCGCTCGACCCCGAGGGCGAGCTTGTCGGACCCGGTGACCATGAAGCGCAGGCCGAACAGGCCTTTCGCAACTTCAGGGCCGCGCTGGAAGCCGCCGGCGCCACTCCGGACGATCTGATCAAGAACACGATCCATGTCGTCGGTCACAGACCTGAGCTGATCGGCCCCATCTTCGCCGCGGGTCAGCGTGCTTTTGACGGCAAGTGGCCGGTATCGGCGAGCACTTTCCTCGGTGTGCAGACGCTCGGCCTGCCCGAGTGGCTCATCGAGATCGACGGTTTCGCGGTGCTGACGACAAAGGACTCCTGATGCCGCTTCTCCCTGGCGTGCAGCGCCTCATCGACATGGCCTCGGACGGGCCGTCGTTGGCGGACCTTCCCATTCAGCAGGCCCGGCTTCAACTCGACACGTTGGCGGCGAGCTTCGGCCCGGGTGACCGGGTCGGCTCCTCCTTCGATGTCGATATACCGACGCCGTCAGGAACCGTCCCCGCGAGGGTCTATCACCCGGAAGGCAGTCCGGATGGTAGTTCTGACCTGCCGCCGCTGCTGTACTTCCACGGCGGCGGATGGTCGGTCGGCGGGCTCAACACCGCTGACGCCCTGTGCCGCAAGCTCACCGCTCGCAGCGGGGGAGTGGTGGTGAACGTCGACTACCGGCTGGCACCCGAGAACCCGTACCCCGCCGCCGTCGAGGACGCGCTCGCCGCAGCGGCCTGGCTCAGCCGGAACGCCACCGACCTCAAGGCCGGCGGACCGGGGATCCTCGTCGGTGGTGACAGCGCCGGGGGCAATCTCGCCGCGGTCGTGGCACAGGCCTCGCGGTCCACGGACGAGTTCACGGTACGTGCCCAACTGCTCATCTGCGCGGCGGTGAACCTCGGCCATCGCCGTGGCTCCTACGTCGAGTTCGCCAAGGGCTACTTCGTGTCGACGAGCGAGTTCGAGCACTGGATCAGCCTCTACGCCCCCGGCCAGGATCTGTCGGACCCCCGGCTGTCCCCGGCCGCCGCCACCGAACTGGCGGGCACACCCGCGGCCCTGGTCGTCACAGCCGAGTACGACCCGCTCCGAGACGCCGGGGAGGAGTACGCCCGCGCTCTGCACGCCGCCGGGGTCGACGCACCCCTGCTCCGCGTCGCCGGGCAGGTCCACGACTTCCCCGTGCTGGGCGACCTCATCCCCGAGGGCGACACGGCGGTCGATGTCATCGTCGAGCGGTGGCGCGAACTGCTCGCACGCGGGCCTGAAGCGAACCCCGCCTGATCTCCCCAGTACGGAGCGGCCATCGCGAACCCCCGCGATGGCCGCTGCCGTGTGCCATGACCTGACGACGTCAGAAACCGCGCCGGGCCCCGCCGTCCACCGACAGCATCACCCCGGTGACGTAGGAGGCCGCCGGCGACAGCATGAAGGCGCCCGCGCGGCCGAACTCCTCCGGCGCCCCGTACCGCCGCAGCGGAATCCCGGCCTCGTTGGCGGCCCGCCTGGTCGCGGGATCGGGGGACAGCCCGTCCAGCTCGCGCATGCGATCCGTACCGATCCGCCCCGGCAGCAGCCCGAAGACACGGACTCCACGCGGGCCCAGCTCGTCCGCGAGCGACTTGGCGAACCCGGCGAGTCCGGGCCGCAGCCCGTTGGAGATGACCATGCCGGGGGCGGGTTCGTACGCCGTGCTGGACAGGACGAACCCGATGGAACCCCCGTCCCCCAGTTCCGCGGCTGCAGCCCGGGCGAGCCGTACCGCGCCCAGGAACACCGACTCGAAGGCCGCCTGCCACTGCTCGTCGGTGTTGTCCGCCACGTTGCCCGCGGGCGGTCCGCCGACGCTGACGAGGATGCCGTCGAAGCCGCCGAACAACTCCCGTGCGGTGGCGATCAGTTGCTGCGGCGCCTGCGGGTCGGAGTTGTCCACGGCGACGCCGGCCGCGTTCGGCCCCAGCTCGGCCGCCGCCTCGGCGGCGCGCTTCTCGTCGCGGCCGGTGACGACCACCTTGGCCCCGTCGGCGACCAGTTCGCGCGCGACGGCGTAGCCCAGCCCGCGCGTGCCACCGGTGACGACGTACACCCTGTCCTTCAGTCCGAGATTCATGACTCCGGTCCCTTTCTAGCGGCCGAGGGTCGTGGTGACGACCGCGTCCACCTGTGCCGCCAGCTTGGTGTCGTCCTCCTCCGTCCAGGCCCACGCGACATGTCCGTCGGGCCGGATCAGGGCGGCGCGTACGTCCTCCCAGGCGGCCCGTGTCCGGTCGGGCGCCCCGCCGTGCACGGTGATCCGCTCCTGAGCGCGGTCGGAGAGTGCATCGCCGACGGTGAGATCGAGCAGGACGTACGAGTCCGCCCGCAGGGCGCCGAACAGGGTGCTGTCCGTGCCGGTGAGAGTGAGGTCGGGGGCGCGGGTGCCGGTCACCGGGTGGGCCGTCGGGTCGGTGCTCGGGTAGGCGACGTCGAGCGCGGTGAGCCGGCCGGCCAGAAAGTCGCTGAACTCCCGTGACTCGGGGACCATCCGGCTGAGCAGGTCCCGCAGGGCGAGCCCCTCGGGCGAGAAGGCGTGGAACAGGTAGGTCTGGGCGCGGCTGTGCTCCATCAGCTGCTCACCGACCGGATAACGGTCGGTGTGGTAGCTGTCCAGCAGTCCGTCCGGGGCCCAGCCGTCGATCGTCGCGGCCAGCTTCCAGCCGAGGTTGAAGGCGTCCTGGAAGCCGACGTTCATGCCGACGCCGCCGGTGGGGAAGTGCTGGTGGGCGGCGTCGCCCGCGAGCACGACGCGTCCGCGCCGGTAGTGGGCGGCAAGGCGGGTGGCGTTGCCGAAGCGGGAGAGCCAGGACGGGTCGCGCATGCCGAAGTCGTCACCGGCGATGTCGATGGCCTTCTGCCGCAGTTCGTCCATCGTGAGGTCGCCGGGCCACTCGGTGGTCATGCTGTCGGGGCTGGTGCCGACGACACGCCACCGGTTGTCGGGCAGCGGTGCGACCATCAGTCCGCCGCGCTCGTTGAAACGGTTGAAACCGGGCGCCGGCGGGTTGTCGAGGAGGACGTCGCCGAGCCAGCCGAGACAGGTGGAGGGCGTGCCGGGGAAGTCGATGCCGGCGGCCTCGCGCACGGTGCTCCTGGTGCCGTCACAGCCGGCGATGTACTCGGCCGCGATCTCGTACGGCCCCTCCGGGCCCTCCACCCGCACGGTCACCGAGTCCGTGTGCTCGGTGAAGCCGGTGACGCGATGCCCGCGCCGGACGGTGGCCCCGAGCCCGAGGGCGTACTCCTCGAAGAGCGCCTCGGTGCGGGCCTGGGGGATGAAGAGGGTGTAGGGGAACGGGGTGTCCAGGACGGCGAAGTCGAGCCGGTTGGCGAGGTTGGCGAAGTGGCCGGTGGAGATCTTCAGGCTCTCGTCGAGGAACCGCTGGTGAATCCCGCGTGAGGCCAGTACCTCGACGCCGCGCGGGTGCACCGTGAGCGCCTTGGAGCGCTGGTCGATCTCGGTGCGTACTTCCAGGACGGTGACGGAGATGCCGTTCAGCCGTAGTTCGGCGGCGAGCCAGAGTCCGACGGGGCCGCCTCCGGCGATGACGACCTGCTGCGTTTCCACCTGCTGTGTTTTCACGGAGCCACCTCTTCTCGATTGGGTTCTTGGTCACTGACCAAGTCCTTCGGGGTGCAGTAAACTAGGTCAGTGACCAATAGGCAACAGAGTGACCGACTGGATCCGGCCACGGTGATCCGCGCGGGACTTGATCTCCTGGACGAAAAGGGCCTGGACGCGGTGTCCACGAGAGCGGTCGCCGACCGCCTCGGTGTGCGGATCAACACCGTGCAGTGGCATGTGAAGACCAAGGCCCGAATGCTGGAGCTCATGGCGGACGCCGTACTCGGCGAGATCCCGCTGACCGACCTGCCGGCCGCCCCCGACGAACGTGCCCGCGAGTTGACCCGCCGCTACCGCCGCGCCCTGCTGTCCCATCGTGACGGGGCCGCGCTGGTGGTGGGCACCTATGCCGCCGAGCCGCACACCCTGCGCTTCGCGGAGATCCTGGTGGAGGCGCTGCTGAAGTGCGACCTGAGTGACCGCGAGGCCGCGTGGACGGCGTGGGCGGTCATCTACTTCACTCTGGGCCTCACGCAGGAGGAGCAGGCGGCCGGCCAGCGCCCGCTGGGCGACATCCTGGCGAGCGCGATCTCCGAGACGGCCTACCCCTCCCTCCATCGCGTCGCCGGACATCTCGCGCCGACGTCCTTCGGCGAGCGGTTCGAATCAGGGGTGGCCGCGATCCTTGCCGGACGGTGAGGGGGCGGGTCACTCCCCGATATTCGCCAACTCGGCAACATCCTTTGTCTGGGAGGCGTGTATCTTGCGGCCATGGCGAACGAGAGCGACGTAGACACCTGGGTAGGTCATCGGCTGAAGGACCTGCGCGGCGAACGCGGCATCACGCTGGTGACCTTGTCCGAGCAGACCGGTATCTCCGTCACACACCTCTCCCGTCTGGAGAAGGGGCACCGGCAGCCGTCCATCGGCAGCCTCCTCCAGATCGCCCGGGTGTACGGGCTCTCGGTGAGCGAGCTGATCCAGGAGCAGGAACCGGAGGACTACCACCTCGTACGGGCCGGTGACGCGGTCGAGCACCCCGGGCAGGACGGCCACTACACCGTCCTGAGCGGCCCGGGGTCGACGATCGCGGTCATCCGCGTGGAGGTGGAGCCCGGAAAGTCGACCAAGGACGCCAGGCACGCGGGCGAAGAGTGGCTGCACGTCCTGTCGGGCGACGTCCTCTTCCGCCTGGACGGCAAGGACATCACGCTGAGCGCCGGCGATTCCCTTCACTTCGACTCGTCGAAGGTTCACCGGTTGACCAACAAGAGCGAGGAGCCCGCCACCGTGCTGGTCGCCTCGACTGCCGCGACGATGCCGATGCATCACCCGGTTCCGGCACCGAAACCCCGGCGCTGACCGTTCGCGAACCGGTCAGAGGAGCGCGAGGAGTTCGCGGCCCAGCACCTGCGGTCGCACCAGCACCTCGACATGGGTGACCTCGGTGAGGGTGACAAGGCGGAACCCGCGCTTGGTCACGGCGGCGGCGGTGTCGTTGAAGAACTCCTGGGCCGCGCAGTGGATGTAGGTCACCTGCTTGCCCTCGAGGACGTCCTCGCTGCCGGGTCCCAGCGGTTCGGCGTGGGTGAGGCGAGGCATGGGGGTCAGCCGGCCCTCCAGCCACGTGGCGCCGTCCTCGTCCGCGCCGAGCGCGCGAGGGTCCAGCGGGGCGACCTCCCAGTCCGGGCCTCCCTCGGGGGCTGTGAACGCGTCTGCCAGCCAGGGCAGCATCGTGAAGGCCGACTCGCCGGTGGTGGGGGCGAAGGCGTCCACGTACACGAGCCGGCTGATGCGATCCGGAACAAGGGCCGCCACTCCGGTGATGACCATGCCGCCGTAGCTGTGGCCCACGAGGATCGCGTCACCCACCTCCTCGGCGGTGAGCAGGTCGGCGATCTCCTGGACATTGACGGAGAGCCCCACCTCCGGCCGGGACAGATCGTGTTTCTCGGCGAATCCGGTGAGCGTGGGGGTCAGTACACGGTGGCCGGCCTCTTCCAGGACGGGTCGCATCCGGTCCCAGACCCAGCCTCCGCCCCAGGAACCGTGAATCAGTACGAACGTTGCCATTTTGCTCTTCCTCCTGCGAGTCACGGGTCCCTGCGGATGCACTCAGGATCGGCCGGGCGACGCGCGCGGTCAACCTGCAGGGCGATTTTATTTGCCTAGCAGGCAAGTGTCGCCTCATCGAACGGCGAGGGGATCCATATTCCGTGGCGCCCGAGGGCGTACGCCTCTATGGTGGGGGCGAATCGCGCGGTGGCCGGTGGCTGCCGCTGCCGGCCGAGTGAAGAGCAGGAGGTGTGACCGATGGCTGTCTCTGTGATGGGCGCTGCCCGCATCCAGAAGTTCATCAAGTCCACCTCCGTGGCCACCGGCTGACATCCACTTCCTTTTCCTTCGCGCCCAAGTGCGCGCGCCGGGGCCACCCTTGTGAAGGGTCTCCCTTGACTTCCCTCTCCTCACACTCGCTCGTCCCTTACGGCTGGGACGACGCATGGGCCGCCGCATTCGCCCCGTACGCCGCCGAAGGGCTGCTCGTCGGGCGCGTGATCCGGGTCGACCGGGGCCAGTGCGACGTCGCCACCGCCGACGGCGTGCTGCGCGCCGACACCGCGTTCGTCACGCCCAACGATCCGCTGCGGGTCGTGTGCACCGGCGACTGGGCCGTCGTCGAACCGGCCGGTGATCCGCGTTACGTCCGTACGTATCTGCCACGCCGGAGCGCGTTCGTACGGTCCACCTCCTCCAAGCGGTCCGAGGGTCAGATCCTCGCGGCCAACGTCGACCACGCCATCGTCGCCGTGTCGCTGGCCGTCGAACTCGACCTCGGCCGCGTCGAACGGTTCCTGGCGCTGGCCTGGGAATCGGGCGCGCAGCCGGTCGTGGTGCTCACCAAGGCCGACCTGGTACCGGACGCGACGACCCTGTCGTATCTGGTCGAGGACGTCGAGGCCGCTGCCCCCGGGGTGCCGGTGCTCCCCGTCAGCTCCGCCAACGGGGACGGCATCGACGTCCTCGCGGCGGTCGTCTCCGACGGTACGGCCGTGCTGCTCGGGCAGTCCGGTGCGGGCAAGTCGACGCTCGCGAACGCGCTCCTCGGCGTGGACGTCATGGAGGTCCAGGCCACCCGTGACGCCGACGGCAAGGGCCGGCACACCACGACCACCCGCAACCTGCTCGCCCTGCCCGGCGGGGGCGTCCTCATCGACACACCGGGGCTGCGTGGCGTCGGCCTCTGGGACGCCGGTACCGGCGTCGGGCAGGTCTTCGCCGAGATCGAGGAACTGGCCGCCGACTGCCGCTTCCAGGACTGCGCCCACACGGCGGAGCCGGGGTGCGCGGTGCTGGGCGCGGTCGACTCAGGCGCGCTGGCTCATCGACGCCTCGACAGCTACCGGAAGCTGGTGCGGGAGAACCAGTACATCGTCGCCAAGACGGATGCGCGGCTGCGTGCGGAGATCCGCAAGGACTGGAAGAAGAAGGGGGCGGAGGGGAAGGCGGCGATGGAGGCGAAGCGGGGGCGGCTGCGGTAAGGGGGCGGGGGAGCGGGGAACGTCATGTCCGATTTCCGCCAGAGGCGCCCCCGCCCCTGCCGGAGAATGGGCGTATGCCCGCTTCCCCGTCCCCCCGTTGGACCTTCCTCGACAGCCCTCTCGGCCGGCTTCTCCTCACCGCCGACGAGTCGGGTGCGCTGACCTCCCTCTCCGTGCCCGGGCAGAAGGGCGGCCGGACCGTACAGGACGGCTGGCGGCACGACCCCGGGGCCTTCCGTGCGGCGGGCGAACAGCTCGCCGCCTACTTCGCCGGTGAACTCACTGAGTTCCAGGTCGAGTTGAGGAGTTCCGGGACCGAATTCCGGCAGCGGGTCTGGGACGCCCTTGACTCGGTTCCCTACGGGGAGACCACCACGTACGGGTGGATCGCCGCGCGGATCGGGGCCTCCCGGGCCGCCGTACGGGCCGTCGGCGGTGCGATCGGCGCCAATCCGCTGCTCGTCGTCCGGCCCTGTCACCGGGTGATCGGCGCGGACGGCTCCCTCACGGGGTACGCGGGCGGCCTCGACCGCAAGCGCCGGCTGCTCGGCCTGGAGGGCGTCCCCCTCGCCCCTTAGGCTCAGCCCTCGCCCTGCTCCTCCAGACCCCAGCTGTGGATCCGCCTCGGGTGGACGCGGATCACCTCCTCGCTGAAGTGCGGGCCCAACTCGTGGGGCCCCGTGAGGAGTTCGGCCTCGCCTCGGATGTCGACGCCCCGCACCTTCCAGGGGCGGACGCTCACGATGTCGTCGACGACCAGCGCGACCTTCGGGTTCTTCTCCAGGTTGCGCCACTTCTTGGTGGTGCCCATCGACAGGCCGCCGATCAGGATCGTCCCGTCGTCCTGCGGGAAGAAACCGACGGGGTTCGCCTGTGGCTGCCCGTGGGGGTCGACGGTGGCCAGCCGTCCCAGCCGCTGGGTCCGGAGATAGGCGCGCTCGGCCGCGCTGAATTCGGTCATGGCGGCAGCCAAACACGGCTGCCCCGGCGGGCGCAGCGGAAACGCGGGTGTACGTGCGAACGTAAGTGCGTGCCGCCATGGGTGTGACATCGTCGTGGCGCCGGTGATCATTTGGGGAACCATGCGCCCATGACCCGCGCGATCATGGTTCGGCACATCCTCGCGGCCCTGGTGACCGCCCTGGCGCTCGTCCCGCCCGCCGCGACAGCCGACGAGGGGCCCACCGCTCTCCTCCTGTCCCCGGCCCCTTCACCTGTTTCCTCCGGTGCGGAAACCCCCGTTCCCCGGCTCTGGACCGGCACCTGGGCCGCCGCCGCCTCCGGAACCGTCGCGGCCAGGCCCGGCGCCTCCTTCCGCAACGTCCTGCATCTCAGCGTCGGCGGCAGCGCGCTCCGGGTCCGGCTGACCAACCGGCTCGGCACCGAGCCGCTCCACCTCGGTGCCGTCACCGTCGCCCTCCAGGAACCCGGCGTGCCCAAGAGCCCGGACGCCGAACCCGGTTCGATGCGTACGGCCACCTTCGCGGGCGCCCCCACGGTGACCATCCCGGCGGGCCAGGACCGCGTCACCGACGCCGTCGACCTCGTCGTGCCGTACGGCGCCAACCTGCTCGTCACCGTCCACACCCCGGACGACTCCGGACCGGCGACCTACCACCGTACGGCCAAGCAGACCAACTTCGTTGCCCTGAGCGGCGATTGGGCCGACGCGGAGGACGGCGACGCCTACACCAGGACCACCACCTCCTGGTACTACGTGACCGGCGTGGACGTCCTCGACGCACCCGCCGCCGGGAGCGTGGTCGCGCTCGGCGACTCCCTCACCGACGGCGGCGGCACGACCTCGGACACCAACCGCCGCTGGCCCGACCGCCTCGCCGACCGGTTCGCCGCACTGCCCCCGAACCGCCGCCTCGGCGTCCTCAACGCGGGTATCTCCGGCAACCGTCTCCTCCTCGACGGCGTCGGCCCACGCGCCCTGAGCCGCTTCGGCGCCGACGTCCTCTCCCGGACCGGGGTCCGCGCGGTGATCGTGTTCGAGGGCATCAACGACATCAACGGGACCCCGGCCGAGACCGATCCGCGCGCCTTCGAGCAGGCCTACCGGACCCTCGTGGCCCGCGCCCACGCCCGCGGCATCCGCGTGATCGGCGCCACCATCACCCCGTACGCCGGCCACGCCCAGTGGAAGGAGGCCCGTGAGTCCGTACGCCGGACCGTGAACACCTTCATCCGCGACAGCGGCCTCTTCGACGCGGTCGTCGACTTCGACGCCGCCGTCCGCGACCCGGAGTTCCCGCACCGTATGCGCGCCGCCTACGACCCCGGCGACCACCTCCACTTCAACGACGCCGGCATGCGTGCCATGGCCGACGCGATCGATCTCGCGGACCTCATGCGTCTGTGAGCAGCAGTGGCAGGCCCCAGCGTGGGGCTTGTGCGTTCGGGCGGACCGGGGCGATCGTCAGGTCCGGGCGGTCGCCCCGGGCCGTGACGGTCGCCGACTCGCCTTTCCGCAGGGCGAGTTGGATCGTCCCCTCGCCGAGGTCCGCGTAGCGCAGGGCGCGGCCTCGGTCGTCCCGTACGTCGATCCGGCCCGCGATGCCGTGCCGTACGACACAGGGTGCGCCCGCCTCGCTGACCAGACGCACCCAGCGTGTGACACCGTCCTCGCGGACCGCGCTCAGCAGAAACGCCCCCTGCGTACGGAAGTCGTGCACCGTGAGGTCCGCCCACGCGGTCGGCAGCGCAGGGAACACGCGGATGATCCCGCCCCAGGACTGGCAGACCATGTCGTGCAGGGACTGCGCGGCCGAGAGAGGCGTCTCGATCACCGGGCCCGACTCCTTGTACATGGTGTTGGGCTGGATGAAACGGGTCATCAGCTCACCCAGGTAGGCGAGCGCGTCCTCGCCCTTGCCCAGCAGTGCCGACATCGAGGCCGCGCCGGTGAACGTGTAGCCCTGCAAGGCGCCCTCGAAGCCCACCCAGTGCGCCAACGACCGCTCGATCAGGGCCCGTTCGTCCGGTGTGCGGCCGGTCAGCTCGTACAGCGGATAGACCGCGAGCAGATGCGAGTAGTGGCGGTGGGACTTCGCGAAGGGGATGTCCGCGCCGATCATGAAGCCGTTCGCGTCGGTCGGATACGCCACCCGCCGTGCCAGGACCTCGCGCCAGCGCGGCGCCAACGTGTCCTTGACGCCCAGCAGTTCGGCGGATTCGAGGAGGGTACGGCAGCCCCAGGTGAGCAGCATCAGGTCGTAGTTGCAGTCCCGGGAGTTGCCGCCGTACTCCGGGGAGAAGGTGGCCGGCAGGTGCAACTTGCCGTCCGGGCCCGGCTCCAGGAAGTGCAGGTAGTAGTTCACCGCCTTGCGGAGGAGCGGGTACAGGACATCGCGGAGGATCCGCTCGTCCATGGTGTGGCGGTAGCTGAGCCAGACGTTGTGGAGGGCCCAAGTCAGGTTGCCCACCTCGGGAGTTGGCGGGTCCTGGCCGGGGATGCCCACGCCGTAGCCCATCAGGGTGCTGGCGGCGCCGTTCGCGAGCTGGGGGTCGGTGGTGCGCGGGATACCGAGCGAGTCGGCGCGGTACGGCTGTGCCGTCTCCTGGGCCAGGTTGTCCCGGAACTCGCTCAACGCCCTTGTCACGGCGTCGAGTTCGAGATGGTTGGAGCCGTGGATCAGCCAGTACTCCAGCTGCACGTTGAGGTTCCACCAGGTATTGGGCCAGGGGGTGGGCTCCAGCCAGGGGCCGCAGGTCGCCATCACGGGCGCGTCCCGGCGGGCGGCCGACGCCGTCTTGTAGAGCTGAATCCAGTAGAAGCGCTGGATACGGGCGTCTGGGAGGGAGAGGAAACTCCTGCGGTAGTAGGCGTGCCACCAGGCCCGGTGGGTCGACGCGAGGGCGGAGTAGGGGAGTTGGGAGGCCCTGCGGATCTCCTTGAGGGCCCGGCCGAGTGCCGTACGCCTCGGGTACGAGTGCGCCACGTGCACGTAGAGCGTCCGGCTCGCACCCCGGCCGTGGCGCTCCCGCCACGCCGTCACATGCTCACCGCCCGCCAGCAGCGGCTGTACGGCGGCCCGGACACCGCTGTGTTCCTCCACCCGGGCGGGCTCGTTGCCCCGGTAGCCGTCCGGCAGTGGTTTGAAGGCGGCGCGCGGGCTGATCGCGTCGGCCGGGTGGAACACCCACCGGAAGCCGCGTTCGCCCTCGCTCGGGGTGACCTCGACGGCGAGGACCGAGCGGTCGTTGTGCACCAGGGCGCGCAGGGCGAGGGTGCCCCGGTCGGTGGTGAGCGTGCCGGTGAGTTCGGCGTCGCGCAGCCCGAGCCGCCAGTCGAGACCGGTGATCGCGCCCACCGGCTCCAGCGTGAAGTACCCGATGGGCAGCCGCGCCAGCCCGAAGAGGGAGCCGAACTCGGGCCTGTGGTCCTGCACTTCGGAGTGCTGGACATGGAAACGGACGGCCTTGGTGGGCGCGTCGGGGTCGGCGTAGATGCCGGAGCCGAGAAAGCCGTTGCCGAGATACGGGCCCTCGTACCAGGTGGTCGGCATCCGCTGCCAGACGAGGTCGGCGTCGTCGAGGACGGTGCGCCAGGGGTCGACGGAGGCCTGAGCCTGCGTGGGCAGTCCTCCGGTGAGGAGCCCGCCGCCCAGGGCGGATCCGGTGGCGAGGACGGTACGTCTGGACGGGCTGGGCACATTGCCTCCCGGCGGCTCGGATCGGTCATTCATCGGAGCTATCCCGGAAGGCAACGTAGAGAAGGTGTGTGATGGCGTCAATAAGTTGAGAGAGATCCGATGTGTCAGCCCCAGATTGTGGCCCCCAGCCATGCGCCCGCGATCAGCAGACAGGTGAAGAGTTCGACGAGGACGCTGGTGCCGCCCGACCGCATCACCCTCCGCACCGCCGCCACCGCCTCACCGTGCCGGCCCAGCCGCAGCCGCTCATGGAGATAGACACCGCCCACGAAACCCGGGATCGCGCCCAGCACGGGCAGCAGGAGGAAGCCGAGAAGGGCGCCCGTCCCGGCGTACACCGCCATTCGGGGGGTGGCGCCGCTCGCGCGCAGTCGGCGCGGGGGCAGCTGCCAGCGCACCACCTGGGACAGGAACAGGACGACGGTCGCACCCACGAGCACCCACCAGGAGACCGCCCGTGGATCCTTCAGCGCCCACCACAGGACCGCGGCCCACACGAGCCACGACCCCGGCACCCCGGGCACCAGAACTCCGCACAGACCGAACAGCGTCACCAGGCCGATCAGCAGGAGATCCCACGCTCCCATCTGCCCAGGGTGACTGAGGGCTGGGGAAACCGCAGGTCAGGGGAGAGGGGAACCGCCGATGAGGGTGCCGAGGGCGACGAGGGATCAGGGGCGTCGGTCGCGGGCGACCCAGCCCCGCTCGTACGCGTGCCAGCCCAGCTGCAGCCGGGTCGTCACGCCCGTCAGCTCCATCAGCCGCTTCACCCGGCGCTGTACGGTCCGCAGCCCCAGGTCCAGCTGTTTGGCGACGCTCGCGTCGGTCAGCCCGGCCAGCAGCAGGGACAGGATCTCCAGGTCGGCGGCCTCGGGCTGGTCCGGCGTACCCTCCGTGAACCCGTCGTCCGCCGCGCCCTTGGCCGCGCCGAGGCGCAGCGGGAGCGCGTCCCGCCACACCGACTCGAACAGGCCCGACAGCAGTTCGAGCAGCCCGCTGGCGTGGACGACGAGCGCGGCGGGCTCCGCCGTACGGGAGGTCAGGGGGACGAGGGCGAGCGAGCGGTCGGCGATCACCAGCTTGGTCGGCACCTGGTCCACGACCCGTACCCGCTCGCCCCGGTTCAGCGCGGCCGTCAGCTCGGTGACCCCGGCGGGCAGATCCAGCACCGACCGTTCGACGACCACGCGGTACTCGACGCCACGGTCGGCGGCCTGCTCCTCCGCGTGGTTCTCGGGGCCGGTGACGGCCACCGGATTCCCGGTGACCAGCGCGCACACCTCGTCGCTCGCGCCCAGTTGCAGCTGGAGGAACCGCCGTGAGACCGCCGCCGCGCCCGTCACCACCTCGACCAGGTCGTGCACGGCGGGTTCGGCGGCCTGCGCCCGGTACTCCTCGGCGAGCAGTGCGGCGGCCAGCTCCGCCTTCTCCAGCTCGTGCCGCTGCTGGGTGAGCAGAGCGCCCAGCGCGACCCCGGGCGGCGCGGCGACCCAGCGGCCGGGCCGCGCCGACGACTGAGCGGCGAGTCCGTGCCGCTCCAGCCGGCGCAGGGCGCGCTCGGTGACGTACTCGCCGAGCGAGAGCCGTCGTGCGAGATCGGGCACATCGGCGGCGCCGACGGCCACCAGGGCCCGGTACGCCGATTCGTGCGCCTCGTCCAGGCCTATCGCCGCAAGCACCGGGCGTCGCCCTCCCCAACGTTGTCCGTGGCGGGAACCGGCCACGACGCAAACCCGCCTCGGTACATCATCGCCGTACCACCCTTTCCTCTGCCAGGGTGTCGCCACCGCCAACCACAGCGGAACCCAAGGAAGACCGGTCACACTCGGGTCGGAGCGGACCGGCGTGCACGGCATTCGACGTTCGACGCGCGCTGTACGACCCTCGCAGGCCTGAACTCGTGGGGCCTGCGCGGGCTCGTGGGTCAGGTCACCCCGGCGTCGCCGGGCGGTTCTCCCGTGGGGGGTGGGGCCGCCCGGCGACTTGTTTCGTACGGCTGTTCGTCATGTCATCCGACACGCCGTCGAACACGCCGTTCGCGACGGAACACCCCGCCGGATTTTCCGGATGCCCCGTTTTCATCCGGCCCGTGCGGTGGACAATTGGGGGCATGAGCCAGCAGGGGGAGAGGTCCACCGGTCACGAGGACGACTGGTGGGGGCAGCTGTACGACGACTCCACCGAGGACACCGGGCCCACGGCCGCGGGCGACTCCCTGGACGACCGGTTCGCCTCGGCGGCGGGCACGGTCGACGCGGAGTACGGGTCCGGGGCAGGGTACGAGGACGATGCGGTGTTCGGGCGCGAGAGCGTGTCGGGGGATGCCTTCGGTGTCTCCGGTGCTTCCGGTGCCTTCGAGGAGTGGGACGACTTGGGAGTGGGGGACGACTTGGGGGTGGGCGCTCTGCCACCGTCATCGCTGCCGCCACTGCCGTCGCGGCCCGTACCGCCTCCGGTTCCCGTACCCCCGCCCGCACCCGTTCCCCCTCCGGTCTCGCTTCCGCCGCAGCGTGGCGGGGTCCCCTACGGGATGTGGGACGCGCCGCGCGGCAACGGGCCCGGGCGGCACCGCGCCCCCTGGGAGCCGCCGCCCGCCATGCCCCCGGGCCCCGCGACCTTCCCGCCGGGCCCCAAGCCGCCGGGCTTCCGGGACCGTACGCAGCCGCCCGCACGTGGTGCCGAGGGGGAGGCGGCGGCCCGCGAGAGCACCCGGGAGGCAGGCGCCGACATCACGGACGCCACGAACGGCATGGACGGCACGGATGTCACGGATGCCGTGTGGGACGCCCCGCCGCGTCCGCCCGCCGGGACCGGCCCCGCCTCCGCCTCCGCATCTGCCCGGGAGGAGCCCCCGGACAGGCCCGTCCCGGGGCCACCGCCCCACTCGGTCTGGGCCTCGCCGAAGGCCGATGCCCCGCGCGATTCCGTCCAGGACGGCTCCCCGGCCGACTCCTCCCTCCTCCGGGGCCCAGTCCTCCGTACCCCCACCCGTCGGGACATCCCGGCCATCCCGCCCGAGGCACCGAAGGACCAGGAGCAGTCGCGGAGCCCCGGAACACCCGAGCCCGCCTCCTCCTCCGCCGCCTCCGCGCTCACCACCGACGGGCCTCCCACCGCCGTCGACCACGTCGGCTCGGGTCCCCCCACCTACGCCCCCGAGCCCACCGCCCTCCCGCCCGCCGACCCCGACGACCTGGGGGACCTCGTCGCGGACACCGTGCTCGACGGGGCGCAGTACGGTGCCAGCACGCTCCGGGCCGTCTCCCTGCGCGGGGACTCCGCGCGCTTCCGGGGCGAGCCCCGCCGCGACTCCCTCCTCACCGCCCGCTTCGGAACGGGCGACCAGGCCCTCGTCCTCATCGCCATGGCGACCGGCGCCCGTGCCACGCCCGGCGCGCACCGGGCCGCCGCCGAGGCGTGCCAGTGGATCGGGCGCGCGGTGGGGCGCAGCCATGCACGGCTCGCCGAGGACATCCGTGCCGCCCGGCGCGGTGACCTCAAGTCGGGGCTGCACCGGCTCACCGACCGCAGCCTCGGCAAGCTCCGGGCGAGCGCCGCCGAACAGGGCATCGAGCCCGAGGAGTACACCGCAGGACTGCGCTGCCTGCTGCTCCCTGCCGACCCCGACTGCCGTACGCGCGTCTTCTTCGGTGTCGGCGCGGGCGGACTGTTCCGGCTCCGGGACGGCGAGTGGCAGGACATCGAACCCCGGGTCGCCGAGATCCCGGCCGGTGAACCCGTCGTCGGATTCGGTTCGCCGTCCCACGAGACCCCGGACGGGGACCGGCTCACCATGGACCTCGGGATCACGACACCGCCGAGTCCGTACGAGCCCGCCCCCGAACCGCCCCGCGAGCCCTTCCGGTTCCGCGCCTCCGTGGCCCGCCCCGGGGACACGCTCCTGCTCTGCACCGGTGGCTTCGCCGAGCCGTTGCGCGGCGAGCCCGAACTGTGCGAGTACCTGACGGGACGCTGGTCCGGCTCCGCCCCGCCGGGCCTCGCCGCGTTCCTCGCGGACGCCCAGGTACGGGTCAAGGGGTACGCGGACGACCGTACGGCCGCCGCCGTCTGGGAGGCGTGACAGGAGCAACAGGTCTGACGGAGCAGGGGAGTTGCTCAGTCGGTGCGCGGGATCCACTCGCGCGTCGAGTACCAGTAGCGGGGCAGCCCCTTGATGCCGCTGGTCCGGAACGGGCGTCCGGCGTCGTCGATGCGTACGGTGCCGGCGCGGCCCTGGGAGGACCACTCCAGCTCCAGGTACCAGTGGCAGTCGCAGGTCTCGGTACGGGCGGTGACCAGCAGCACCTCCGGGTCCTGGGCGGAGACGCGGTAGGGGAAGCGCACCGCCGGGATCGGCGTCCCCATGTCGCTCCCGGCCACCGAACGGGCGACGGGCCGGTTCCTGTCGAGGTCGACGGAGAAGGACCGGGGAGTGATCGCGCCGCCGCAGCCCTGGTCCATGGAGTACGCGGTGCCCTCGGCGGGACCGGCCCGTCCGACCACCCGGACCCGGAGCGCCTCCAGGACCACCGCCGTCGAGGTCCGGCCCTGCACCGAGATCTCGACGTTGGTGTCACCTCCGTGCACCGCGCGCTGGGTCGCCGCCCAGGGACCGGCGTCCTGCTCGGCCGGGGGCGGAGGGACCTGCTTCGGTGACTTGGCGATGACGTAGTCGTGGCCACAACCGAGCGCCCAGGTCTGGGAGTTCGCGGTCCAGGTGATCGGCGCGGGGGACGCCTCGGCGGGGGCCGGGGAGGCCTTCGCGGACGGGGAGCGGTCGGCGGACAGGGCCGACAGGCTCCCCAGCGTGCCCAGCGTGGCGAGGAGGGTGCAGGCCACGGCCGTGGCGATCGTGATCCGACGGCTGCGGTACCAGGGGCGGTGGGTGGGACTGCCGAGGGGGCCGAGGGGAGCGGGCTCGTCGGGGGCGGTGGCCACCGCAGGGGCGTCCCGCGTATCGGGCGTACGTGATTGGGCTGACGTGTCCGGTTCGCTGGACGTGTCCGGCTCGGTGGATGTCCGCGTCCGCTGTCGTGCCGTCACCGCCAGGATCCACCGGCGGTGCAGTTCCACGCGCTCCTCCGGGGACGCCCCGCACAGCGCGGCGAACCGTTCCACCGGGGCGAAGTCCAGCGGGACGGAGTCGCCGGAACAGTAGCGGTGCAGGGTGGAGGCGTTCATGTCCAGGCGGCGGGCCAGCGAGCCGTAACTGCGGTCCGTGCGCCCCTTCAGACGCGTCAGCAGCGCCGCGAACTCGGCCACGTCGTCGTACGTCGACACACCCTTCCCCCGTCTCTCGTGCCCTTCCGCGTCCCGGACGGCATCCCAGTCACTCCATATATCTGCACGTCAGAGAGGGTGGGATGGTTCCACCGTCGCAGATCGCGTGTCGCCGGTTGCGGATGCCCCGAGCGGCGGCCGATGCTTTGGGTGTCGCACCGACCGCCGCCGGACCGACCACCCGGCGCGGCGCCGACGACATCACCCACTCATGCGAATCCGTGCACATTCGTGCGCCCGAACACGGGGGACACCCATGCCCAGTCACGACGTCCACGCCACCACATCCACCCGCACCGGCAGAGCCGGCAGGCTCACCGCGCTGTCCGTACTCACCGCCCTCACCGCAGCCGCTCTCGCCTTCACGGCGCCGGCCGGTGCCACGGCGAGGGTGAGCACCCCGCCGGCCCCTGTCTTCCTGTCGGCCGCCGAACTGCCGCCGCACCCCAGCTCCGCCTGGACGGCGGACAGGGTCAGGGACGGGGTGCCGGACGAACTGCGGCTCTGCCTCGACGAGGCGCTGCCGGGCTACGACTCCCGGTACCGCGCGTTCCGCACCGACCTGGACACCAGCGCCCGCCAGCTCACGATCGTCGTCGGCAGCGATGCCAAGGCCAAGGCCCTCGCCACGCGGCTCAACAAGGAGATCCGCTCCTGCGCGGCGCGGATCGAGCAGTCCGACCCGGAGGTCGAGGTCGAGTCCAAGGACTACGGCTCGCTCCCGGTCGAGGAGGGCGCGCACGTGTACGGCCTGCACACCACGACCTCGTTCGGCGCCACCGACATCCGCCTCCTGTCGGTCGGCCGGGACGGCCGTGCCGTCACGGTCGTGGACTGGAGTCAGTTGGGCGACTTCGGGGACGCCCCGGTGCCGGCCTTCAAGAAGACGACGACCACGGCGGTCAAGAAGCTCTACTGACCGTCCGTACCGAAGTGGCCTACGGCCGGATCGGCAGTCCGCACTGGACAGTTGGGCCGGTCCGCCGCCGTCACGCGCCCGTTCCCCGGCTGGACGGGCGCGTGAACTGCCGCAGCGTCCGCTCCAAGCGCCTCTCCAGCAGCGCCCGGTGGGCGCGGTCGACGTCCTGATCCGGCCAGGAACGGTCCAACCAGCCCCGTACATCCGGTCGTTGACGATTCGACATGACTGCCGTGTTCAAGTCAGGGGCATGGATCCCGTGAACGCGTTCGATCAGGAGGGGACAGTACACCGGCGTCCGGGCGGGGGTCATGGAGAGGCAGGCACGAGGGGGCGGTCCCGCAACGATCGGGGCCTTCTCGACGAAAGCGGCGGAGGAAACCACCGACAACGGCAGCGACAACGACACAGACCACGGCATCGGCGACGGCGATGGCGTGAACCGGGGGGAGGCGTCGCAATTGAGGCGCAGGCTGGGCTGTTCGGATCTGAGAGAAGTACCGGAGGCCCGCCGGGCCATGCGCGAGCTGCTGCGGCACTGGGGAAGGCCCGGCTGCTCGGAGATAGCGGAACTGCTGACCAGCGAACTGGTCACCAACGCACTGGTCCACACCGACCGCGACGCGGTGCTGACGGCCACCGTCTCACCGCACGGATTACGCGTGGAGGTACGGGACTTCGTGGGACGCAGGCCGAGGCTGCGCGTACCGGACGCCGACGACGGTACGCACGGCCGAGGTCTGGTTCTGGTGGAGTCCCTCGCCGACGCGTGGGGAGTCAGGGCGCACGGCGTGGGCAAGGCGGTGTGGTTCGAACTGAACGGGGGCGCGGCCTGAACAGGCCGCGCCCCCGTGTCGGTCGCGCTCAGAACGTGCGGTAGTGCCTATCCGTACTGCTCAGCCGTACCGCTTATCCGTACTGCTTATCCGTACTGCTTCTCAAGGTCACGGAGCTTGCGCTCCAGGGAGTCGAGGCGGGGCAGGGCCATCGTGTCGTCCTCCGCCGTGAGGTCGACCGTGATCGAGTCACTGCTGCCACGAACGGGCTGGAGGGAGGGACGGGCGCGCAAGGGCAGCTGCTCCGCGGAGGATATGGCAGGCTCCGAGGTGACCTGGGCGGGCGCCCGCTCCACCTCGACCTGCTGGTGGCCACCGCCGCCACCGCCGCCGAACGGGCCGCGGTGGCCCCGGCTGATCGCCTTGAGGTGCGCGCGCTCGGCCCGCTCCTGCTCCCGGCGGCGCAGTCGCGCCTGCTCCTTCTGGCGCCGGTCCTCGCGCACCTCGTCGACCGCCTCGTCCAGGCTGCGTACGCCCTCGAGGAGCATCAGCGACCAGGCCTTGTACGTCTCACGGGGCGCCCGCGCCCAGCGGACCATACGGATCTGCGGCAGCGGACGCGGCACCAGACCCTGCTCGCGCAGGGCGGCCCGGCGGGTCTGCTTCAGCGCGCGGTCGAAGAGCACCGCGGCGGACAGGGACATGCCGGCGAAGAACTGCGGGGCGCCCGCGTTGTCGAGACCCCGGGGCGCGTGCACCCAGTTGAACCAGGCGGCGGCAGCCGCGAACATCCACACGAGTATCCGGGAGCCGAGCGCCGCGTCACCGTGGCTGGCCTCGCGCACCGCGAGCACGGAGCAGAACATCGCCGCTCCGTCCAGACCGAACGGGACGAGGTACTGCCAGCCGTCGGTGAGGTTCAGGTTCTGCTCGCCGAAGCCGACGAGGCCGTGGAAGGAGAGCGCCGCGGCGACCGCCGCACAGCAGAAGAGGAGTACGTAGGAAGCTGTGGCGAATATGGCTTCCTTGCGCCTGCGGCGCTCTTCGGTGCGCTCCCACGAGTCGTCCTGGCCGGCCTTCGCCCCGGAGGAGCGCTTGCCGCGCGCGAGCACCGCCACCGCCGCCAGCACGCCCAGGAGCAGTACGGCGCCCGGAAGCAGCCAGTTAAGCGATATGTCGGTCAATCTCATCTGGGGTCCCTTGCATTGGGATAGGGCGTAACGCCCGCCATAGTGGCCCAATCCCCTCAGCCCTCAGGGGGTTTCGGGGCAAGAGGCCGCCTAAGGAGGTGCAAGGGGATACTCAGGGCGACATTCTGCTCGAACTGCCGCTTGAGGGGCGGGAGTTGAGTTCGAATAAGACTACCCGTACGGATGGTTCCACGGAAAGTTCCTGCGCCAAGTGAGGAACTTGTGAAGTGGCTGTAACCCTAGGGAGATCTAAATCGAACGTGATCTTACGGCGGGGATCCTACGGCACGTCATACCGGCCCGTACGGCAGGGGGTGCTCCTGACGGTTCCCTCAGGGGTTCCCTGAGGGTTCCTCAACTCGCGGCGGCGGCCACGAGCTTGGCGACGCGTTCGCTCTCGCAGGTGCGCGGGCAGTTGTCGCACATCTCGTCCGGGCGGATCGTGTAGAAGAAGCAGCAGCTGGCCCGGTCGCGGGTCGGCAGTGTCGCGCCGTCCGGCGTGGTCACCTCGCGGAAGCCCGCCGAGCCGACGAACGGCCGGGTCGAGCCCGGCAGCAGCAGCTCCAGCTCCCGCTGCGCGCGGTCGGCCTCGCCGACGACCTGTCCTATGTAGTGCAGGCCCTCCACGACGTCGTCGGTCACCACGGCCCACAGGGCCCGGCCGCGCCGCCGCATCCGCGGCCCGAAACCGCCGAGCAGCGGCTCCAGGTGCTCGGTGAGCGCCGCCCGGACCTCCCCGCGCAGTGCCTCCTCGTCGCCGACGACCCGGGCGCCGGGCAGAGTGGCCGCCGGGTCGCCGGGCAGGCAGGCGAAGGTGCCCGGACGGACACGGAAGTGCCCGTCCACGCGGTGATAGGAGACGTCCTCCACGGGCAGCCGGGGTACCCGGCGGTGCAGGAACCACGGCACGGTGATCAGCAGGCAGGCGGTCCATGCGTACCGGTGCAGTCCGAAACCGGCGACGACGTCCGGGCGGCCCGGCTCCTCGTAGTCCCGCACGACCTGCTCGTGGTCCCAGGCGAGGAAGGAGTCGAGGTCGGCGCCGGCCGCCGCGAGCCCGGCGGCCAGGACCCAGCCGTCGCCGCGCGGATGCTCCTGTCCGGGGCCCAGTTCCACGACCGTCGCGTGCGAGTAGGCCTCGGCGAGCCGGTCGTACGAGTCCGCGACGGCGGACCGGGCCTGTACGGGAGCGGACATGTCGGGACCACCGCATCTCGAGAGATCGTTCGAAGACCGAAGATGAAGATCAAAGGTAAGCCTTACCTTACCCATCATGCCCGTGATGTGATCCGGATTTAACACCGGATCCGGCCCGGATTCGAACCTGGACGCGAATCGGGATTTGAACTGACGGAATGTGCGCCTATGGTGCTTGACGGGCGAGTAACAACCCGCCGTAATGACCCCATGTGCCGTCAAGGTGCCATCTAGCCCGGAGGAGGCCCCCGTGCAGCACGCCGGCCCACAGGGCGCGCACGGCTCGCCCGAGACAGGGGTCCCGGCTTCACGCCCGGGTGCCGTACGCGTTCCACCGCAGCCCAGGGCCGCGGACGTGGACCGGGGGTGGCGTCAGGGGGCGAGCGCCCCGACGGCCCGTCCGGACGCGGGAACCGGTGCGCCGGTCACCGCCGCCCGGGGCGAGCACACGCACAGTGAGCGGCCGATCCCGCTCCCCCGTACCGAGCAGGCACGCCCCGTCGTCCAGCGTTCCTCCGTGCGCGGCCAGATCCTCGACGCGCTGCGCACCGCGCTCGTCGGGGGCGAGCTGGCGCCCGGGGAGGTGTACTCGGCCCCCGCGCTCGGCGACCGCTTCGGCGTCTCCGCGACGCCCGTCCGCGAGGCGATGCAGCAGCTCGCCCTGGAAGGCGCCGTCGAGGTCGTCCCGAACCGGGGCTTCCGCGTCGTGGAACGCGGCGCCCGCGAGCTGGCCGAGCTGGCCGAGATCCGCGCCCTGATCGAACTCCCGGTGATGCTCCGCCTGGCCCGCACGGTGCCGGCGGAACGCTGGACGGAACTCCGCCCCCTGGCCGATGCCACCGCCCGCGCGGCCTCCACCGGCTGCCGAGCCACCTATGCCGAAACCGACCGAGCCTTCCACCGAGCGGTCCTGTCCCTGACCGGCAACACCCAACTCGTCCAGATAGCAGAGGACCTCCACCGCCGAGCCCAGTGGCCCCTGGTGGGCGCAAAACCGGCGGCACTCATGGCGGACGCGGCGGATCACATGGCTCTGCTGGATGCCTTGGCGGCAGGAGACGTGACAGTGGTCCAGTCCCTGGTGCGGACCCATGTAACAGGCGCCCACTGAAGCGCCCTCAAGGGGCGCGGGGAACTGCGCGACAAGCCACAACGGACCGGCAGTCGCCAAAACAACCGAACCACCCCACCCAGTTGGCGCACCCAAGCGACTACGCAGACGCAGCCGGCGGGGCCAACTGCCGCGCCAACCACGTAGGCACCCCACCCAACAACCGAAACAACCGCCCAGCCTCGGCCCGCAACCGAGAAGCCTCCGGCTCGGACTCCGCATCGGCGAGCGAAGCCAACGCCGGCGCGGTCCCCACCAGATACCCCAACTCCTCCCGAATCCGCAGCGATTCACTGAACCCGTGCCGCGCCTCCGCCAACTCCCCGTCCCGCAGCGCGAGTCCGGCGAGATGACGCCAAGTGAACGACAGCAGCAGCGGATCCGCATGCGCGGTGGCCCCCGCGTGGGCGCGCCGATACGCGGCCCGAGCCGCCTGCGGAGACCCCGCCAGGTTCTCCGCCAGCAACCCCCGCCGAAAGTCCAGCACCGCCCGCCCGGAAGCCCCCGGAGGGATCAGCGCCGCCGCCCGCCCCAGCGCGGCCCGCGCCTCGTCCGCCCGGTCCCGCACGCCGAGCAGCGTCGACGCGTACGCCAGCTGCCCGCGCTCACACGCCGCCGCGCCCCGCTCGTCGTCGCTCTGGGCCAGCGCCTCCGCCGTACGGAGCGCGTCCTCGGCCTCTCCCCAGCCCTGCTCGGTGTAGAGGCACCGCTCCACCAGCAGCGCGGCCCGCTGGAGCGAGGCGTCGGCCGTGGTGGGGTCGAGCAGCGCCGCCGCGTCCGCCCAGCAGGCGCGTGAGCGCAGCCGCCATACCGCGGTCTGGAGGGGATCGTCACCAGAGGTCGTTCCGTAACCAGACATGGCGGTATGCGCCACGTTGCCCTCCCCGAGCACGCCATCGAGCTTGTTGAGTGGTGGCGGCATCTCAGCATGAATCCCAGTGCCCGGCCAAGGGGGTAGGTGAAGGATTTCACAAAGTCGGGGAAGATCGAGTGCCCCGGTTGCCGCTCAACCGCTCCCACCCGGCGCACGCCAGGACCGCACGCCCCGCACACCCCGTCACCGGACGCTCCCCTGACACCGAACCCGTCACCGCAAAGCCGCCGCAGGCTCAACTCATCCGCAGCGCCAGGAAGAAGTCCAGTTTGTCCTCCAGCCGAGACAGATCACGCCCCGTCAACTGCTCGATCCGCCCCACCCGGTACCGCAGTGTGTTCACATGCAGATGCAGCCGGGTCGCGCACCGTGTCCACGAGCCGTCGCACTCCAGGAACGCCTCCAGCGTCGGGATCAGCTCGGCCCGGTGGCGTCGGTCGTAGTCCCGCAGGGGGTCGAGGAGACGGGCCGTGAAGGCGCGCCGGACGTCGTCCGGGACGAACGGGAGCAGGAGGACATGGGAGGCCAGTTCCTGGTGGCCCGCCGCGCACACCCGGCCGGGGCGCGCCGCGGCCACCCGGCGCGCGTGCCGTGCC
This sequence comes from Streptomyces sp. NPDC000878, assembly GCF_053599695.1. Taxonomy (NCBI): domain Bacteria; kingdom Bacillati; phylum Actinomycetota; class Actinomycetes; order Kitasatosporales; family Streptomycetaceae; genus Streptomyces; species Streptomyces sp. NPDC000878. The sequence goes on along the minus strand of NZ_JBSFMT010000007.1, from coordinate 105,485 downwards.
TCCTCCAGTGCCCCGCGCAGCCCCTCCGCCGAGTGCACGGCCGCGCTGACGCCGATCGTGAGCCGCCCGTCGTCGTCCAGGCCCGCCGACAGCGGGTCCCGTACGGCGGCGAGCAGCTCCTCGGCGAGGATTCCCGTCTCCGAACCGTCGTGCTCCGACGACACCGCCGGCAGCGGTACGAGGGCGATCGCCTCGTCCCCCGTCTGGGCCACCGCGATCCGGTCGGAGGGCTCCGGGCCCGTCAGGAGCGGGTCGACGAGGATTTCCTCCAGCAACGACTGGGCCACCGGTCCGCCCTCGATCTCACCGCCGGCCCAGTCCACGTGGGCCACGACGACCTGCCAGTGCGGGGCCGCGCCGAGGCCGGGCAGCAGTACCGGCGCGGCGACCCGCAACCGGGCCGCGATCTCGGCGGGCGCCGCGCCGGTCTGCACCAGCTCCAGGACCTCCTGCGCGAGCCGCCGCCGTACCGTACGGGCCGTGTCGCGCCGGTCGCGCTCGACCGCGATCAGCTGCGTGACGCCCTGCAGCAGATCGAGCCGCTCCGCCGGCCAGTCCCCGGCGTCCGCCTCGACGGCGAGCAGCCAGTCGGACAGCAGGGTCTCGCGTACGTCCCGCGAGCCGCCCTGCGCGGCGGCGGTACGGCCGTTGCCGCGCACGGGGAAGAGGGAGTACGTCGTGCCGCCCACCGCCACCCGGTGGGGTCCGCGTCGGCCGGTGCGGGCCGCCGTCAGCTGCTCGGCCGCCAGGGTCGCGCACACGTCGGGGGCCGGGGCGGGGCCCGAGACCTTCGAGCCCGCGATGAGACGTCCGGCGGGGGAGAGGACCCAGGCACGGAGGTCGAGGTCCGAGCCGAGCAGGTCCAGGACCACGTCGGGGCCGCCGCCCGCAGGACCCGAGGTCATCATCCGGCGGTGCCGGTCCACGACCGCCGCCAGATCCCCGGCACGCTCGCCGGACACCTGCCGCACGACATGCTCGGTGATCGTCGCGAACGCCACCGACTCGTGCACCGCGAACAGCGGCAGCCGGTGCCGGGCACAGGCTGCGATCAGGTCGTCAGGGACGGCCCCCAGCTCGGCCTCACCGGCGGCCAGGGCCGCGACCCCGGCCCCCGCCACAAGGCGTACGAACGACTCGGAGTCCGCCGGGTCGCGGCGCCAGGCCAGGCCGGTGAGCACCAGCTCGCCGCCGGAGAGGTATCGGCTGGGGTCCCTGAGGTCGGTGGTCATCACCCCGCGGACGGTGCGGTCCAGCTCGTCCTCGCCGCCGAGCAGCCTGAGGCCCAGCGCGTCGGTGTCCAGCAGTGCGCGCAGCCGCATTTCTCGTCGCCGCCGTTCTGTTTGCGAGCCGCGCTTTTCCGCCTGCGCGGCGCTCACTGTTTCCGGGGAAAATCAGAGAGGTTACTGATGACCCCTGTTCATACGAATCTACAAGACGATCGCCCTGGCCAGCCAACTCCTTCATGGTTTCCGTGACTGACCCGGGCGGAGCACAGCGCTGTGTACTGACCTCATCCCCTGTGAACAGCACATGAACGAGCCAATGGCGCCACGTACGAGACGAAGAGGAAAAGAGCCGGTCATGGACTTCCTTCGCCCCGCCAGCTGGGAGGAGGCGCTCGCCGCGAAGGCCGAGCACCCCACCGCTGTGCCGATCGCGGGCGGCACCGACGTGATGGTCGAGATCAACTTCGACCACCGTCGGCCCGAGTACCTGCTCGACCTCACCCGTATCGGAGATCTCTACGAGTGGGAGACGGGCGGCGACAGCGTCCGACTCGGCGCCTCGGTCCCGTACACCGGGATCATGGAGAACCTGCGCGGCGAGCTGCCGGGCCTGGCACTCGCCTCGCACACGGTCGCCTCCCCGCAGATCCGCAACCGTGGCGGCGTCGGCGGCAACCTCGGCACCGCCTCCCCGGCCGGTGACGCCCACCCGGCGCTCCTCGCCGCGGGCGCGGAGGTGGAGGCCGAGTCCGTACGGGGTACCCGGCTGATCCCGATCGACACGTTCTACACCGGCGTGAAGCGCAACGCGCTCGCGCCCGACGAGCTGATCCGCGCCGTCCACATCAAGAAGGCGGACGGCCCCCAGCAGTACTCGAAGGTCGGCACCCGCAACGCCATGGTCATCGCGGTCTGCGCCTTCGGCCTCGCGCTGCACCCGGAGTCCCGGACCGTCCGTACGGGGATCGGCTCGGCGGCGCCCACACCCGTCCGGGCGAAGGCCGCCGAGGAGTTCCTGAACGCGGCGCTCGACGAGGGCGGTTTCTGGGACAACGGGAAGATCATCACCCCGTCGGTCGCCAAGCAGTTCGCCGACCTGTGCGCCGCCGCCTGCAACCCGATCGACGACGTCCGGGGCACCGCGAGCTACCGCCGCCACGCGGTCGGCGTGATGGCCCGCCGCACGCTGACGTGGACCTGGGAGTCGTACCGCGGCACCGCCGCCCGCACGGAGGGAGTCGCCTGATGCGCGTCAATTTCACGGTGAACGGACGTCCGCAGGAAGCGGACGACGTGTGGGAGGGCGAGTCCCTGCTGTACGTCCTGCGGGAGCGGCTCGGCCTGCCGGGGTCGAAGAACGCCTGCGAGCAGGGGGAGTGCGGCTCGTGCACCGTCCGCCTCGACGGCGTACCGGTGTGCTCGTGTCTCGTCGCGGCCGGACAGGCGGAGGGCCGCGAGATCGTCACGGTCGAGGGGCTCGCCGACTACGCCAAACAGCGTACGGAACACGGCAGTTGCGGAACGGGCGCCTGCGGTACGTCACTTGACGCGGCCAAGCGGTGGGAGCCCAAGGGCGGTACCGACTCGCAGACCGGCGAGGGCGCCGAACTCGCCCCCATCCAGCAGGCGTTCATCGACGCGGGCGCCGTCCAGTGCGGTTTCTGCACGCCCGGTCTGCTGGTCGCCGCCGACGAGATGCTGGAGCAGAACCCCAACCCGAGCGACGCGGACATCCGCGAGGCGCTGTCGGGCAACCTGTGCCGCTGCACGGGCTACGAGAAGATCATGGACGCGGTCCGACTGGCCGCGGCCCGACAGGGAGAGGCGGTCTGACATGCCCGGCAAGAGCGCTCCCCTCGGGACGCCCACCAAGGTCACCCAGGGCTCGAAGACCAAGGGCGGCATCGGCGAGTCCACGCTCCGCCCGGACGGCATCCTCAAGGTCACCGGCGAGTTCGCGTACTCCTCCGACATGTGGCACGAGGACATGCTCTGGGGCCAGATCCTGCGCTCCACGACCGCGCACGCCGAGATCGTCTCGATCGACACGGCCGAGGCCCTGGCCCTGCCCGGCGTGTACGCGGTCATGACGTACGACGATCTGCCGACCGACGTGAAGACCTACGGCCTGGAGATCAAGGACACCCCGGTCCTCGCCCACGGCAGGGTCCGCCACCACGGCGAACCGGTCGCCATCGTCGCCGCCGACCACCCGGAGACCGCGCGCCGCGCCGCCGCGAAGATCAAGGTCGAGTACCGCGAACTGCCGGTGATCACGGACGAGGCCTCGGCCACCGCCCCGGACGCGATCCTCATCCACGACAACCGCACCGACCACCACGTCGGACACGTCGACCACCCGAACATCGTCCACCGCCAGCCGATCATCCGCGGCGACGTGGAAGCCGCTCGCGCCCGGGCCGACTTCATCGTCAAGGGCGAGTACACCTTCGGCATGCAGGACCAGGCGTTCCTGGGCCCCGAGTCGGGCCTCGCGGTCCCGGCGGAGGACGGCGGAGTCGACCTCTACATCGCCACCCAGTGGCTGCACTCGGACCTGCGCCAGATCGCGCCCGTGCTCGGCCTGCCCGAGGACAAGGTCCGGATGACGCTGTCGGGTGTCGGCGGCGCGTTCGGCGGGCGCGAGGACCTGTCGATGCAGATCCACGCCTGTTTGCTGGCGTTGCGCACGGGAAAGCCCGTGAAGATCGTTTACAACCGGTTCGAGTCCTTCTTCGGGCACGTCCACCGCCACCCCGCCAAGCTCACCTACGAGCACGGGGCCACCAAGGACGGCAAGCTGACCCACCTGAAGGCGCGGATCGTCCTCGACGGCGGCGCGTACGCCTCCGCCTCCCCGGCGGTCGTCGGCAACGCGGCCTCGCTGGGCGCCGGCCCGTACGTCATCGACGACGTCGACATCGACTGCATCGCCCTCTACACCAACAACCCGCCCTGCGGCGCGATGCGCGGCTTCGGCGCGGTCCAGGCCTGCTTCGCCTACGAGGCCCAGATGGACAAGCTCGCCGACGCGGTCGGCATGGACCGGGTCGAGTTCCGCCGCCTCAACGCGATGGAACAGGGCACGCTGCTGCCGACCGGGCAGGCGGTCGACTCCCCGGCCCCGGTCGCCGAACTCCTGCGCCGAGTAAAGGCGATGCCTCTGCCTCCGGAGCAGCAGTGGCTGGCGGCGGGCGAGGCGGCAGATGTACGTCAGCTGCCGGGCGGCCTCTCCAACACCACCCACGGCGAGGGCGTCGTCCGGGGGATCGGCTACGCGGTCGGCATCAAGAACGTCGGCTTCTCCGAGGGCTTCGACGACTACTCGACTGCCCGTGTCCGCATGGAGGTTGTCGGCGGCGAGCCGGTGGCCACGGTCCACACGGCCATGGCGGAGGTCGGCCAGGGCGGCGTCACCGTCCACGCCCAGATCGCCCGCACCGAGCTGGGTGTCGCCCAGGTGACGATCCACCCGGCGGACACCCAGGTGGGCTCGGCGGGTTCGACCTCGGCCTCTCGGCAGACGTACGTCACCGGTGGCGCCGTCAAGAACTCGTGCGAGCTGGTGCGCGAGAAGGTCCTGGAGGTCGGGCGCCGCAAGTTCGGCTCCTACCACCCCGCTTGGGCCACGGCGGAGCTGCTCCTGGAGGGCGGCAAGGTGGTGACGGACGCCGGCGAGGTCCTTGCCGACCTGGTGGACGTCCTCGGCGACGAGTCCGTAGAGGTCGAGGCGGAGTGGCGGCACCGGCCGACCGAACCCTTCGACCTGCGTACCGGCCAGGGCTTCGGACACGTCCAGTACTCGTTCGCCGCGCACCGGGCGGTCGTGGAGGTGGATACGGAACTGGGTCTGGTGAAGGTGATCGAGCTGGCCTGCGCGCAGGATGTCGGCAAGGCGCTCAATCCGCTGTCCGTGCTGGGCCAGATTCAGGGTGGTACCACCCAGGGCCTGGGCATCGCGGTCATGGAGGAGATCATCGTCGACCCGAAGACCGCGAAGGTGAAGAACCCCTCCTTCACGGACTATCTGATCCCCACGATTCTCGACACGCCGACCATCCCGGTCGATGTGCTCGAACTCGCCGACGAGCACGCTCCGTACGGGTTGCGCGGTGTTGGCGAGGCGCCGACTTTGTCATCAACTCCGGCCGTGTTGGCGGCAATCCGGAACGCGACGGGCTTGGAGCTGACGAAGACGCCGGTACGGCCGGAGCATCTGACGGGTACGGCGTAGTCGGTTCGTTGTAGGGTGCGGGCCCTCCGGGGGTTGGGCGGGGGGTGTCGATCTGCTGCGGCGCCGTCGTGGCTGGTCGCGCAGTTCCCCGCGCCCCTGAAAAGCAGGGGCTGCGCCCCGTGCTTTTCAGGCCCGCAGGGCCGGGGCTTTGTCTTTCAGGGGCGCGGGAACTGCGCGACCAGCCCCCACCGGGCCCGCACCCGACAACGAACCCACAACGAACCCCACAAGCACCCCCACCCTCGTCTCGGGCCGTCCCCCGGGTCGTGCACCTTCCCAACCCCCTACGAACCTTGGGAGACCGCACCATGACCCAGCAGTCGGTACAGAGGCCCAGGCCCTCCGAGGCACCCCCGGGCACTAAATCCAGCCAATCCCCACTCGACCGCTACTTCCACATCACCCACCGAGACTCCACCCTCGCCCGAGAGATCCGCGGCGGCATCACCACCTTCATGGCGATGGCGTACATCCTGCTGCTCAACCCCCTGATCCTCTCCGGCAGGGACGCCGCCGGAAACACCCTCGGCCAGCAGGCGCTGATCACCGCAACCGCCTTCGCCGCAGCCGTCACCACGCTCCTCATGGGTTTCCTCGGCAAGGTCCCCCTCGCCCTGGCCGCAGGCCTGTCCGTGTCCGGAGTGCTCGCCTCGCAGGTGGCGCCCGCCATGACCTGGCCGCAGGCGATGGGCATGTGCGTGCTGTACGGCGTGGTCATCATGCTGCTGGTCGTCACCGGCCTGCGCGAGATGATCATGAACGCGATCCCGCTGGCCCTGAAGCACGCGATCACCATGGGCATCGGCCTGTTCGTCGCACTGATCGGCCTGGTGAAGGCCGGCTTCGTCCACCAGGGCAAGGCCACCCCGCTCTCCCTCGGCCCGAACGGCGAACTCACGGGCTGGCCCGTGCTGTTGTTCGCCGCGACCCTCCTCCTCATCTTCATGCTCCAGGCACGCGGCATCCCCGGCGCGATCCTCATCGGCATCGTCAGCGGTACCGTGCTGGCCGTCCTGCTCAACGCGGTGGGCGCGATCGACCCGAGGCAATGGGCGAGCGGGGCACCGGAGTTGCACGGCAGCGCGGTGTCGATGCCGGACTTCTCGCTCTTCGGGAACGTCGAGTTCGGCGGCTGGGGCGACGTCGGCGCGATGACGGTCGGCATGATCGTGTTCACCCTCGTCCTCGCGGGCTTCTTCGACGCGATGGCGACGATCATCGGCGTGGGCACGGAGGCCGGGCTCGCTGACAAGAAGGGCCGGATGCCGGGCCTGTCCAAGGCGCTGTTCATCGACGGCGCGGGCGGGGCGATCGGCGGCGTCGCCGGCGCGTCGGGCCAGACGGTGTTCGTGGAGTCGGCGACGGGCGTGGGGGAAGGTGCCCGTACAGGCCTGTCTTCCGTCATCACGGGCTTGTTCTTCGCGGCCTGTCTCTTCTTCACCCCGCTGACGGCGATCGTGCCCGGGGAGGTCGCGGCGGCAGCCCTGGTGGTCATCGGCGCGATGATGATGTCGAACGCCCGGCACATCGACTGGGCCGACCGCGCGACCGCCGTCCCGGTCTTCCTGACCGTCGTGATCATGCCGTTCACGTACTCGATCACGGCGGGAGTCGCGGCGGGCGTGATCTCGTACGTCGCGATCAGGGTCGCGCAGGGCAGGGCGCGGGAGATCGGTGCCTTCATGTGGGCCCTGACAGGCATCTTCTTCGTCTATTTCGCCCTCAGTCCTATCGAGAGCTGGCTCGGCGTCCACTAGCCGCCCACCACATACGCACACGACCACAGCTGATGAGGAGACCGAGACATGCTGGACATCGCCGAAGAACTGCACCGGTGGGTCGAGCAGGGCCGTGACTTCGCCGTGGCCACCGTGGTGGCCGTGGGCGGCAGCGCGCCCCGCCAGCCGGGCGCCGCCCTCGCGGTGGACACCGACGGCACGGCGATCGGCTCGGTCTCCGGCGGCTGTGTGGAGGGCGCGGTGTACGAGCTGTGCCAACAGGCCCTGGCGGACGGCGAGTCGGTCCTCGAACGCTTCGGCTACAGCGACGACGACGCCTTCGCGGTGGGTCTGACCTGCGGCGGGATCATCGACATCCTGGTGACGCCGGTACGGTCCTCGGACCTGGACCGGAAGGTGCTGGAGTCGGCCCTGTCCGCTGCGGCTCGTGGTGAGGCCGCGGCGGTCGCGCGGATCGTGTCGGGCCCGGCGGACCTGCTGGGCCGCGCCCTGCTGGTCCGCCCGACCGGCGGGTACGAGGGCGGCTTCGGCGCCCACCCCGAGCTGGACCGCACAGTGGCGGCCGAGGCGCGCGCCCACCTCGACGCGGGCCGCACCGGCACCCTGGAGATCGGCGAGCAGGGCTCTCGCTGCGGAGCGCCGATCGTGGTCCTGGTCGAGTCGTCGGTGCCGCCGCCCCGCATGATCGTGTTCGGCGCGATCGACTTCGCGTCGGCGCTGGTCCGGATGGGCAAGTTCCTCGGCTACCACGTGACGGTGTGCGACGCCCGCCCGGTCTTCGCGACGCCCGCCCGTTTCCCCGAGGCGGACGAGATCGTCGTCGAGTGGCCGCACCGGTACCTGGAACGGACGCCGGTGGACGCCCGTACGGTCCTCTGCGTCCTCACCCACGACGCCAAGTTCGACGTACCCCTGCTCAAACTCGCCCTGCGCCTGCCGGTGGCGTACGTCGGCGCGATGGGTTCCCGCCGAACCCACCTCGACCGGAACGAACGCCTCCGCGAAGTCGGCGTGACAGAGCTGGAGTTGGCGCGCCTCAGATCCCCGATCGGGCTGGACCTGGGGGCCCGCACACCCGAGGAGACGGCGCTGTCCATCGCGTCGGAGATCGTCGCCAACAGGCGCGGCGGGAGCGGGGTTTCGCTGACGGGGGCGCATACGCCGATCCATCATGACGTCACGTCGTCGGCACAGGCGTCGGTGGGACGGATCGGATCGGTGGCCTGACCTCGGTTCGCTCAGTCCAACTTCGGCTCCGCATAGCCGAGTTGGACTCCATGGGTGGACTTGCGCGTCACCAGCGTGCCGCGTCCGGGCGGCTGGTGGCTCGGTTTGACGGTGCCCAGGAGGAAGCCTTCGGTGGGGTCGCCGGAGAGCAGAAGCCCCTGCGCGCCCAGCTCCCGCAACCGCGTCACGAAGGGTTCGTACTGAGCCCTCGACGCCCCTCCCGAGTTGCGTGCCAGCACGATGTGCAGGCCCAGATCGCGGGCGAACGGCAGGTAGTCCATGAGCGGGGCGAGGGGGTTGCCGCTGCTGGAGGAGACCAGGTCGTAGTCGTCGACCAGCAGATACACGTCCTTGCCCTGGTACCAGCTGCGGGCGCGCAGCTGCTCGGCGGTCACATCGGGACCCGGCATCCGGACCTCCAGGACGGTGGCCAGATCCTTCACGACCACGGCGGTCGGTGGCCCCGAAGCGCAGTACGCCAGCAGACGCTCACGGGGCACTTCGCCGAGCAGCGACCGCCGGTAGTCGACCACGAGCAGCTGTGCCTTGTCGTACGGCATCCGGGCACAGAGCTGACGCGCCAGCAGCCGTAGAAACGAACTCTTGCCCGACTCCGGCTCGCCGTAGACGAGGAAGAAGGGGTCGTTGGAGAAGTCGAGGGACATCGGGGCGAGGCTGGTGTCGTCGATGCCGATGGGGATGCCCTGGCCGGGGGCTTCGGAGGGGCCGGGGAGTTCTTCGAGGGGGACCCGGAACGGGAGGGTGCGTACCGGGGGAGCCGAGGGCCCCGACCAACTGTTCCCCACGTTCGCGACCTGACGGGCCGTCGCGTCGCCGGCGGACTCGTCTTCGGCCTTCCAGCCCGGCAGGGCCGTGAGGAAGTGCAGCTTGTCACGGGACAGGCCACGGCCCGGGACTCCCAGCGGGACGTTCGCCGCCTGCCGTCGGTCGATCTCGGACTCCGTCGGATCGCCGAGCCGCAGTTCGACCCTGCCGAGCAGATGGTCACGCATCGACAGACGGATCTCCGCGTAGCGGACGGCACTGATCAGCAGATGCACGCCGTAGTGCAGGCCACGGGCGGCGATGTCCGCGACGACCGGTTCGAGTTCCTCGTAGACCGTTCGCACCGTCGCCCAGCCGTCGATGACGAGGAACACGTCACCCCAGGGCTGTTCGGGCCACTCGCCCGCGGCGCGGCGTCGACGGTACATGTCCATGGACTCGATGCCATGGATGCGGAAGAAGTCTTCGCGCTCCGCGAGGACCCTCGCCACATCGGCGACCGTACGCCGGACCCGGTCCGCTTCCAGCCGGGAGGCGACGCCACCGACATGGGGCAGTCCGTCCAGCGGCGCCAGTTGTCCGCCGCCGAAGTCGAGACAGTAGAACTGCACTTCGAGGGGTGTGTGGGTGAGGGCGAGCGAGGTGATGAGTGTGGCCACCGCGGTCGACTTGCCGGACTGCGGCCCGCCGACGACGAGAGTGTGCCCCTCGATCCCGGAGAGATCCAGCATGAGCACACTTCTGCTCTGGAGGAACGGCTCGTCGACCATCGCGAAGGGGACCCCCTTCAGAGGATGGAGCGAGGCCCGTGGAGCCCGTGTCCTGGACAGCAACTGTTCCGCCGAGAGCGACTTACCCAGCGGCGGCAGCCAGACCTGACGTACGTCCGGCTCCGTGCCCGACAACTGGCTGACGACGGCGTCCAGCAGCGACGCGGAGCCGTCGGTCCCGTCCGCGCCGGGCAGCGGGGCGGAAACGTACGCGGCCTTGAAACGGATCAGTACGTCCGTCGTGTCGGCCTTGAGGAACCCGGCGCCCGGGTCCGGCGGCAGATGGTAGGCGTCGGGGTAGCCGAGCACCGCACGGGAGTCGGAGGCCGAGAAGGTGCGCAGGCCCATGCGGTACGAGAGATAGGTTTCCAGCCCGCGCAGCCTGCCTTCCTCCAGGCGCTGCGAGGCCAGCAGCATGTGTACGCCCAGTGCCCGGCCGACGCGGCCGATCTGTACGAGCAGATCGATGAAATCCGGGTGTTCGGCGAGGAGTTGGGAGAACTCGTCGATCACCAGCAGCAGCGTCGGCAGGGGTTCGAGATCCTTCCGGGAGGCGCGGGCCCCCTCGTACTCATGGATGCTCAGCAGACCGCCCGCCTTGCGCAACAGCTCCTGGCGCCGGTGCAGTTCGCCGCTGATCGTCTCGCTCAGCCGTCCCACGAGGAGAGGGTCACCCTCCAGGCCCGTGATGAGCCCGGCGACATGCGGCAGGTCCGCGAGCGGTGCGAAGGTCGCGCTACCCTTGAAATCGGCCAGTACGAAGGCCACTTCCTCGGCGGAGTGGCGGACGGCCAGCCCCAGCACGATCGAGCGCAGCAGCTCGGATTTGCCGGAGCCGGTCGCGCCCACGCACAGGCCGTGCGGGCCCATCCCATGGTGTGCGCTCTCCTTGAGGTCGAGGAACACCGGCTGGCCGTCCTCGCCGAGCCCGATCGGTACCCTCAGCCGGTCCATGGAGGTCGGTCGGGCGCGCAGGGCGGGCAGATTCGGCGAGGCCGGGTCCTCCACGCCCAACAGGCCGGTGAGGACGGTCCCTTGGCGGCCGACGGGGTACTTGACGAGCGCCCCGGTGTCCTCCCGGGTCCGCAGCGCCGCCCACCCCGCTCGCACCGACTCGGCCGTCCCCGTCAACGACTCCAGTGCGGCCATCGGCCCGGCCGCGTCGTCGAAGCGCGGCACCGCCACCCGGAACCGTCGGCGCCGGGTCAGCGCCCAGCCGACCGCGACCCCCGAAGCCAGCGAGGGGTCGAAGAAGGACTCCTCCGGGTCGTCCAGGGCGAGTTCGAGCCGGGTACCGAGCAGCCCCCGCAGATCCGTGGTGAAGTCGCTCCAGCGGCGGGCCGTGACCAGCAGGTGGACGCCGTAGTTGAGGCCGGTGTTGGCCAGTTTCTGGACGGTGTCCGCGAACTCCGGGTGCTCGTAGGTGAAGTCGAGCCAGCCGTCCACAACGAGGAAGACATCGCTCGCTGCCCCCGACTCGATCCGGTCGGTCGTGCGCAGCGCGCGGAACGCCTCGATGGAGTCGATGTCGAGGTCCCGGAACAGGGTGCGCCGGGTGGAGATCACGGCCTTGACCGCCGTGAGCGCGCCCTCGACCGCGCTGTGCTCGTGCGGCGCCGCGAACGTCCGTACGTGCGGCAGCGAACGCAGCACCCCGAGCCGGTTGACCGCGCCCTCCAGCAGATAGAACTCCGCCTCCTGCGGGGTGTGGGTCAGCGCCAGCGACATGATCATGGAGCGCAGCAGGGTGGTCTTCCCGCTGCCCAGTTTGCCGACGACCGCCGCGTTCCCGTCCCGGCCGGAGAAGTCGACGCACAGGGGATCGCCCCCGGTGCTGTTCTCCACCCGCCCGACGGGCACGAGCAGCCGGGACGAGCCCTCCCACGCATCGCAGATGAAACCCCGGTCGACGGTCTCCACTGGCGGCGGCAGCAGCGAGCCGAGCGTGAGTTCCTCGGCCATCGCGGCCCGGGCGGCGGGCCCGGCGGACGCGTCGATCCAGGGCGCGTAGGCGAGGGCCACATTCCCCTCGCACTGGCCCGACTTGGTCGGCGTCTGCTCGGGCCCAGCCTGGTTGACCACCGTGTCGTGGACGTACGTGTACAACTCCTCCGGGGTGATCACCCCGTCCCGGTTCTGGTCGGCGAGGCCGGTGCTCAGCCCCTCGATCACGGCCGCCGTGAACCGTGGGGCCGACAGACTGTTGTCGAGGGTCAACTGCTCACCCTCGTACGCGTACTCCAGGGCCGTCGACGCCGTGATGACGAACGTGCCGCGCCCGGCGAGGGCCGCCTCCACGTCCACGGGTGCGGGCGACATGGGAGAGCCCCGGTGGAAAAGGCCGCTGTAACAGCAGTCCAGCAGCACGATCTTGGTGCGGGCCTCGCACTCGTCGAGGAGCTGGTGCAGGAACGCGGCCGCGATGGCGGTGGTGTGCGGACGCTTCAACTGCGTGCCGAGCGTGGCGAAGAACAGCCGGTCGGCGTCGTTGCGGATGCCGTGGCAGGCGAAGTAGAGCAGCACGAGATCGTCGGGGTCGCGGTTGCTGAGGACCTCCTCGACCGCGGTCTCGATCTCCTCCTTGGGCCGGTTCGGCAGTTCGCGTACGAAGTCGAAGCGGCCGATCGCCGGGTCGCGCAGCAGGGCCTTCAGCTCGGCGGCACCCCGGGCGGGCGCCCTGAGCCGGTTGAGCCCGGGATCCTGGTAGCCGTCAGTCGCGACGAGCAGTGCGATCCGGCGTCCCGCCATCGCCAACTCCCGGATCGCTGGTGGTGTTCGGGTCGATGGCAGGAGCGGTACCCGGATCATTCGTGGTGCCCGCCACCGCGGCCGTCCCCGCCCCGATCCGTGCGGTCACCGCCTCGACCAGCGCCTGCTGGTCCTTGGCCGACAGGGCGCCGAACGACCCCTTCTGGCCGTCGATCTCCCACTCGACCGACCGCGCCTTCGAGCGCTGCACGAAGGCGACGACGACATTGCTCACGGCCTTGAGCGCGGCAGCGGAGAAGGCACCGCTGACCACCAGCACCGCGAGGTCGTGCCCCACACCGGCCATCGACTCGGCGGGCGCGGCAACGATCTTGCGCTCGACCCGGAGGAGCCCGAGGGTCCGCAGATCGCCGTACAGACTGCGGACCTGACGGTCGGTCTGCTCCGCGGTGGCTCCCGGACCCGAGTCGATCCGAAACTCCAGCCGCACGTTCTCCTCGGGCACGTTCTCCCCTTCCCCCGACCGGCGGTGCTACCGGCACACGGGGTCGATCGTAACGTCCGTCACGCCATCCTCAGCAGTCGGTTCACCGCCCGCCCGAACACATACCGCGCCGCCGACTCCAGCGGACGGTCGAACAGGGACGGCAGCAGGCGTACGCGCAGCTCCTCGCGCCAGACCACCCGTGAGCGCCCGCCGGGGCCCGGGCGGACCTCGATCTCCGCCCAGCCCAGGACGAGCCGGCCGCGTTTCTCCAGGCGGCACAGGCCCGGGGTGTCGTCCGTCGGGGGGCGCCAGACGGTGACCTCCATACGGTCGTCGAAGGCGAGGGGGCCGATGCCCGAGCGGGCGACGAACACCGTGCCCTCGTGGGTCGGCGGGGCCGTGAGCACCGTGACGCGGGTCAGGGGGACCACGGAGGCATGGCGGGGCCACTCCGTGAGCCGGCGCCAGGCCTCGTCGAGGGGGAGCGGCACCGTGCGTTCGAGCAGGAAGTTGGCCACGGCACGATCGTAGGGAACCCGGCGGGCGGTACGGCACGATCCGGGGTCCCGCGCCCCCTGTTCACAGGTGACTCACACAGATGGCCCAGTCGCGCATTCACGAGGTGACGTAGGAGCGACACCGGCGGTCAATTCCTGTCGCGGTGGGGGTCGGTGGGCTGCGACGCACTAACATTTGCCGCAGGGTTGGACAATTCGGCCAGCAGGTCGTGCGGTCCGCCCACGTAATCCGCCGACATCCACGGGGAGTTGTTCGTCATGCCGCTGAAGACCTACGGCGTACTGATCGCGCGGGCCGTCGACGCCCGTCGCGAGGGTTCCGCCAACACCCCGCACTACCAGATCGAGTTGACGGACGATCAGGGCACGCACTACCGCGCTTCCGTCAACGTGAAGTCGCAGGAGCGGCCGAACGAACTGCTCTACCTCGTCGACGACGACCTCCGGCATCCCGTCACCGGCCGCCTCGCGGGCCTGGTGAGCGGCTGGAACACCCTTCCGGCCGGGCCCGGCGGCCCGAACCTCGACTTCGTCCGGGGCAATCTCTTCGACCCGTCGAAGATGCGCGTCCTCCCACCGGACGTGGCGGGTCCCGACAACGACCTCGCCGACCTCCTCGACCACTACGTACGACGCGCGATCGAGGACCCGGCCGCACGCCTGTACGTCTTCGGCGAGCGCTGGGGACCGGAGGCCGACGTCCGTGACAAGATCTTCGGCTTCCTGCCCGGCAACGGCGTCCACGACATCCACATGAACCAGGGCAACAGCCGCCGTTTCCAAGGTGACGACGGGGTCTGGCAGGACGGCGGGCTCCTCATCCGCTTCCCGGGGCAGAAGCCCTCCCAGGAGCGGTGGGTCGCCGTCTTCCTCGCCTTCCAGAGCCAGAAGTGGCACACCGACGACAGCACCGGCCACGCCCTCCCGGGTACGACCCCGGACACCGGTACGGGCACCGGCGGCGGCCGTCCCGCACCGGGCGCCCAGCCCGTCCGGATCGTCGGCGCCCTGGTCAACCCGCGCGGCCCCTCCCCCGAGGCCGAGACGGTCACCCTCCTCAACGCCTCACCGGCCGCCGTCGACCTCACCGGCTGGCGCCTCGTCGACCGGCTCGGCCACGGCAGCCCGGTGCCGCCGGTACCGCTCGCCGCGGGCGCCGATCTCCCCGTCCTGCTCTCCGACGGCGCCCAACTCGGCAACCACGGCGGCGAGATCACCCTGCTGGACGCGGCGGGCCTCAAGGTGCACGGCGTCTCCTACACCGCTGAGGACGCCGGACGCGAGGGCTGGACGGTGGTGTTCTGAGGGGGGACCGTCACGGCGTGGCGGGCGGCACGGTTGTGCCCTGTCGACCGCTTCCGCCCCCGCACGGTGTACGGCACCATGGGCGCGACCTCGTGACCCGTGATCCGTACCCCGGCCGGAGGACACCGCGTGGACGACAGCCAACCGCAGGACACACTCGACCACCCCCACGACAGACTCGACGAGTTGCAGCGCGACCCCTATCCGCACTACGCCCGCGCCCGCGATGCCCAAGGCCTGACCTTCGTCGCCGAACTCGACGCCTGGCTGGTCGCCCGGGACACGGACGTACGTGAAGTGCTGCGCCGCGCCGAGGACTTCTCCTCCGCCGGTTCGCTGCGCCCCGATGTCATGCCGGCGCCCGCCGCCTTGGCTGTGCTGGGCGGCGGCTTCGGCGGGCGGCCCGTGGTCGTCGGCGCGGACGGGGCCCAGCACCAGGAGCTGCGCGCCCCGATCGTCCGGGGCCTCTCGCCCGCCCGGGTCGCCGCCGCCGTGCCGTACGCCGCCGAGCGCGCCACCGCCCTGGTCGACGCGTTCATGAACGGTCAGCATGACGAACCCAAGGGCGGACACGTCGAGTTGATGTCCGCGTACGCCCGACGGCTGCCCGGAGACGTCATCGGCAGGATCGTCGGACTCGACCCCGCCGACATCCCGGCCGTCGTCCACGGTGGCTACCGTGCCGAGGAACTCCTCTTCCGGCCCCTGCCCGAGGGTGAACAGGTCTCCGTCGCCCAGGACGTGGTCGCGACCCAGCGCATCCTCGACCGGTACGCCCGCGCCCGGCACACCGAACCCCGCGAGGACCTCTGCACGGAGATCGTCGCGTCCGTCGCCCCCGAGGGAAGCGCCGAACTCACCCTCGACCAACGCCACGAGGCCGTCTCCCACCTCCAGAACCTGCTGATCGCCGGACACCTCACCACCGCCGCGCTCATCGGCACGACGGTCCTCCATCTGCTCCGGCACCCGGACCAGTGGGCGCTGCTCTGCGCGGAACCGGACCGGATCCCGGCCGCCGTGGAGGAGGCCGCCCGGTACGACGCCGCCGTCCAGGGGTTCCGCCGGGTCACCACCCGCCCCGTCACCCTCGCGGGCACCGAACTCCCGGCCGGGGCAACGCTGTTCGTCGCCTTCGGCGCCGCCAACCGGGACGGGGTCCGCCACCCGGGCCCCGACGAGTTCGACATCACCCGCACCCCGGTCCGCCACCTCGCCTTCGGCTTCGGTGCCCACGCCTGCCCCGGCTCCCAGCTCGCTCGCGAACAACTCCGCCTCACTCTGCGGGAGTTGACGAGCCGTCTGCCGGGTCTGCGGCTGGCCGAGGACCACCCGGTCACCATGCGCCCGACGATGATCCACCGCTCGCCGCAGAGCCTGCACCTGACCTGGTGACAAACCCGCTGACCGGTGCACGGGTCTTGTTCTGACATCCGGACCATACCTAGGGTCGTTCGAGGGGGTGGAAGCGCTTTCTAGCGAAAGAGGTGACCCACTCATGCCCGGAATCAGGACAAGGGCGTCCTGGTGGTCCCGAAGGCCATGGAGTTTCCGCAGGCCCCGACGGTCCCGTACGGCGGCCCTGGCCGCAGGCCTCGCCCTCGGTGCCGTACTCACCGCCTGCTCCGGCACGGACGGTTCGACGAGCGCGGGCGGCAAGGTCGTCCTGCGCTACACCTGGTGGGGCAACCCGGACCGGGCGGCCAGGACCCAGGAGGCGGTCGACCTCTTCGAGGAGAAGCATCCGGACGTCGACGTACAGACCTCGTTCGCCGGATACGACGCCTACAAGCAGAAGTTGGCGACCCAGGCGGCCGGCGGCGACGCCCCCGACGTCATGCAGCTCGACTACCGGATGATCGACCAGTACGCCTCGGGAGGTGTCCTGCTCGACCTCGGTGAGCAGCAAGCCACCCTGAAGACAGGGGAGTTCGACCCCGGACTGCTCGCCACCGGCAAGCTGAACGGCAAGCAGTACGCCGTCCCGCAGGGACGCGGCACCGAGACCGTCGTCTACGACCCGGCCCGGTGGAAGGAAGCGGGCCTCGAACCGCCCGCCGACGCCTCGGACGGCGGCTGGACCTGGGACCAATGGGCCGACGCCATGCGGGTGTTGAAGGAGAAGACCGGCACACCCGGCGCCACCGACCCCGGGCAGAGTGAGGACGCCTTCGAGGTCTGGCTGCGCGGCCAGGGCAAGTCCCTGTACACCCAGGACCATGAACTCGGCTTCACCGCCAATGACTTGACCCGTTGGTGGACCTTCACCGACGGACTGCGCCGCGAGGGCGTCGTCTCGCCCGCCGAGCAGACCACCCAGCTCGACGGCACTGTCGAGAACACCCCGCTCGGTCGTGGCAAGGCCTTCTCCGACATGAACTGGGACGCCCCGGCCAGCGGTTACCTCGCGCTGATCCCGGACGGCATCGCCCTCGCCCCCATGCCGTCGGGCGCCGACGGCACCCCCGGCCAGTACTTCAAGCCCTCCATGTTCATGGGCGTCGCCGCAGACACCGGCAGCCCCGAGCAGGCCGCGCAGCTCATCGACTTCATGCTCAACGACCGTGAGGCCGCCGCGATCCTCGGCGCGACCCGGGGCATCCCTGTGAACGAGTCCATCCGTGAGGAACTCGCCCCGGAACTCAAGGACTTCGACAAGACCATCTACGCCTACCAGGCCACCCTCGAAGGGAAGCTCAACACCCCGCCCCAGGCGCCCCCTTCGGGCGACAGCGCCCTCCAGACCACCTTCCAGCGGGACTACGACCAGGTGTCGTACGAGCGCATGTCGCCGCGCGAGGCGGCCCAGGACTACGTCACCGAGGCGAAGGCGGAGCTGCGGTCATGACCACCACCCAGATACCGACCCCCGCCCGCGCCACACAGACCCCTCCCGTGCAGCGGCCCAAACGCCGACGCGAGGGCGCCGCCTGGGTGTTCCTGTCCCCCTGGGTGCTGGGCGCCTGCGTGCTCACCCTGCTCCCCATGGCGGTCTCGCTCTACCTCTCCTTCACCGACTACGACCTGTTCAACTCGCCCAACTGGGTGGGCCTGCGCAACTACACACAGATGTTCACCGAGGACCCGCGCTACTGGCGCTCGGTCGTCGCGACCCTCAGCTACGTCGTCATCGCGGTCCCGCTCCAGCTCGGACTCGCCCTCGGCGTCGCCCTCGCCCTGAAGAACATGAAGCGCGGCCGGGCCTTCTACCGCTCCGCCTTCTACGCCCCCTCCCTCCTCGGCGCCTCGATGTCCGTGGCCCTCGTCTGGCGGGCGCTGTTCAACGAGGGCGGCACCGTCGACAACCTCTTCGGCACCGGCGGCTGGATCTTCAAGCCCGGCTGGGCACTGGTCACCGTGGCCCTGCTGACGGTGTGGCAGTTCGGCGCCCCGATGGTCATCTTCCTCGCCGGACTCCAGCAGATCCCGGGGGAGTTGTACGAGGCCGCCGAGGTCGACGGCGCCAGCCGCTGGCGTCAGTTCCTGTCCATCACCGTGCCGATGCTGTCCCCGGTGATCTTCTTCAACCTGGTCCTCCAGACGATCCAGGCCTTCCAGGTCTTCACCCCCGCCTTCGCGGTGAGCGGCGGCAAGGGCGGCCCCGCCGACTCGACCCTCTTCTACACGCTCTACCTCTACGACCGGGGCTTCGTCGCCTCCCACATGGGCTACGCGTCCGCGATGGCCTGGGTACTGCTGATCGTCATCGGCGCCGTCACCGCCGTACTGTTCCGGACCTCGCGCTCGTGGGTCTTCTACGCCTCCGACACCGAAGGGGGCGTCCGATGACGACCACCGTGTCCCCAACTCCCGGTGTACGCAAGACCGTTGCGTGGCGCCGGATCGCACTCCACATCGGCTGTCTGGCCGCGCTCCTCGTGATGCTCTACCCGCTGGCCTGGCTGCTCGCGACCTCCCTCAAGCCCGCGAACGAGGTCATCGCCAGCCTCGACCTGCTGCCGAGCCATCTGGAGTGGTCCAACTACAAGACCGCCCTCGACGGCGTCAACGACGTCTCGGTCTGGCGCCTGCTCACCAACTCCCTGCTGATCGCGGGCGGCGCGGTCCTCGGCAACGTCCTCAGCTGCTCCCTGGCGGCCTACGCCTTCGCTCGGCTCCGGTTCCGCTTCCGGGGCCCGCTGTTCGCGTTCATGATCGCGACGATCATGCTGCCGCACCACGCGGTGCTGATCCCGCAGTACATCATCTTCAACCAGCTCGGCATGGTGAACACCTACTGGCCGCTGATCCTGCCCAAGTTCCTTGCCACGGAGGCGTTCTTCGTCTTCCTGATCGTGCAGTTCATGCGCGGACTGCCGAGGGAGTTGGAGGAGGCGGCGCGCATCGACGGCTGCGGCCCGTTCCGCTCCTTCTTCCTCGTCATCCTCCCCCTCACTCGCCCGGCACTGATCACCACAGCGATCTTCACCTTCATCTGGACCTGGAACGACTTCTTCACCCAGCTGATCTATCTCTTCTCACCGGACAAGTTCACCCTCACGCTCGCCCTCAGGTCGTTCGTGGACGCGTCCAGCACCTCCGCCTTCGGCCCCATGTTCGCCATGTCGGTGATCGCCCTGCTGCCGATCGTGCTGTTCTTCCTCGCCTTCCAGCGGTTCCTGGTGGAGGGCATGGCCAACTCCGGGATCAAGGGGTGAAGCGGTGAGCGGTATGCGTACGACCCGTGAGCCGGGCGAGATCTTCGGCCCGCGTATGACCCTCTTCGCCGACGTCCTGAGCGTCGGTCTTGCCACGGCGGTGGCGAGCCTGCCCCTGCTGACCGCCCCCGCCGCGCTCTCCACGGCCTGTGAGATCCTGCGCGGCACCCGCGAGGACCGCCCCGCCACCGCCGGACGCTACTTCCGCCTGCTGCGGCAGCGACTGCGCGCCGGTGACCTGGTCGCCGGCCTGGCCGCCGTGGCGGGGGTCCTGTTGGTGCTGGCCGACCTGGCGCTCGCCCGCACCGGACTGCCGGGTGGACCGGCCTTCGCTGCCGTCGCCGCCGCGATCGGCGCCTACGCCGCCGTGACCGGCCTGCGCGCCTGCGGACGCCCCGAGTCGCTCACCGACTGGCCGACCGCCGTCCGCGCCGCCGCCGGGGACACCGCCCGCGACCCGGGCGGCGGCGCCCTCGTCCTGCTCGCCCTGGCGACGGCCGCCCTGTGCGCCTGGACGCTGCTCCCGCTCGCGTTCCTGGCCCCGGGTCCCCTGGCGATGGCGCTGACGGCGATCGACGTGCGCACCCGCACGGAGCCAGTCAGGCCAGCAGATGTGCGCCCAGGTCCTCGCCCGGGAGGGCGCCCGGAAGGACGTACGCCACCGCCGAACCCCGGTGCTCGGTGAAGCGGCTCAGCTCGTCCGTCGCCGCCATCCGGTGCTGGACGCGAGCGAACAGCGCCGGGTCCCGCATGAAGGCGAGGAACAGCAGGCCCCGGTCGTCCGGCCCGGCGTCGTAGCTGTAGCTCCGGCGCAGCATCCGGGCGCCCGCGTCCAGCCGTGGACTGGCCGCCCGTACGTGCGAGCGCGGCGGGATCGCGTACCGGTCCTGCCGGGTCTTCGCGGAGATGTCCACGTCGTCGTGCTCGTGCCGGTGTCCCAGCGGCGCCCCGCTCGCGCGATGCCGCCCGATGATCTCCTCCTGGCGCCCCGTACCGAGCCGCGTGAACTCGGCGACGTCGATGTGGACACGCCGTACGACGAGAAACGTGGCGTCCTCCGACCACACCCAGCGCTCGCACTCCTCGGGCGTCGGGTTCTCCGTGCCGTTCCTGAAACCGAGGTGGTCGCGCGGTGTCTGCCCGGCCGGCGTCGGCGGCAGGAACCCGGACTGCCGCCAGCGCGGGCGCAGGGTGTCGCCCGCCAGCCGGGTCAGCGCGCTCGCGGCGGCCCGTGTGACGCGCGGGTCGTCGGCGCAGAGCTGGAGCACCAAGTCCCCGCCGCCGTACGCGGGTTCGAGCCGGTCGTCGGGGAACGGCGGCAGCTCGCGCAGGCCACGCGGCGCAGCGACACAGAGGAGTTGGGGGAGCCGGGGGCCGATCCCCACGGTCGCGGTGAGGCGGGACTTTCCGGCCAACCCCTCAATTTTACTTGCTCGTACGGGGGTTGGCGGAGGGAGTTCGCCGTCCAGGGTCTCCGCCAGTGCTCGCGTCCAGCGGCCGAACACCTCCCGGAGGGCACGTACGCCGCCCGCTCCCCGTACCGCAGGGGCGAGGTCGTACGCCGTGACGAGTGCGGCGGACTGCTGCGGGGTCGTCACTCCGGCCTGGCGCGGACCCCGGAAGCGGAACTCGGGCGGACCGGCGGCGGCAGGGGGACGGGAGCGTGACTCGCCGGTGCAGCCGGAGGCAGTTGCGGCGAGGGCTGCGGCGAGGGTCAGGACGTCCCGGCGGGCGGGGGTCGAGGTGCCGTCGGGCGTGGGGGAAGCGGTATGTGCTGTCATAAGAGTGAAAGGGATGATACATCCCTGATCACGGCAAAGACTCCCTTTCCGGAAGTCAGGTGAACGTCACCTCCGCCGTGGCGTGTTGCTCCTCGCGGGCGGTGGCGATGCGGAACTCGGCTTTCTCATCGGTGAGTTGACCCTCGGCCAGGAGATGCTCGCCGGCGAACGCCGGTTGCCGCAGTCGGTAGGACAAGGAGCGGACCTGGCGCTCCGGGGCGTTGCGGCGGGCCAGTTCGAGCATGAGCAGGGCCAGCAGTGGGCCGTGGACGACCGGGCTCGGATAGCCCTCCGTGTGCCGGCAGTACGGCGTGTCGTAGTGGATGCGGTGGGCGTTGGCGGTGAGTGCGCTGAAGCGGAAGAGGAGGGTCGGGTCCGGCTGGAGGCGCAGGTGCCAGGGGCTTGTTGGGTCAGGTGCGGGGGCGGTGTGCGTTTCGGCGTACCGCCTGCCGGGGGCGCGGCCCGACCGGTAGACGATGTCCTGCTCCTCGACGACGCACGTACGGCCGTACTGCCGGAACTCGCGGCGTTCCGTGACGAACAGGAGTTCCCCCGTGCGGCCCCGCTTCGGCGTGACCGCGCTCAAGCTGCTGACCCGCTCGGCCGGTTCGCCGCGGCGCAGTGGTTCGGTGATCTCGCAGCGCCCGCCGGCCCACATCCGCTGCCGGTCGGGGACGGGCGGCAGGAACAGGGCGTCCCGCAGGTGTCCGTCGGGGCCGAGCGCGCGCTGGGCCGGCCAGTGCAGGAAGTAGAACCACTGCCACAGCGGCGGCAACGGGTCCCCGGCACCGGCGGCCGTCTCGGGCAGGTCGAGAAGCGCGGACACGGCTGCCACCGGGCTCGGCGGCAGCGGGTCCTCGTCCCTGACCGGCGCGGGGTGCCACGACTCGACGTACGAGGCCAGTGGGGAGGGGGAGGGCGGAGGCACGGTCGGTCAGGTCCTTCCGGATCGAGACATCAGCCGAGGAAGTCCCGGACCAGGTCCCCGGCCTCGCCCCGGCACTCCTCGAAATACGCGTGCCGGGCGCCGGGGAACAGGTGCGTCCTGGTGTCCGGGATACGGGCGGCGAGCAGTGGGACGTTGTCCGGTGGAGTGAGGCGGTCCTCGTCGCCGTGCAGGATCAGCGTGGGGGCGGTGACCAGGGGTAGGGCCTCCCAGGCGTCGTGCGTGTTGCTGGCGATCAGGTGGCCGTGGCGGGCGTGCGGGGGCATGTCCGGATCGCCGAGGGTGGCGTACGGGCCGGAGTGGCCGGCGAGCCAGCCGGGGGAGTACATCAGGTCGATCAGCGCACGTCGTACGGCGGCCGGGTCGGGCTGGGCAAGGGCGCGCCGTACGGAGACGTCGCGTTCGACGGCGTACGGCCCGCCGGGGGAGGTGCAGCCCAGGACGAGCCGCCGTACCCGGTCCGGGTGGCGGGCGGCCAGCCACTGGGCGACCCGGCCGCCCATCGAGGTGCCGTAGACGTCCACGCGCTCCACGCCCAGATGGTCGAGGACCGCGATCGCGTCCTCGGCGAACTGCCGGGTGGAGTAGCCCTGCTGGGGCTTGGCGCTGGCGCCGGTGCCCCGGTGGTCCATGGTGATCGTGCGGTGCGTGGCGTCGAAGTCCTCGCGTGGGCCGTCCCACCAGTGGTGGTTGTTGGCCTGCCCGGCCAGCAGTAGGAGGGGGCGGGCCTTGTCGTCGCCCTCGCTCTGGTGCTGGTACGCGAGGGCTGTACCGTCCCGGGCTCGGGCGACGGCGTGGAGTCGTTGGCGGGCGGTGTCTGTCATCGGTTCCAACGTCCTTCTTCCACTGCTGAGTTGATACGGCCGACCAGTTCCCGCGCGACCACCTCCACGGCCGGCGGTGTCCGGCCGGACCTCGACGTGGCGAGGACGACTGACCGCCACACCTCGGGCTCGCACAGCGGCGCCGCGCTCAGCGTGCCCTGGGCGACGTCCTCCGCGATGCCCACGCCGGGCAGGATCGTCCAGCCGTGCCCGGCCAGCACGAGCCGCTTCTGCACCCGCATCGAGTTGGTCTGGACGGCGATGTCCAGGGCCGCTCCCGCCCGCGCCGCCGCCCCGTCGATCAGGGTGCGCAGAGCGTGGCCGGCGGCGGGCATGACGAGGGGGTGCGCGGCGGCCTCGGTGAACGGGACGGGCCGGTCGGCGCGGAGTCCGGCGGCCGGGGGAGCGACGGCCCACAGGCGTTCCCGTACCAGCGGAAGGGCGTTGAGGGACGGGGTGCTGTCGAGGTTGTAGAGGAGGGCCAGGTCGAGGTCGCCCTCGTCGAGCCACTGCTGGAGGTGCCCGGAGTAGGCGGTCAGCAGGCGCAGTTCGACGCCGGGGTGGTCGCGGGTCACGGCCGACACCAGCGGCTCGGCGAGCAGGTCGCCGGTGCTCTCCAGCAGGCCGACGGTGACGATGCCGGTCACCTCGCCGGGGACGGGCTGGATCTCGGCGCGGGCGCGTTCGAGTTCGCCCAGGGCGCGTCGGGCGCGGTCCACCATGATCGTGCCGGCCTGGGTGGGGCGCATGCCCTGCCGGGTCCGTTCGAAGAGGGGGACGCCCAACTCCTGTTCCAGCGTGCGGATCTGGCGGGTGACGGCCGGCTGCACCAGGCGCAGCAGTTCGGCGGCGCGGGTCACGCTGCCCACCTCGGCCACGGTGACCAGCGCCTTGAGCTGCTTGACGTCCACGGTGGTTCCTCCGGTGCCCGTGCCGTGCGGTGCGGTGTGCCATTCGTGGCAGGCATGGGTCCATCATGCTTTGCTATTTCACATGCGGTCGCATGAGCATTGATGATGGTAAGCCCGGGGCGCGGGTGGAGAATCACGAGGGAGCGGCACCTTATGAGCGCACTCGACACACTGTCCGAGGACGAGCGGTCCGTCGTCGGTACCGTGCGCGACTTCGTCGACAAGGACGTCAGTCCCGTCGTGCGCGAACTCGAACACGCCGACACCTACCCCGAGGCACTCATCGAACGGATGAAGCGGCTCGGTGTCTTCGGGCTTGCCGTGCCGGAGGAGTACGGCGGCACCCCGGTCTCCACCCCTTGCTATGTCCTGGTCACCGAGGAACTCGCCCGTGGGTGGATGAGCCTGGCCGGGGCCATGGGCGGGCACACGGTGGTCGCCAAGCTGCTCGTCGCCTTCGGAACGGAGGAGCAGAAGCGCCGCTGGCTGCCCCGGATGGCCACCGGCGAGGTCCGCGCGACCATGGCCCTGACCGAGCCGGGCGGTGGGTCCGATCTACAGGCCCTGCGTACCGTCGCCCGCAAGGTCGCCGACGGTGAGGGTGAGGGTGACGGTTACGTGGTCAACGGTGCGAAGACCTGGATCACCAACTCCCGGCGCTCCCAGCTGATCGCCCTGCTCTGCAAGACGGACCCGGACGCCCGACCGGCCCACCACGGCATCTCCGTCCTCCTCGTCGAGCACGGCCCCGGACTCACCGTCTCCCGCGATCTGCCCAAGCTCGGTTACAAGGGCGTCGAGAGCTGCGAGCTGACCTTCGAGGATCACCGGGTGCCAACGGATGCCCTTCTGGGCGGAGTTGAGGGCAAGGGCTTCGCCCAGATGATGAAGGGCCTGGAGACCGGACGCCTCCAGGTCGCCGCCCGTGCGCTGGGCGTCGGCCGGGCGGCCTTCGAGGACGCCCTCGCCTACGCGCAGCAGCGTGAGTCGTTCGGCAAGCCGATCTGGCGGCACCAGTCCATCGGCAACTACCTCGCCGACATGGCGACTTCACTCACCGCCGCCCGCCAACTCACCCTCTACGCGGCCCGGGAGGCCGACGCGGGCCGTCGGGTCGACATGGAGGCGGGCATGGCCAAGCTGTTCGCTTCGGAGACCGCGATGCAGATCACCCTCAACGCCGTCCGCATTCACGGGGGTTACGGCTACTCCACCGAGTTCGACGTCGAACGCTACTTCCGCGACGCGCCCTTGATGATCGTCGGCGAGGGCACCAACGAGATCCAGCGGAACGTGATCGCCAGCCAGCTGGTGAAGCGCGGCGGCCTCGACAGCTGACCGGACGGAGGACCGGCCCTCGGATGACCGGACGGGACGGAGGACCGACCTGGAGGCCGCGATCACCCCCGAGCCCTCCGTGCGACAGCCACCCCCGCCCGTAGCGCAGCCACCGGGTCCGGTGCCTCGTCCAGTTCGATGAGTACCGTGCCCGCGCCGGGTGTGCGGGACATCGCGTCGGCCCAGCCGGGCCAGTCCACGATGCCCGTGCCCAGCTCCGTCATGTACGGCTGCTGCTGGGCGAAGACCGTGTCGTCGATGGTGAGTTCGACGTCGATCGGCCGGACCGCGTCCTTCCAGTGGGCCAGTGCGATCCGCTGCGCGTGCCGACGCGCGACGGCCACCGGATCCCCGCCGCCGAGCGCGATGTGGCACGAGTCCGGGCACAGCCACACATAGCGCGGGTCGGTCAGCGCCATGAACAGGTCGATGTCCCGCTCGTACCAGAGCGTGCTGTTGGACTCCGTGTGGAAGGCGAGCCGCACGCCGTACCGGGCGATCGCGTCGCCGACCGCGTGGGCGATGTCGGCCATCCGGGACATGTAGGCGGCGTCGACGAAGAAGGGCGGGCGTGTCCCGAACGTCGTCCGCATGGGCAGCCCGGCGATCAGGAGGTCCGCCCCGACGTCGGCGAGGAAGGCCGCGCGTCGCTCGGCGTCGGCGACGATCGCGGGGAGGTTGTCGCCCTGCCGCCAGTCGGGGGCGTCGCTCCCGGCGACGAAGGCGCTCACGACACTCACCCCCCGTGCCTCCAGCGCGCGCCGGAACGAGGACGCGCTGCCGAACGCCCGGAGGGCCGACTCGATGTCGCCGGGGGCGAAGGTCAGCTCGATACCGGTGACCCCGGCCTCGGCCAGCGCGTCCAGCACCCGCTCCCAGAAGCGCCCGGGGTCGGCGAGGGCCAACTCCCGTACGGCGTCCGCGGTTTCGAGGCCCCAGAACGCCGGGTGGTAGAAGGTGATGACGTCGGTGGCGAAGCGCGGTTCGGAGTCGGAGCCGCTGCCCGGCGGAGTCACTCCGCACCCCCACGGGCGTTGTAGACGACCACACCGTCGGCGTCGACCGCGTCCCGGTAGTTCCGGAACACGGCGAGCGCCTCCTCCCGCAGCACGTCCTGTACGACCTTGATGCCACGCGCCTCGAACTGCTCGGCCCAGTCGGCGCCCAGCGGGCCCTCGTCGAACGTGGTGATCTCCTCCAGCTCCGGCCCCTCGCCCGCGACCACCAGACCGCGTACCCCGGACCACATGGTGGCGCCGTAACACTGGATGCACGGGCGCCAGTTGACGACCAGCTCGTGTGTCGGGAGGCCGTCGCCGCCCAAGTCCCAGCCGCCGACGGCCGTTTGGGCCAGTCCGAGGGCGACGACCTCGGCGTGCGCGCTGGAGACTCCGGAGGCGAGCACGACGTTCACCCCGACCGAGACGATCCGGCCGGTGTCCTGCTCGGCGACGAGTGCCGCGAACGGACCGCCGTTGCCCTCACGCCAGTTGCGGTCCGCCAGACGGTGCACGAGACGCATCCGGTCCTCGCGGTCCGGGACGATGCCGGGCACATTCGCCAACTCGTCGTCGATCCAGGCCGGCAGTGCCACCCGGTATTCCTTCGCGATCTCGATCACGGTCCAGCTCCCTTGCAGCGTACGGAGGTTCAGCGGAGGTCAGGTCAGGCCAGGTCGTCAGTGCGCGGTGAGCGCGGTGCGGTGTGTGGCGACGGCGCGTGCTGCCCGTACGGCCGTCACCGCGCCCGTCAGGGTGACGTTGGCGGCCATCGCCGTGGGGATCACGCCGTTGCCCGCGAGGTACAGGTTGTCGAAGCCCCACACCCTGCCGTCCGGGTCGCACACACTGGTGCCGTCGTCGACCGCGCCGGAGCGGACCGTGCCGGTCACGTGCAGCGACGAGCCGGGCGGAAGCAGCGCCGACTCGGTCTCGGGGTCGAACGGGCCGAACTCCTCGGCGATGGCCCGGACTTCGGCCAGGGCGTGCCGGAGGAGTGCCCGGTCGGCGGCGGAGTAGTCGAACTCGACGCCTATGCGCGGCAGTCCGGCGAGGTCCGTGGCCGACTCCGAGAACACGAGCCGGTTCTCGGGGCGCGACTCGACGGGGACGTACAGCGCGAGGCCCACATTGTGTGCGAGCGGGCGGCCGTCCTCGTCCACGTACGTCCGGTTCATGATCTGACCGTGGAACGGCTGTGCCGCTCCGTTCCGTGGCAGCCAGAGCGAGTCGGTGCAGAACTCGCCGACGCGCGGGAGGGGCAGGGTGTCGAGGGCGATGCCGTACCGGTCGAGGTCGAGCAGCACGCGGCCGGTGACGAAGGCGTGCTCGTTGAGGTACCGGCCCAGTGCGTCGGGGCGGATGCCCGAGGCGAACAGCAGTTGCGGGGTGCGCAGCGCGTCGGCGCACACCACCACGGTGTCGGCGCGGAGTTCGGACTCGGCGCCGTCGGTGACGCGCCGGAGCCGGGCGCCGGTGACCCGGCCGTCCGACGCGTCCGACGACCTGATGAGCGAGGTCGCGAGGGTGCCGGTCACCAGAGTGAACGCGGGGTCCCCGCCTGCCGCGATCGGGGGGAAGATCGTCCCCGGGGCGGTGCGCGGCAGCGGGCCCGAGGGTGTCGCGGTGACGGCCATCGGCATGGGTTGCGGTTGCCGGTCGTGGGGTCCGGTGCCGTCGTAGCGCCGGCGCAGGACGTCGAGGACCAGTTCGCCGACCTCGGTCGGGCCGATCGGGGCGGGTGTGACCGCGAGCATCCGGTGGGCGGTGGCCAGATCCGCAGCCCAGCCGGCCGGGTCGCCGAAGTCGAACACCTCGTCCCCGGCGGGCCACGGCGTCGCGGCCGTCCAGTGCACGCCCATGCCGCCCGCGTTCCACGCCAGCGCCGTCGCGGGCATCGCCTCGGCGTCCTCGCCGAAGGCCAGCGCGTGGAACATGCCCGGCGTCAGTCCGTCGAGGCCGTCCGCGACCTCGCGCACCACCTCGGCGCCTGTGTACATGCCCTGGATGCCGGAAGTGACCTGGTCGTTGTAGCGCTCCCACAGGACCGGGTCGTCGACGTCGTGCAGATGCACACCGGGGGCCGTACCGATCGCCTCGCCGCCGTCGACCATCGTGATGCGCAGCGCCGGATCGGTGTCCCGCAGCAGCCGGGCCACGACGGCGCCCATGATGCCGCTGCCGACGACGAGGACATCGGTGTGGGGGGTGTCGGTCACAGTGAAGCTCCATGTCTTGTACTGCGGTTGGTGCTGATGGGGGCGCGCTACGCGCTGTGGACGAGGGGGCCGAACAGCTCGGTGTCCATACGGTCGAGGGCCAGCTTGACGGCTCCGACGAGCGGGGCGTCGCGGCCCAGGAGCGTGGCACGCAGTTCGACGGCGGGGTTGCGGGCGTCGCGCAGCGCCGCGCGCACCCGGGGCAGCAGCATGTCGGCCGCGTCCTCCAGACCGCCGCCGAGCACGATGAGCGAGGGCGCGACGGTCCACGACAGGGTCGTGAGGATCGACGTGATGTGCTCCACGAGTTCCTCGACCTCGCCGAGCGCGACGGCGTCACCCTCGCGGGCCGCCTCGAACCGGCCGAGCGCGACCGCGCGTTGGGCCGGTTCCGGCGAGGTGAGCCAGGCCACCGGGTGGTTCTCGACGGAGTTCGCCGGGATCGAGGCCGCCTCGACGATCTCGCCCGCGGCGCCGTCGAGACCCCGGTGCACGGCCCCTCGGATGAGGATGCCGAGTCCGGTCCGGTTCCCGAGCATCGCCCATACGACGTTGTCGTGGTCGCCGGCCACGCCCCGCCAACGCTCCGCGAGGGCACCGAGGTTGGTGTCGTTGTCCGCGAACCACGGCACCCGGATGCGTCGCGTGAGTTCTTCGGGCAGGTGCACGCCTTCCCACCGCGTCGTGTGGACCAGTCGGCGTACGACTCCGTCGTCGTCGATGGCACCGAGGCCCGCGACCGCGCCGGCGCGCAGCCGGTCCGACGACCCGCCCGCGTCGTCGAGCGCCTCCCGCACCAGCTCAGCCACGTCGTCCAGGGTGGCCTGGGGGTCCTGGTAGGCGCGCAGTGGCCGGTGGGCCCGGCCGAGGATGCGGCCCCGGACGTCGGCGACGACCGCCGACGCGCCCGAGGTGGTGATCTGCGCGGCGGCCAACAGGGCGTGCTCGGCCCGCAGTTCGTACCGCCGGGCCGGGCGCCCCGCACAGCCGCTGGTCGGTACGCGCTCCAACTCCGTGACCCAGCCCGCCTCGACGAGCGAGTCCAGGATGAGTTCGATGGTGCGGCGCGAGAGACCGGCCCGCTCGGCGAGCGCGGTCAACGTCATCGGCTCGGCGGACACCGCCAACGCCCGCAGGATCACTGAGGTGTTGACGCGTCGGACCGCAGTCTGGTTCATGCCGTTCATCCCGGACCTCAGCATGCCCCCACCACCCCGGACGCCGCCTGTACGACCTGTACGACGGGGTCGAACACGCCTGTGGTGTCGGCCACGATCGCCGCGCCGGGCCGACCGTACTCGCGCGCCGGATCGCCTGGCCCGCCGGTTGCCCGCGCCCAGCCCGGCTCCCGGCCGTGGACGAAGCCGACGAGATCGGCGTGCGTCGCCGAGGCCAACTCCACGGGCGGGTACGGCCCGAGCGCCTCCGCGCAGCCCGGTGCGTCGAGCAGGTCGAAGAAGAACGGGATGTCGACGCAGTGCGCGGCGCCGCCGAGCACGGGGGACGGCCACTCGAAGGAGTACAGCCAGGTACCGGCGTCCGCGCCACGACGCGCCGCCGCCACGCGTGGACAGGCGGCGCGGAACAGGGTGTCCGTCACTCGCGTGCCCGCAGCGCGGGCGGCGGTGAGTTCGGCGAGGGTGTACGGGCTCGGGTGCGGGTTCTCCGGCGCGGCACCGCAGTCGAACTCGTCGCCCGTCGCGCCGAGCAGCACAGGTACGTCGTGTCCGTGCCGTGCGAGTCCGTCGGCGACGGGCACCGGCAGGATGTCGTCGCCGGTGATCGGGCCCAACGGGAGTATGTCGGCGCCGAGTTCGTCCCGCAGGGCGACCACGGCCGCCTGCAACTGCTCGACGGTACGGCTGCCGAAGCCGGCCCGTGTCGGCGGCACGCCCACCCGCTCCCCGAGCCGCTCGACGAAGTCGCGGGCCGCGTCTCCGTCCCCGTCGAAGAGGCCGCCGGACAGGCTGACCGCCCGCTGGAAGAGGCCGCTCGCTGCGGGCGACGAGAGCAGCGCGAGCACCGCCGCGCCCCCGGCCGACTGACCGGCGACGGTGACCCGGCCCGGATCACCGCCGAACGCGCCGATGTTCTCCCGGACCCAGTCGAGCGCGAGCAGCAGGTCGCGCAGGCCGAGGTTGGTGGGTACGTCGTCCAGCGGGGCGAACCCGTCGACGCCGAGCCGGTAGCCGACGGTGACGCAGACGACGCCGTCCCGGGCGAAGGAGCGGCCGTCGTACCAGGGACTCGCCGGGCTGCCCGCGAGGAAGCCACCGCCGTGGATCCACACCAGGACGGGGAAGGGCGCGTGATCGTAGGGCGGGACGGGCGCCGGTGCGAGGACGGAGAGGTTCAGGATGTCGTCGCCGGGCACCGACGGCTCCGGCACCGTGGTCGTGGGGAACAGCGGAACGCGCTGCGAGGTGGGCCCGTGCCGGGTTGCGTCGAACGGCTCCGGGAACCGGCCGCGTCGGACCGGCGCCGCGAACCGCCGTACACCGGTGGGTGGTTGGGCGTACGGGATGCCGAGGAAGCGTTGTACGGGGCCGGTGCGGCGGCCGACGACGGGACCGGCGGGGGCCTCCACGGTGACGGCGATGTCGGTGACGTCATTCACGGGGATCACCGCATTCCCGATCCGGAGATGCCCTGCACGAAGTAGCGCTGGAGGAAGAGGAAGAGCACCAGCACCGGCAGCATCACGACGATCGCGCCCGCGAGCAGCAGGCCGTAGTCGGTGACGTGGGCGGCTGCCTGGCTGGTCGCGGCGAGGCCCACCGGGAGCGTGTAGGTGTCCATGCTCTGGGCGACGATGAGCGGCCAGATGAAGTTGTTCCACGAGGTGAGGAACGACATGATCGTGATCGTCGCGACCGCCGGGCCGGCCAGCGGCAGGAAGATGCGGAAGAAGATCCGGAACTCGCCCGCGCCGTCGATCCGCGCCGCCTCCAGCAGTTCGTCGGGGACGGACATCGCGTACTGCCGCATGATGAACACCGACAGCGGCAACGCGACGCCGGGCAGGGCGATACCGGTCAGGGTGTCCGCGAGCCCCATGTCCACGGTGAGCACGAACTGAGGGACGAACACCGTGGTGAGCGGCACCATCATCGCCGCCATCACCGCGCCGAACGCGAGCCGCCTGCCCGCGAATTCGAGCTTGGCGAGCGCGTAACCGGCGGCCGACGCGGCCACGATGTTGCCGGCCACCACGAGGCCCGCGACCACGACACTGTTGGCGAGGAACCGTCCGAAACCCTCGGTCCGGAACAGCCGGGTGAAGTTGTCGAGGGTGACGTGGTGCGGGAGCCAGGCGCCGGGGTCGGAGCGGATCTCGTCGAGACTGCGCAGCGAGCCGCTGGCCACCCAGACGAACGGGAGCAGGGTGAGCAGCGCGCACAGCACCAGTGCGCCGTACAGCAGCGGCCGGGAGAGGGACCGGCGGGGCGCGGTGGCCCGGTCGGTGGTCGCGTGGGCGTTCGCCGGTGCGGCGAGGGCGGTCATGAGCGGGACCTCAGCAGTCGGAACTGGACGATGCTCACCAGGGCCACCAGCAGCAGCATCACGAAGGACGCGGCCGAGGAGACCCCGAACTCGCCCGAGCCGAACTGGCGGTAGGTGTACAGCGCCATCGACTCGGTGGAGCCCAACGGGCCGCCGTTGGTCAACAGATAGGGCTCGTCGAACACTTGGAGGTAGAAGACGGTCAGCAGCACCGAGACCATGAGCGTGGTCGGCAGCAGCAGGGGCAGGGTGATGTGCCTCAACTGCCGCCAGCGGCCCGCCCCGTCGAGGGCGGCGGCCTCGTACACGTCCTGCGGGATCGCCTGCAGACCGGCGAGGAACAGCACCATCGCGGTGCCGAAGTTGCGCCAGATGCCCAGCAGGATGACGACGGGCATCGCCAGGTTCGGGTCGTCCAGCCAGTTCGGTCCGGCGAGGCCGACCGCGCCGAGCACCTTGTTGACGGTGCCGTCGGCGTTGAAGGCGTACTGCCAGATCAGGGCGACCGCCACGACGTTGGTGACGACCGGCGCGAAGAAGACCGTACGGAACACCCCGCGCAGCCGCCGGATGCCGGAGTTCAGCGCGACGGCCAGCGCGAATCCGAGCCCCATGGTCAGCGGGACGCCGACGGCCACGAAGACGCCCGTGTTCAGGATGTCCCGCAGGAAGCTCTCGTCCTGGAACAGCCGGAGATAGTTCTCCAGGCCCGTGAAGTTGACCGCGAACGGCTGCCGCAGGTCCGCGCCCCGGAGGTCGGTGAGGCTGAAACCGAGCGCTGCGACGGTGGGGATCGCGGTGTAGAGGAGGAACACGACGCCGAACGGCGCGAGGAACAGCCAGGCGACGGCGGTTCGCCGACCGCCCCGGCCGCCCCGGGTGCTCCGGGAGCGGCGCGCTCGGCGCGGCGCCCCCGGGCTGATGGTGGTCATCGTCGGCGGCTCACTTCGTGCCCGTGCCGAGGCTGTCGGCGTACGACTGGACGTTCGCGGCGGCCTTCGCGGCGGTCTCCGCTCCCTTGGCCACGGCCTCCATCTCCTTGCCAAGGCGGGTCGCGACCTGCTGCCACGTGCTCACCTGGGGGAACGCCTGGGTGTTCTTCAGCTGCGTGAGGAAGGCGTCGAGGAGTGGCTGGTCCGCGATCGCCGGGTCCTCCCAGGCGGAGATGACGGCCGGCAGCGAGCTGTACGCCTTGTACTGCGCGACCTGCGTGCTCGGCTCCGTCAGATACCGGACCAGCTTCCACGACGCGTCCGCGTTGCCATCACCCGCGAGGACGCCCCAACTGCCCCCGGCGGAGAAGGACTTGCTGCCCGAGGACCCGGCGGGCAGCGGTGCGGTGGCCACATTGGCGGCCGTCCAGCCGTCCTTCTTCGCGGCGGCGTCGAGCTGGCCGACGACCCACGGTCCGGTGATCATCATGGCGGTCTTCCCGGACACGAAGTACGGCTGCGCGTCCAGGAACGTGGGCCCGCTGGGGTCGGCCACGCCGGAGGTGAAGAACGACGCGTTGTACTGGAGCGCGTCGACCATCGCCGGGGTGTCGAGGGTCCATTTCCCGCCGGAGGAGAGCAGCGAGCCGCCGGCCTGCCAGGCGTACATCGCGACGTCCTGGCCGTTGAAGATGTCCCAGCCGATGTCGGCCCCGAGACCGCGCTTGGCGCCCGCGCCCTGGAGCGCCTTGAGGAACGGCACCGTCTCGTCCCACGTGGTCGGCGCCTTGACGCCCGCCTTCTTGGCGAGGTCGGCGCGGTAGACGAGCGCGTAGGTGTAGGCGTACCAGGGCACCGTGTAGGCGACCTCCCCGGCCACCCCCGCGGCCCAGAGGCTCTCGAAGAAGGCCGACTTGTCGATGAGGCCGTCCGGGACGGGCCGAAGGATCGCCGGGTCGAGGAACTGCGCCTGCGACTCGGGGAAGAACTGGGCGACATCGGGACCCTTGCCCGCCGCGATCGCCGACTGGAGCTTGGTGTAGTACTCGCCGTTCGGTATCAGGGTCAGCTTCACGGTGACGTCGGGGTTCGCGGTCTTGAAGGGCTTGATGACCTTGTCGAGCACGTCGGCGTCGCCCTGGGCGGCCCAGACGGTGACGGTGCCGGTGGCCGGGGAGTCGTCGACGGGCTCGGCGGTGGCTGTCGCGGCGGCGGTGTCGTCGCTGCGGCCACAGCCGGTGAGGGCGAAGGCGCCCGCGAGAGCGAGGCCCGCGGTGAGCTTGAGGGCGCCGCGTCGGGAGGGAATGGACACTCGGGGCTCCTGTGCAGGGATTTCGGGGGAAAGCAGCTTTTTTGGTCCGATGAACCTCGATGGACCTCGTAGGGGGAGTTGTGCCAGTGGCTGATGGTGAAGCTATGGGCGGGGTATTTCGGCCGAGTGGCGGACCCGTCACGAATAATTTCGGAACTTGTAGCGAAATCGATTTGCGGTGATTTGTAGTGTTTGAGTGGGGATGGTGGAGCGGAAAAGAGGTGGCGGACCGCGGCCGGGGGTCGGTACGGTCCCGCACGATGACTACTGACTCCGTTGACAGAACGGGGGTCCCGTCCGCGCAAGGTGAGTGCTGATGCTCACTCGCCACGCGTCCGGGGACACCTACCTCTCCTACTGGCCACGCGTACGACAGTTCGCCGTGCCGCCGTCCATGATCGAGACCGCGACCGCTCGCCGACTGGCCGGGGACTGGGCGGGCGCGTGTGCCGCCGCAGGCGTCGACGTCGATCTGAACCCACGGTCCGTGGCCCGCACCCACGGCCGGGAACTCGCCGCCCAACTGCGCGCCGATCTCCGCCACTTGGCACCCGACCTGCTGCGCTGGCACCTGCCGAGGATCGCCCCCGACGGACTGCTGCGCCCGGGACTGACGATCAGCCTGGCCCGGTACGAGGCCACCGGGCCGCCCGGCGCCCACCCGGTGCACCTCGTGGCCCGGACCCCGCCCGCCTGGGCGGACGCCGGCCAGCGGATCAGCCTCACGCTGTGGGACGGCTCCCAGGCAGCACAGGTCTCCTACGCCTCCCACGCCTCCCGCGCCGCTGCGGGCGCCCGCAGCCATCCGCACCCCCACCCCAGCCGACGGTTCCGCCTCGACCTGCATCGCCATCTCTGGGACGCGCGCAGAACCGATGAGCTGCGGATCCGGTCCGGGGCCGATCGGCCACCCGGCGGCGACTGTCCCGCATCGGCCCTGGATCTGCTGGAGCGGGTGCCGCAGGGGCGCCGCTGTGCCGTGGACCGGTGGGCGGCCGAGGCGGAGCTGCTGCTCGACGCCGACGAGCGGTCCTCCGGCACCGGAACCAGCGGGGATACGGTCACCGTGCGGTTCGCCGCCCGGCGCCGGCTGCTCCTGGAGCTGGTCGCGGCCCCGGACGACAGCGGCCCGCCCGAGCTGCGGATCACGGAGGCGACCAAGGCCAGCCGTGCCTCCTCGCTGCCGGTCCTGCCCGACGCGTCGACCTGGGTACTGCCCGACCTGGAGCTGCTGCGGGCCGGCGCGATCGAGGTGGACCGGCTGCACCCGCTGGTCGCCTCGGCACTCGTACCGGACCGTCCGCCGACCGGCCCGCCCCGGAATCCGGACCGGGCGGGCGAGCCGCGTCTCGTGGAGTGCCGGGGCGCCCGTCACCGGATCGGCCTGGTCGACGGGGTGCTCGCCCCGCTGGACCACGACCCGGCCGAGATCCGCCGGGAAGAACTCCTGGCCGAGCTGACCGGCACGCCGATGCCCTGTCTGCGGGCCATCGACGAGGCCCACCGCCACCCGGACTGCCTCACCGGCGTGCGAGAGCGCCTGGACCACGGTGACATCGCCGGTGCGCTGGCCGTCGTAGAGGGCCTGCTCGGACCGGACGCCGTGCTGCGCGGCGGTGCTCTGCGCGACGAACTGGAGCGGGCCGCCGAGCGGCGGATCGCCTACGGACTGTTCCGGGCGGGCCTGATCGGAGCCGGGCCGGGACTCCGATCCTGGCCGGGACCTCGATCCGCGTCGGGACCCCGGCCCGGGGGCCGCCGCCCGGACGGCCGCCGAACTCGCTGAGATTCGCTCCAAAACACCCTGTATTGCTGCTAGTTACTACGAAAGTTACTACGAACCCAAAGGTGATCAGACATGCCCACAGCCATCCCCTTCGCCGCCCCCAATTCCGCCTCAGCCCCGCCCCACACCCCCCAACTCGACATCGCCGCCGACCTGTTGACCCTGCTGCGCGACACCACCACCGAACTCCGCCCCGACACCCAGCTGGAGGCCCTGACCCTGGCCGTGGCCGCCGATCTGCCCGTGCTGCTGTGGGGTGAACCGGGGATCGGCAAGACCGCGGCCCTCACGCAGCTGGCCGCCGCCCTGGACCTGCCCCTCACCACGGTGATCGCGAGTGTCCACGAGCCGTCCGACTTCTCCGGGCTGCCCGTCGTCGGGGACGACCCCGCGACACACGGTGTGCCGATGGCCCCGCCGGACTGGGCGGTACGACTCGTACGGGCCGGCCGGGGACTGCTGTTCCTCGACGAACTGTCCACCGCGCCGCCCGCCGTTCAGGCCGCGCTGCTCCGGCTGGTCCTGGAGCGGCGGATCGGTGCCCTCCAACTGCCGCCCGGCGTAAGGATCGTGGCCGCAGCCAACCCCCGGTCCTCGGCCGCCGACGGCTGGGAGCTGAGCCCGCCGCTCGCCAACCGCTTCGTCCATCTCCAGTGGACCCACGACCACGAGGTCGTCGTACGCGGCCTCGGCGGGACCTGGCCCCGGGCCACGCTGCCCCGGCTGGACCCCGAGAAGCTGCCGGATGCCGTGGACTTCGCCCGCCGCGCGGTGTGCGCGCTGCTCGCCGCCCGGCCCAAGCTCGTCCATCAGCTGCCCGGCAACGAGACGCGTCGGGGCGGTGCCTGGCCGTCGCCCCGGAGTTGGGACATGACCCTGAGTCTGATCGCCTTCGCGACCGCCGCCGGGTCCTCCCGGGAGGTGCTCTCGCTGCTGGTCAGGGGTGCCGTCGGGGACGGCCCGGGGCTCGAACTGCTGGCGAGCCTCGACCGGTTGGACCTCCCGGACCCCGAGTCGCTGCTCGCCGACCCGGCCGGTGCCGAACTGCCCGAGCGCGGGGATCTGCGCCAGGCCGTGCTGGACGGTGTGGTGGCGGCGGTCCGGGGGCGCCCGGACAAGTCCCGCTGGGACGCGGCGTGGGCGCTGCTCGTCCGGGCGCTGGAGACCGGGGCCCCGGACCTGGTGGTCGTCCCGGCGACCACGCTCGCCTCGCTGCGGCGGGAGGACTGGGATGTCCCGGCGGCGATCGAGCAGCTCGCCGGTGTCGTTACCCTGTCCCGGCGAGCGGACCGGGCGGCGGACCGCGTCGCGGGACGCATCGGGGCCGGAACGAAGGGCAGCCGATGAACACCGACGCATCAGGACCGGGCACCCTGGACCTCGGCAAACTCTTCGCCGCCCGACTGCACGCCGTGCGGGCCCGCCCGTACCTGGCCACCGCCCTGTTCGCCCTGCACCCCGTCGAGTCGCGGCAGGTCCCGACGATGGCCGTCGACCGGCACTGGCGGTGCTACGTCTCGCCGGCGTTCGTGGACCGGATGCCGGTCGAGGAACTGGCCGGGGTGTGGGTGCACGAGGTCTCGCACCTGCTGCGCGACCACCACGGCCGCAGCGACCGCTTCGCCCGCGAGCACGGGCTGACCGGCCCCGGGGAACGGCTGCGGATGAACATCGCCGCGGACTGCGAGATCAACGACGACGTGTTCGGCGACGGCCTCGTCCGCCCCGAAGGCGCGGTCGGGCCGGGCTCGTTGGGGCTTCCGGACGGGGAGCTCATGGAGGAGTACCTGCGCCGGTTCCAGCTCGCACCGAACATGATGAGCCTGTACTGGCTGGACTGCGGCAGTGGCGCCGACGGACTCGGCCGGGAATGGGATCTGGGCCCCGACGGCGCGCACGGCCTGAGCGAGCAGGAACGGGACGCGGTCCGCTTCCGGGTGGCGCGGGGCATCAACGGCCGCCCCGGGGACGCCCCCGAGGGATGGCGGCGCTGGGCCGAGGAGGCGTTCCATCCGCCGCAGCCCTGGCGGGAGTTGCTGGGCGCGGCGGTCCGCTCGGCGGCCTCCGGCGGTGGCGTCGGCGAGGACTACACGTACGGCCGTCCGGCGCGCCGCTCGGCCGGGCTGCCCGGCGTCGTCCTGCCGAGCCTGCGGCGCAGACCGCCCCGGGTCTCCGTGGTCATCGACACCTCCGGGTCGGTCAGCGACGCCGAGCTGGGCAGCGCGCTCCTGGAGGTCGCGGCGATCTCCCGCGCGGTGGGCGGCCGACGGGACCTGGTCACCGTGGTGCCGTGCGACGCGTCGGCCCCGATCGCGCACACGCTGTGCCAGGCCGAGGGGATTCCCCTGCTGGGCGGCGGCGGTACGGACCTCCGCACCGGCTTCGCCAAGGCGCTGGGGGCGAATCCGCGCCCCGATGCCGTGGTGGTCCTGACCGACGGCCAGACACCCTGGCCGGAGAACCGGCCACCGTGCCGGACGGTGGTGGGCCTGTTTTCCAGGCAGCCCACGGGTCAGCGGTGGGGCGAGAGCGAGGGCGACGACGACTACGTACCGGACCTGCCGCCCGACTGGGCGCGAGTGGTCCACATCGGATAGATGTCCACGGACAGACGTCCGCGGCTCGGCACCCAGTGATCTCCGGATCAACAGGACTGAAAGGATGCCCCGATGAGCACCCCTTCCTCACTTCTGTCGGCGTTTCGGCCCAAAGTCCAAGAGCGTCTCTACGACTTCTACGAAGAACTCCGCAACGCCGACGACCTGTTCTGGGACCGCCGCACGGGCGCCTGGATCGCGACCGGGCACGCCGTGGTCAGCAGCGCCGCGAACGCGCCCGGCCTGTCATCGGTGCGCTACCCCGACATCGAGGCCGTCCCCGAGGAACTACGGCCGCTGGCCCGGATCCTGAGCAGACAGATGCTCTACAACGACGCCCCCGACCACGCCCGGCTCCGGGCCCTGATCGGCAAGGCGTTCACCGCGCGTGCGGTGGCGGCACTCCGCGCCCGGATCGTCGAGGCCGTCGACCGGATCATCAGCGCCGCGGCGCCGACCGGCCGCATGGACATCGTCGCGGACCTGGCCAAGCCCCTTCCCCTGACCATCATCTGCGACCTCCTCGACGTACCGGAGGAGGACCGCCCCGCCGTCGCCGCCTGGTCCGAGCCGGTCGCCGAGGCCATCGGCAACTCCCGGCTCGACGCGGACCGCAACCGCGAGGCCTCGCAGAGCATGGAGCACATGCTCACGTACCTGCGGGAGCTCCTCACCCGCCAGGACGCCACGCCGACCCCCCACTCCCTGCGCGCGATGGTGAACGCGCAGGCCGGCAACACCGACCAGGACCTCGACGAACTCCTCGCCAACTGCGCCCTGTTGCTGATCGCCGGCCACGAGACCACCACCCACTTCATCGGCAACGCCACCCTCGCCCTGCTCCGCGACCCGGACGCCGCCGACCAACTGCGCGGCAAGCCCGAGCTGATGCCCGCCGCGGTCGAGGAACTCCTGCGCTACGACGCCCCGGTACAGCTGATGCTGCGCCGGGCCCGGCACGACCTGGACCTCGCGGGCCGCGCCATCGAGGAGGGGCAGACGGTCCTGTTGGTGTGCGGCGCCGCCAACCGGGACCCGGCCGTCTTCCCCGACCCCCACGCGCTGGACTTCGGGCGGTCCTCCAGTTCCGGCGGCCGGCACATGTCCTTCGGACACGGCCCGCACTTCTGCCTCGGGGCGGCGCTGGCCCGCATGGAAGGCGAGATCGTCCTGGACGCCCTCCTCAACCGCCTCCCGGACCTCCGGTTCGACGGCACCGAGCCCCCGAAGTGGCAGCGCAGCCTCAACTTCCGCGGACTCACCCGCCTGGACGTCGCCTTCACCCCGGTGGCGGCGGGGACGGGGCCGGTTGTGGCGGGGCCCTGACGCCGGAGCGCATGAACAACCCATCGGTATCGATGGGTTGCCCGGCCCGACGGCGGCGCTACGGCCTTGGCCGAGGCCGCGACCTGGCCCCGACGGCAGCGCTGCGGCCCCGACCGCGCGACCCCCCGGCCCCGACTGCGGCGCCCCGGTCTTGACCGCGGCCCTGGCCGTGACTGCGGCCCTGGCCCCGACCGAGGCCCCGCCGCTCACCGCCGGGCGGGCTCGGCGCCCTCGCGGTAGAGCACCAGGTGCTCATGGAAGAGAACACCGTCACGGACATCGCCCGTGGCGGTGAAGCCGGTGTCGTCGACGTAGTCGATGTGGTCGCCGGTGACGGTGTAGCTGCCGGTGTAGGCGCTGCGGCGGTTGCCGCGGGCCTCGTCGTAGCGGCCGTCCGGCAGCAGTTCCTGATGGATGAACCCGTCGGCGGTCACCCACATCCCGACGTACGGGTGCGGGGCGCGGGGCGTGTCGTTGCTGGTCATCGCTCTACGATCGCCCCGGCGCCCGGCGGCAACCAGGCCGCCGTCTCCCCAGGCGGGCGCTTCCTGGGTGCCGCGCACCCACCATCGCCAGCGACCTCCCCGGGCACCCTCCGTCGTACGCGGCCGGCCGCATCCTGGGTGCGCGACACCTGGGGAAACCGCGACCTGGTTCCGATCCCGCCGCGCGACGAATCTGGTGGTCGAGCAGCCGCACCAGCTGCCGAATCACTCGCCTCGGACCTGTACCGGCGCTCACTTCGCGCAGCGGGGACACCGACGAGGCGACTCCACCGAGGAGCACGCAATGACCGTCACCGACGCCATCTCCGGCACCATCACCGACTCGGGCACAGGTGCCGACATTGACTCGGGCACCGGCGCCGTGCGCTGGAACCCCGAGGCCCTCGCCGAGATCCTCTCGAACGACGAGGGGCGGCCCGTCCTGTTCACCAACGCCCGCATCCTGACCACGGACCCGCTGATCGGGACCATGATCGGCGCCGACCTGCTGTTCGTCGGCTCCCTGGTCGTGGGCGTCGGCCCCGGCATCATCACCGCGGCCGGGGACGACAACGCCATCGTCGTCGACTGCACCGGCCTGACCATCGCCCCCGCCGTCGTGGACACCGTGGCGCTGACCGGCGGCCGTGGCCACCGCTCGGAGTACGTCGCGACGCTGACCCCGGGCAACATCCCCGACTTCCTGGTGCTGCCCGACGAACTCGCCGCCGACGTGCCCAGCGCCGTGGCCGCCCTCTTCACCCGGCCGGAGCAGATCCGCGCCCTCGTCGCGGCCGGCCGGCCGGTCCTGTGGGCCGGTACCGACGTCCCCGGCCGCGCCACCGCCCCCGAGACCGGCATCCCGGCCGCCGCCGACCTGACCGGCAGCCCGCGTGTCGGCGTCTGGATCGACCGGAACGACTTCCTGCACCAGGAACTCACCGCCGACGGCCGCTACGACGAGACCCGGGGCGGGCGCCCGCACGCCTACCAGGGCCGCTACTGGATCGACGGCGACCGTATCGACTACCTGGACGACCTCGGCTTCTGGGCCTACGGAGCGTTCCAGGACGACGAACTGCACCACGCGGGCTACGTCATGAAGCTCGGCTGACCCTCCCCATCACCCCTCCCCATCACCCCTCCCCATCACCCCTCCGCATCTCCCCTCCACTTCCGGCGGCCCTCTCCGCCTCCGCCGTACCGAAAACCGAAAGAAGACCTCTCATGAATGCCAACGCCAACGTCAACGACACCACCAGCGCCGCCGTCCTCGAAGAGCTTCGGCGCCGCCCCGCCGACCGGCGGCGCATCCTGTTCACCGGCGCGACCGTCGTCACCATGGACCCCGATCTCGGCGTCATCGACGACGGTGACGTCCTCGTCGAGGGCGACACCATCACCGCCGTCGGCCGCGACCTCGACGCGGGCGACGCCGTGGTCGTCGACGCCACCGGTACGGTCCTCACCCCCGGCTTCGTCGACACCCACCGGCACGCCTGGGAGGCCCAGTTGCGCCGGATCATGCCGGACGTCGACGACCTCGGCGGCTACGTCATGGCCACCCTCGCCGGCTACGCCACCGTCTACCGGCCCCAGGACATGTACACCGGCACCAGACTGGCCGCCCTGACCGCGATCGACAGCGGCATCACGACGATGCTCGACTTCTCCCACAACTCCCGCACGAGCGAGCACTCCGACGCCGCCATCGAGGCTCTGCGCGACACCGGCATCCGGGGCGTGCACGCCTCCATGGGCCCGCACTTCGGCGCGTGGGACCGGCAGTGGCCCGGCGACCTGGCCCGCCTCAAGGACCGGTACTTCAGCAGCGACGACCAGTTGCTCACGCTGCGCCTGGCGACCCTGGCCACCGACGAGATCGCCGGACCGGCACTCGCGTACGGCCCCGAACTCGCCCGCGCCGCCAAGGAGTTGGGCATCGGAGTGAGCGTGGACGCCGTCTTCGGCGCGTCCGGCTCCGAGGCGGTGCTGCGCTGGGCCAAGGACGGCGTCCTCGGCCCCGACGTCACCCTCATCCACTCCACCGGACTGACCCCCGAGGCATGGAAGGCGATGGGGGAGACCGGCACCACGGTCGCCCTCGCCCCGACCTCCGACGCGCAGATCGGCCTGGAGACCGCGATCCCCGCCGTCGACGAGGCCCTCGCCGTCGGCATCCGCCCCGGACTGAGCATCGACGTCGAAGTCGCCCTGGCCAGCGACATGTTCACCCAGATGCGGGCCCTGCACGCCATCCAGCGGATGCGCGCGGTCAACGCCGCCTACGGCACCGACCGGCAGCCCTCGCGCATCACCACGTACGACGTCCTCGACTTCGCCACCCTCCAGGGCGCCCGAACGAACGGCCTGGCAGCCATCACCGGCTCACTCACCCCGGGCAAGAAGGCCGACCTGCTGGTCGTCCGGGCCGAGGACCTCAACAACATGCCCCTCAACGACCCGATCGGCACGATCGTGCTGGGCTCCGACGCCCGCAACATCAGCGCCGTCCTCATCGACGGCGAGCCCCGCAAGTGGAACGGCCAGGTACTCGACGTAGACCTCGCCGCCCTGCGCGACGAGGTACACGCCTCGCGCGAGTACGTGCTGAACACCCCGGCTGCCTGAGCGCAGCCTGGCCGGGCCGCCTGAACAGCCCCCGCCCACCGGTCAGTTCCCGCCCTCATCCCCTGCCGTCCCTCCACCCCTCGTCCCCTGGCCGTCCCTCCACGGCCGGGGGCACCTACCGCATCCCGGCGGCACTTCCAGGAGGACGACGGAAGGTCCGATGCGGTGCGGGGCCCTCGACCGGCACCTGGTTCGGGTCAGTAGGCTCGGCTGTTCCCGGCGGTGCTGTCGCCGTCCGCGCTCGGAGCGTCGGCGGTCATCTCCCGCTGACTGAAAGGTGGTTGTCACCGTCATGCGAACAATGAGCCGTCCGAGCGGGCGTGCACAGCTGTTCAGGCGGGCGGCCGGTCTGGCGACGGCCGCGGTCCTGGTCGGCGCCTGCGGCGAGGCCGTCGAAGGGGCACCTTCCCATCCCACGGGCAGCCCCTCGGTCCCCTCGTGCGTGACGCCGTCGGGAGATCTGCTGGCGGACATCGACGCCGACGGCCGCACCGACCGCGTCTCCGACCCCTCCCGCACCGGTGCCCGACTGACCGTCGCGTTCGGCGAGGAGGCGGGCTACGGCACCCCGGTCGGCGTGCGGGAGCTGGTCGGCCGCTCCGGCAGCGACGAGAAGGACGTGCTGGCCGCGGTGGCCGACTTCGACGGCGACGGGTGGAGCGACCTGGTCGTCGTGGCCACCGGGCGAATACAGGGAGACGACGCGATCGAGCCGACCGTGGACGACCTGGTCACGGGCCCCTTCTCGGCCTCCGGACAGGGACAGCGCACCCGGGATCTCGACCTCGGCGAGACACGTGGCATCGCCGTGGGCGACTACGATCACGACCCCCGCCCCGACCTCGCGGTGTTCAGCTACGCCGGG
Source organism: Streptomyces sp. NPDC000878 (assembly GCF_053599695.1). Lineage (NCBI taxonomy): Bacteria > Bacillati > Actinomycetota > Actinomycetes > Kitasatosporales > Streptomycetaceae > Streptomyces > Streptomyces sp. NPDC000878. The sequence continues at coordinate 61,368 of NZ_JBSFMT010000007.1, read as the reverse complement.
GACGGGGTCTACCAGACGGAGGCACGCCTCGGCGACGCGGACACGGGACTCGCCGACGCGACCGCCGACACGAGCAGATACCGGGTCTACGCGGAGCAGACCGATGACAACACCCCGAGCAACATGCCCGACTCGGGCCTGAACACGTTCTACCCGGAGTGCGGAGAGACCGGCAACAAGGGCTGAACTCCGCCGGACCGGTCCTCAGCCCGCGGCAGCGGTGAGCGCTCCGAGCGCGCTCGCCTGTGTACGCCAGTCGGTCTGGTTGGGGGTCGTGCCGGCCCAGCGCTGCCCGAGGGCGTTGAGGGAGCTGCGGTCCCGCGCCCACAGCGTGTCCGCCTGTTTCTGGACGTAGGCCTGGTAGGTGCCGGCCCCGGTGACCTTCGCGAGGTCGGCGAAGTGCCGCATGAAGATGCCCTTGAACTGCTTCTGGTTGTCGTCGCAGGACGCCGAGCCGAGATCGCAGGACTCGGTGAGGACTCCGTCCCGGGTCAGTGCCGGGTTGCTGATCGCGGCGTCGGCCAGGGTCCGTGCGAGGGTCAGCAGTGAACTGTCCCCGGTCGCCCGCCACAGTTCGGTGAAGCCGCCGATGGCCAGTCCCTGGTTGTAACTCCACACAGTGGAGCCGTTGTTGGCGCAGGCCGAGGTCAGCCCGTCGTTCACCAGACCCGAGGAGTTGATCATCCCGCTGGCCTTGTACCAGGCGGCGGCCGACTTCGCCCGCTGGAGCCACACGGTGTCGCCCGGGATGCGCTGGTGCAGCGCCGCGGTCAGCCACAGATACTGCCCGTTCGTCACCGCGTTCTTGTACGTCCGCTCCCGGTCCCACCACACACCACCGCCGCAGGAGCTTGAATCCCAGTACTGCTGGACGTAGTTGGCGATGGTCACGGCCTCGTCGAGGTAGCGGGCGTCGCCCGTGTAGTCGTACGCGTCGAGCCAGGCGATGGCCCACCAGCCCGAGTCGTCGATGGAACGGCTGATGAAGTGACCCTCGATCGCGTCCGAACTGCGCACACCGGCGGGGAAGACGCCCTTGTTCTGCTCGAAGGTGCGCGCCACGATCCAGTCGTAGTCGTGCCTGCCGGTGGTCCTCGCGAAGTCGATGAGGGAGGTGAGGGTGGCGGCGGAGTTCCACCAACTGCCGGGCCACCAGCCGTTGTAGGGGTCGTACGAGGTCATCAGCGCGTCCGCCGCGGCGCGCGCCCTGGTCGGCGCGGGCCTGACCCACGCCGTGCAGCTGCCCTCGTTGTGACTCGCCTCCCGGCCACAGGCGCGGACCGCGCCCCCGTACAGGAGGCCGCGCGGGTCGCGGGTCGCGTACATGGCGGTACGGGTGCCGGTGGCGCCGGACGCGGTGCTGGTGCGGCCGAGCGAGGAGCCGTCCGGCCAGGTCGCGCCGCCGTCCCAGGAGCGGTCCAGCCAGATCTCGTCACCCGCGCCACCGGTGTCGATGCTCGCCCAGGCCATGGAGTTCCGCTGGTCGACATGCAGCCGGATCGTGCGGCCGTAGAGGGTCGTTGACGGCACCGGCTGGTCGTCACCGGCAGCTTGGGCGGCGCTCGTGCCGTCGCAGAGCGTGTCGCAGACAGTGGGGTAGGCCCACGCCGTGCAGCCGACCCCGCTCGCGTCGCCGCAGGCCCGGACCAGTCCGCGTCGGTGGTCGCGGGGATCGGTGATGTTGTACATCAGCGTCCTGGTACCGGTCCAGGTACCGGGGACGCTCGCCCTGCCCAGCAGCCCTTCCCAGGTCGCGCCGCCGTCCCAGGAGCGGTCCAGCCACACCGAGTCGCCGGGCACGCCGTTGTCGATGCTCGCCCACGCCATGTCGTCCGCGTCGGAGACATGCAGTTCGAGCCGACGGCCGTTGAGGTTCCTGGCCGGCACCGGAAAGCTCTCCTGCCGGGCCTGTGAGGGGTCCAGTGTGTCGCAGGCCAGTACGCACACCGGGGTGGCGGCGGAGGCGGGTGCCGCGGCCGGGACGACCAGCGCCGCACCCGCGAGAGCGGCCGTCAGCAGCAGGCCGAGGAGTCGCGATCGCGTTCTGACAACGATGTCGGAATCGCGTGAAGACATCGGCGCTCGCCTCGATTCCATGGTGGGGGATGCCGGTGGACCGGGCGGGGATCACGCACTGGTCCATACCTGTCTCCGAGGCAGTGAACCGGCTTGTTGGGACCCTGTCAATGGCTCCAACGGGCGTCATTTCAAGGGTCGTTCACGGTGGCCGTGACGGGTTGACACCCCGTTTTCGGGCGCCCATCATCGGTGGCACTTCGGCGAGGCTCCTCGTGTATCCAGCCACTCGATCGGTTCCTGGGCCTCGTGCATCACAGATTTGAATCGTTTCATACCCAGCGTCTCCGTGTTCCCGCACCCGTTCCGGGAGGTTCCCATGCGCCGTCGTTCCCCACTGAGCAGATCGCCAGGCCGGTACCACTTGCTCAGCCTCGCCATGGTCGCGGCGGCCGTGCTGGCCGCAGGTCCCACCCCGTCCGCCTCCGCGGAGGCCCCGGCGGCTCCGGTGACCCCAACGGGCGTCAGCGAGGCGGCACTTGACGCCCTGAACTACTCGCCGACCTCCCGCACCCTCAAGCCGACCGCCATCCACCGGACGTCCGGCAGCGTCGCGAACCCGCAGAACGTCCTCAGCGGACAGCCGACGCGGCTCTCCGGCTCGCAGTCGGCCGTCACGCTCGACTTCGGCAAGGAAGTCGGCGGAGTGGCAACGTTGTCCTTCGGCGCCACCAGCGGCGGCCAACGCGTAGGCCTGGCCTTCAGCGAGTCGTCCCTGTACGTGGGCAACAACAGCGACCGCAGCAGCGGTCGCGACGGCGAGGACGGGGCCCTCTACGCCACGGCCGCTGCCAACGGCACCTACACGATGCCCACCGCGAGACAGCGCGGCGGCTTCCGCTACCTCACCGTCTTCCTCGACACCTCGGGCTGGGTGGATCTCACCGGCGTCAGCCTCGCGTTCACCGCTGATCCGGGCAAGGCCAACCCGGCCGACTACGCCAACTACTTCCACTCCAGCGACGACCTGCTCAACCGCATCTGGTACGCCGGGGCGTACACCGTGCAGCTCAACACGATCGCCTCCGACGAGGGCCGCGCCTGGCCCCCGCCGGCCACGGAGTGGGACAACGGGGCGACCGTCGGCGTGGGCGACTCCGTCCTGGTCGACGGGGCCAAGCGCGACCGTACGGTGTGGCCCGGCGACCTGGGCATCGCCGTACCCACCCAGTACGCGTACTCGAACGACCTCACCTCGACCCGCAACGCGCTGAGCACGATGTACGACGTGCAGTCGGCGGAGGGCGAAATCCCCTGGTCGGGCCCGCCGTTCAACCTCACGGGCTCGGACACCTACCACACCTGGACCCTGCTGGGCACGGCCACGTACTACAACTACACCGGCGACCGGGCGTGGTTGGACTCCGAATGGGCCAACTACACGCGTGGGATGACCTTCATCATCAACAAGATCGACGGCAACGGCCTGCTCAATGTGACCCGCACCCAGGACTGGGCCCGGGTCGGTCAGGGTGGTGAGAACATCTCCGCCAACGCGCTGCTGTACGCCGCGCTGAGGAACGGCGTCACCCTGGCCCAGGTCAAGGGCGACAGTGCGCTCGCCGCGAACTGGGCCGCCAAGGCCGCCGCCGTCAAGGCAGCGGCCAACTCCCGTCTGTGGGACGCCTCGAAGGGCCTGTACAAGGACAACCCGACCAGCGGTCTGTACCCGCAGGACGGCAACTCGCTCGCGGTCTGGTACGGGCTCACCGACTCCGCCGCGAAGTCGCGCGGCATCGTCGGCCAACTCGCCACCCGGTGGGGCATCTACGGTCCCATCACCCCCGAATGGGGCGGCAACGTCTCGCCGTTCGCCGGCGGAATGGAGCTGAACGCCCACTTCGCCGCCAACGACGACCACACCGCCCTGGCGCAGATCCGCCGTACCTGGGGCCACATGCTGAACAGCGACATCGGCACCAGGAGCACCTTCTGGGAGGGCATCAGGGCCGACGGCGGCCTCGCCTACGGCGGTTCGTTCATGAGCCTGGCCCACGGCTGGTCCTCCGCGCCCACCTCCACGCTCACCTTCGACGTGCTCGGCACCACGCCCGAGTCGGCGACCGGCGCGTACCGCTTCGTCCCGCACCCCGGCGACCTGACCAGCGCCGAGGGCCGCATCACCATGCCGCAGGGCGCGATCAACGCATCCTGGTCCCGCGTCCCCGCCGCCGGAACCTACTCGGCGCACCTCACCAGCCCGGCCGGCACCAACGGCCGTATCGGCGTCCCGAAGTTCGGCGGCTCCGACGTCTCGGTGTCCGTGAACGGCAACGTCGTCTGGAGCAACGGGACTTTCACGCCGACCTCGGGCATCACCGGCGCGAGCCAGGACGACACCTACGTCTACCTGACGGGCGTCGCCCCGGGCAGCTACACCGTGAACGCCACCGGGCTGGGCAATCCTCCGCCGCCCGCCGAGCCGGGTACCGGTGCGCTGCGGGCGGGCTTCACCCGGTGCGCGGGCGAGGCCGGCACGTGCACCTTCAGCGGCACCCGCGCGGTGGCCTACGGGGCGGGCACGTACACGTACAAGACGGCGAGCGGCAGCACCCCCTGCACCAACGCCTCCTTCGGCGGCGACCCGGCGGCGAACCTCCTCAAGTCCTGCTACGTCGCCGACGCGGGCGGCCCGCCCGGATACACCGTCTGCGGCGCCGAGGGCGGCACCTGCGCCGTGCCCGGCTACAACCGTGACGTCGCCTACGGCGCCAACGGCAACTTCGCCCACCAGGTCACCAACGGCTCCGTCGCCTGCACCAACGCCCACTTCGGCGATCCCATCGACGGCGTCGCCAAGTCCTGCTACCTGCCGCCCGACGGCCCCCCGGCCGGCGGCTGGACCAAGTGCGCGTCCCAGAACGGCACTTGCCCGGCCGCGGCGGGACAGCCGGTGATGTACGGCGCCTTCGGAGCGTTCACGACGAGGACGGCCACCGGCGACACCCTGTGCACCGACGGCACGTTCGGCGATCCGATCCCCGGTGAGTCGAAGGCCTGCTACACGGCCGGTGGCGGCCCGGTCGGCTATGCCACGAACTGCTCGGACGAGACCGGGACGTGCGCCTTCACCGGTCAGCAGACCGTCGCCTACGGTGCACGGGGCGCCTTCGTCTACAAGACGTTCACCGGCGGCACCGGCTGTACGACGGCGGCGTTCGGCAGCGATCCGCTGCCCGGCGTGAGCAAGACCTGCTACCTCACCTCCTGAGGAACGCCAGGCGGGGGACAGTGAGGTCCCCCGCCTGATCGCGCGAGGCGCCGAGTCTGTCTCCGGTGAGCTGCGGACGCAGTTCCCGGAGACACTCGTCGGCGGTCGGCAGCAGAGCCGACCACGCCGCTCCGGATGCCTGGCCGGTGTTGTCCCACCGGGGCGAGCAAGCTGCCCGCCGCAACCCGGTCAAGCCGCGGGTCACCACACCGCGTCGCGTGTCAGAGCGACGGGCCGTGGGTCCAGGTGCCGGCGAGCAGGGTGGCGTGCACCGGCATCTCGCGCAGTGTCCGGGCGTCGACGGTGAGCGGGTCGGCGTCGGTCACCACCAGGTCCGCCCGGTCGCCGACCCGGATCAGCCGCTGCCCCTGGGACGAACCGGCGAGGGCGTCCGCCACCGGTATCCGCTGCTCCGGGTGCCATGGCGGGCGCTCGTCGCCGGTCCGGGTCACGGCGGACGTCATGGTCAGCCAGGGGTCGAGCGGCGCGACCGGAGCGTCGGAGCCCAGCTTCAGGACGGCCCCGGCGGCGAGCAGGTCGGCGAAGGCGTACGCCCGGTCGGTCCGGCCCGCCCAGTGCCGGTCGGCGACATCCCGGTCGTCCACCGCGTGGGTGGGCTGGACGCTCACGGTGACGCCCAGTTCGGCGAAGCGCGGGATGTCCTTGCGGGCGAGCAACTGGCCGTGCTCGATCCGGCCGTGGCAGCGCACCGCCTCGAAGGCGTCGAGGGCCATCTCGTTGGCGCGGTCCCCGATCGCGTGGACGGCCGGTTCGATCCCGTGCGAGGAGGCGCGGCGCAGCAGGGACACCAGCTCCGACGGGGGCAGGTTCTCCAGTCCGTGGGAGCCGGGGGCACCGGGGGCAGCGCCCGGGTACGCCTCGTGGCACAGCGCGGTACGGGTGTTGAGCGAGCCGTCGGTGAACAGCTTGAACGGCCCGACTTCCAGCAGCCCGCCGGGGCTCTCCAGGGTCTGGCCGGTGCGGAGCCCTCGGCTGATCGCCGCCTCCAGATGTGGGGGCCAGACGGCGGCTGCCACCCGGAGTGGCACTGACACGCCGTTCATGCGGCGGGTCCAGTCCGCGATGTTGTCGGCGAACTCGAAGTCGACGATGCCGGTGATTCCGCGCGCGGCGGCGGCGACGCAGGCTTCCTGTACCCATTGGTCCGTCAACTCCACCGAGGCGGTGGGGAGTTCGGCCATGGCCCGCATGCACTCGTCCTCGCGCAGCAGGCCGGTGGGGTGGTCGCCGAGCTCCACCAGGGCGAGTCCGGCCGAGTTGAGCCAGGCGGAGTGCAGATCCGTGCTGATCAACAGGGCGGGACGGTCCGGGACAAGGGCGTCAAGGAGGTCCTTGTGGGGCACGTCCGGCCACAGTCCGTCGCGGAAGCCATGGCCGATCACCGGCTCACCGGGTGGCAGCGCGGCTGCCCGCCTGCCGACCGCGTCCGCGGTCTCCCGCGCCGAACCGGCGCCGGACACATCGAGCCGGCGGCGCAGCCCCGCCCACTGGACCATGTGGACGTGCGAGTCCCACAGCCCGGGCAGCAGGGTGCGGCCGTCGAGGTCGAGGCTTTGCCCGTCGGCGCGCGGTGCTTCGCCCGCCGGGAAGACGGTCGAGACGAGACCGCTTTCGATATGAACATCGCTCAGCGGTCCGCCCGCGCCGAGGTGGACCCGGCGCAGGGTGAGCGGCTCGGCGGTGGCGGTGTTCGTGTGGGTCACGGCTTCCTCCGGATGTCGCGCATGGCGCGGGCGAGTTCGGGACCGGCGTACGGCCGGCCGGATTCGAGGGCCCTGGCAAGGCGGAGGACGACCTCCTCGCGCTCGTCCTGGCTGAGTTTCGCCTTGGCCGTCACTCGCGTGGCGGGCAACCGGAATCCGGTGACCCCGGCGGCGATCCGCTGGGCGTAGGTCTCCACCAGGGCCAGCCGCCACGGTTCGGGAAACCGGTCCTCGAAGTGGTCGACGGTGGAGGACAGCACGTCGTAGGTGTCCGCCGGGTCGAGAACCTCGGGACGCCCATGGATGTGCAGGACCATGAAGTTCCAGGTCGGGACGTGGGGTGTCTCCTCATACCAGCTCGGCGAGATATAGCCGTGCGGCCCCTGGAGCACGACAACGACCTCGTGGGAGCCGAGTTCGTGCTTCTCCGCGTCGGTCCTGGCGAGGTGGCTCAGCAGCGTGGGGTCCTGCCGTGAGGCGTCCACCAGCACCGGCAGATGGGAGACGACCAGTCCGCGGTCGGGAGTGTGACTGATCAGGGTTGCCCAGGGGTGGGCCCTCGCGAGATCACGGATCCACCCAGGGTCGTTCACCCGGAAGATCTCCTGTTCCAACATGTGCGCCAATCCGTCCTGTCAGTTCTCGGGGAAGTGGCAGGCGACCTGCCGTCGTCCGACGGTCAACGGCTCGGCCGGCACCGGCCGTTGACCTTCGCAGATCTCCTGGCTCTTCCAGCAGCGGGTGTGGAAGGCGCACCCGGCGGGCGGCCGGGTCGGGCTGGGAGGGTCGCCCTGCAGCACGATCCGGCCGGTGGCGCCCCGACGGCGCGGGTCCGGATCGGGTACGGCCGAGAGCAGGGCCCGGGTGTACGGATGCGCGGGGCGGGAGTAGACGGTCTCGCGGTCGCCGTGCTCGACGATCCGCCCCAGGTACATGACGGCGACCTCGTCGGCGACGTGCCGGACCACGGCCAGGTCGTGCGCGATGAAGACGTACGACAGCCCGAACTCCCGTTGCAGCTCCTTGAGCAGGTTGATGACCTGCGCCTGCACGGACACGTCGAGTGCCGACACCGGCTCGTCGCAGACCAGGATCTTCGGGTGCAGCGCGAGTGCCCGGGCGATGCCGAGGCGCTGGCGCTGCCCACCGGAGAACTGGTGGGGGTGCCGGTTCGCGTGCCCCGGGTCGAGCCCGACCATCTCCAGCAGCTCGCGGGCCCGGGACGCCCGGTCCTGCCTCGGTATCAGGTCGCGGTGGATGTCCAGCGGTTCACGGACGATCTCCAGCGCCGTCATCCGGGGATTGAGCGAGGTGTACGGGTCCTGCATGACCAGCTGGATGTCGCGCCTGCGGCGGCGCAGCTCGGCCGACGGCAGCGCGAGCAGGTTCCGGCCCTCGACGCGCACGGTGCCGGAGGTCGGGCGGTCCAGGGCCATCAGGAGGCGGGCCAGGGTCGACTTGCCGCATCCGGACTCCCCCACGAGGCCGAGGGTCGAGCCCCTGCGCAGGGTCAGGTCGACGCCGTCGACAGCCTTGACCGGGGCCCGGTGCCTGCGGCCGGCCAACAGCCCGCCGGCCGGGTAGTGCTTGACGAGGCCGCGGACCTCCAGCAGCGGGACGTCATCGTGCACCGGAGACCTCCAGCGGATAGTGGCAGGCCGCGAGCCGTGCGGGCGAGGCCGGAAGCAGGGTGGGCGATTCCGTCGCGCAGCGCTCCCGGGCGCCGGGGCAGCGGACGTGGAAGGGGCAGCCGGAGGGCAGCGGGCCGGGTCCTGGCGGGCTCCCCGGGATCGGGGTGAGGTCGTCGGTGTCCCCGTCGAGGCGGGGCACGGCGGCGAGCAGCCCTCGGGTGTAGGGGTGGGCGGGGCGGTCGTAGAGGTCCTCGACCGGTGCCTGCTCCACGATGCGCCCGGCGTACATGATGGCGACCCTGTCGGCGGTGCCCGCGGCGAGTCCCAGGTCGTGGGTGATCAGCAGCAGTGCGGAGCCGGTCTCCTCGCGGAGTTCGGCGAGGAGTTCCATGATCTGCGCCTGCACGGTGACGTCCAGGGCGGTCGTGGGTTCGTCGGCGATGAGGACGTCGGGGCTGAGCGCCACCGCCATCGCGATCATGATCCGCTGACGCATACCGCCGGAGAACTGGTGCGGGTAGTCGCGGTAGCGGCGGGCCGGGTCGGGGATGCGGACCCGGGCCATCAGGTCGACGGCCCGGGCGCGGGCCTCGCGGCGGCCGACCCTCTCGTGGGCCCGTATGGTCTCGGCGATCTGGAAGCCCACGGAGAAGGTGGGGTTGAGGGCGGACAGGGCGTCCTGGAAGACCATCGCGATGTGCTTGCCACGCCGGGCACGGAGCTGGTCGGGGGGCAGCGTCAGCAGGTCCGTGCCCCGGTGGCGGGCGCTGCCGCCGACGCGGGCGGTGGTGGCCGGGAGCAGGCCCATCACGGCCATCGCGGAGATGCTCTTGCCGGACCCGGACTCGCCGATGAGCGCGACGGTCTCCTCCTTGCGGAGGGTGAACGAGACTCCGTGGACGATGCGTTGGGCGGCCCGCCCGGCGCCGCCCCGGGACAGCAGGTCGACGGTCAGGTCCTCGACTTCCAGGAGTGGCACGGCGTCCAACGGCGGTGCCGGATCAAGGGTGTTCGCGTCCATGGTGGTCACCGGCCTCTCGGATCCAGGGCGTCGCGGACGGTGTCGCCGAAGGTGATGAGTACGAAGACGGTGAAGCACAGGAACAGCCCGGGGAAGATGAGCAGGTGTGGGTGGGTCTGGAAGGAGTTCTGGGCCCCGGCCAGCTGAAGTCCCCAGGAAATGGAGGGAGGTTGCAGTCCGACTCCCAGGAAGGTCAACGCGGACTCGGCGACGATCACACCGCCGACGGTGATCGTGGCGAGGACGAGGACCGGCGTGAGCGCGTTGGGCAGGACGTGCCTGACGACGATGTGCCACTGGCCGGCGCCGAGGCTGCGGGCCATCACCACGTAGTCGGCCTCGCGCACCGAGCGGACAGACGCCCGGACCACCCGGGTCATGGTCGGCCAGCCGAACAGCGCCAGTACCCCGGCCACCGTCGGTACGTCGCGGGTGGTGACGCTGTTGAGTACGACGATCGCCCCGAGCAGGAACGGGAAGCCGAGGAAGACATCGGTGACCCGGGCGATCACGCTGTCCACGACGCGCCCGGCCATCCCGGCCAGGCAGCCCAGGACCAGCGCGACGGCCAGACCGCAACCAGTGGCGAGCAGGCCGACGCCGAGCGAGGCACCGGCTCCGTGGATGACGTTGGCGTACAGGTCGCAGCCCTGGACGTCGTACCCGAAGGGGTGGCCCGCGGCCGGTCCTTCGGCGCTGTGGCCGAGGTCGCAGACGGTCGGGTCGCCGTGGCCGAACCAGCCCGCGAAGAGCCCCGGCGCGGCGGCGAGCAGGAGGAGCAGCAGTGCGCAGCCGCCGGTGAGGAGGAACACCGGCCTGCGGCGCAGCTCGTGCCACGCGCCCTGTGGGGCATGGTGCGAAGCCTGGGGCGAAGTCCCGTGCTTCACAGGGGAGAGAGCGGTGTCAGTCATGGCGGATCCTCGGGTCGAGGAGGCTGTTGAGGAGGTCGACCAGGACGCTCGCAGCCAGGAAGATCAGGATCAGGGCGGTCGACACCCCGACCACCGTCGGCCCGGCGTGGGTGCGGATGGCCTGGAAGAGCAGCTGGCCGATGCCGGGGAGGTTGAAGACGCCCTCGATGATCACGGTGCCGCCGAGCAGGTAGCCGAGGTCGATGGCGAGGTAAGTGACGGCCGGGACAAGGGAGTTGCGCAGGACATGGATCCCGACCACCCGGCGCCGGCTGAGTCCCTTGGCGACGGCGGTGCGGGCGTAGTCGGCCCGTAGGTTCTCGATCACCTCGGCCCGGACCAGCCGGGACACCGACGCAAGACCGAAGGCCGCGACGCACAGCGCCGGCAGCAGATAACTGGTCGGCCAGCCCTCTGAGTTCCCGGCGACCGGGAACAGCCCCAGCTTCACACCGAGGACGACCTGTGCGGTGTACGCGAGCACGAACACAGGCACCGAGGTGGCACCGATGGTGAAGGCGAGGACCGTGCGGTCCGTCCAGGTGCCCCGGCGCAGCCCGGCGAGCACGCCGAGCCCGATGCCGACGACCGCCTCGATCCCCCAGGCGGTGAGCGCCAGTTGCAGGGTGACCGGCCATCGGTCGGCCATCTGCTCGGCGACGGGACGCCCGTTGAAGTCGGTGCCGAGGTCGCCGTGGAACAGCCCGGCCAGGTAGTGGCCGTACTGGGTCAGCAACGGCTCGTCGAGGTGGTGCTGTTCGCGCAGCGCCCGCACCACGCTGGGCGCCAGTGGCCGGTCGCCCGCGAGCGCGGCGACGGGGTCGCCGGGCAGCACGTACGTCATCGCGTAGACGACCAGGCTGATGCCGAAGAAGACAACCAGCGCCTCCAGCAGACGGCGTATCAGATACGTCATCCGGGGTCCCCCGCGATGTCACGGGCGCGGGCGTGGTCCGCGGCGGCCAGCAGTGCCCCGTACTGGATCCCGGCCAGCGTCGAGATCGCGATCGGCTCGCCCGTGGCCGGGCCGGCCTCGCGCTCCCACGTCTCGTACGTCTCCAGCAGCTCCCGGTGGCACCTGCGCACTTCGGGGGTGGCGGTGCCCGCGACCACTTCCGCGTTCAGGGCGCGCAGCAGCATGCCCCCGAAGCGGACACGGAGGATGTGCACTCCGGCTTCGCAGTCGAAGCGTTCGGACACCGTGGCGGCCCGGTCGGGCAGTCCGTCGGCTCGGGCCGACTCCATGGTGGCGAGTTCGGCCAGCGACGGTACGAAGTCGCGGACCGCCCGCAGGAAAGGGGACGCGATGGTCAGGTGCGGGTTCGCCGCGTGGAGGATGCCGCCGAGGAACGTCCCGGCCTCTCCCAGTGCCCGCGCCCGGCTGCGGACCACGTCGGCGTGACGCTCCTCGGTGGGCGTGTTGTCGTCGGCGTCCGGATGGCTCCAGTGCGGGACCTCGGTGACGAAGTAGAAGGTGCCGTAGCGCTCGGCGTACGCGGCGCTCGACGAGCCCGCGATCTTGGCGGCGGCGTCGACGCCGAGCCCTTCGAGATAGTCGTACGCGTCCTTCATGTCGATGCAGCCGTAGACGGCAGGGGAGTAGACCGGGGCGTGAGCGGCCTCGGGTTCGCCGGTCGCCAGCGGCATGCCGAGGGAGGTCGGGATCTCGGCCAGGACTCCGTACAGCTCGGGAGCCGGACGGTTCATGTAGTAATAGACACCGCCCGCCTCGCAGTTGTGCAGGGTGGTCAGAAAGCGCGGCCGGGTGGCGTCCAACAGCCGCATCAGCGCCAGGGTTTCGGGCAGTACGCGATCGAACCACGCCTTCTTGTAGGCGAACGGAAAGGTCCACTCGACCTGTTGGTCGCCGGCCGGCCGGTAGAAGTGGCGTCCGTAGTTCCGCTTGTCGGCGGGGGTGGCGAACCAGCCCTCGTTGAGCCGGGCCCCGTCCGGGTCGATGCAGGGCACGATGTGCCAGGCTCCGCCGAAGTGCGCCCGCAGTGCCGGGTCCTCGCACAGCGCGGTGGCGAGGTGCAGGGCGGTCACCGCGCCGACCGGCTCGTTGGGGTGCACCCCGCCGACGACGACGTATCCGCCCCCGCCGTCGTCGGCCGCGGCGGCGGGGCCGTCGCGCACGGTGAAGCAGTACAGGGGTTCACCGAGGGTGGAGGTGCCGATCCGCCGTTCGGTCACCAGGCCGGGATGGGTGTCGGCCAACTCCCTGAAGGAGGACAGCAGTTCGTCCACGGCCGGGTAGGCGTGGGTCTCGGGGACGGTCCCGGCGTGCCCTACCCAGCTGTCGGAGAGGGCGGAGGAGGCGGAGGAGGCGGTCTGCTCGGACGTCGCGGCTGTCATACGGGTGCGCATCTCCGGAGTGTGCGGACAGAGGGGTACGGGCGTACAGTGCGGCCTCAGCCGACGACGGATATCCCGCTGAGATCGACGTCGGCCGGGCCCACGCTCACCCCGGTCACCCGGTCGGTGGAGGCGTAGATGTAGCTGCCGTAGAAGAGCGGGATCACCGGGGAGTCCTGGAGGATCCGCTTCTGGGCGTCGTTGTAGAGCCGCTGGGCCGAGGCGGCTCCGGTCGCGCTGTCGGCCTGCTGGAGCAGCTGGTCGACGTCACCGTCGCTGTAGTTGCTGCACACACAGCCGCCCGCCTCGGTGAAGATGCCGCGCAGGGTGTTCTGCATGCTCGGGTACAGGGCGCCCCAGTGGGCGTGCGACAGCCCGGTGATCTTCTTGCCGATCACCTTCTCGCTGAACTCCGCCCAGTCGGCGGTGGGTTCGGCCCTGACGTCGCTGATGCCCAGGTTCTGCCTGATCTGGTTGGCGACGGCCTTGTAGAGCTCGTCGAGGCCGAGCCCTCCGGGGTACGTGATCGTCAGCTCTCCGGACCAGCCGCCCGCCTCCGCGAGCAGCTTCTTCGCGGCGGCCGGGTCGTATGCGCAGGCATCGCAGACCTCGGTCTCCGCGCCGACCTCCGAGGGCGGGGTGAGGGAGGTGGCCGGGGTGTAAAGGCCGCCGTAGATGGCCTTGTTGACGGCGGACCGGTCGATGGCCATGGACAGCGCCCTGCGCAGCCGGACGTCCTCGAACCGTTTGTCGTACAGGGGCAGGCCCATGAACTCCAGCGACGGCGCCTCGTAGGTGTACAGCCGGTCTCCGAAGTCGGCTTCGGCCTGGCCGTACTTGCTGACCGGTACGTAGGCCAGGTCGGTGTTGCCTGCCTGCACGTCGGTGTACGCGGTGTTGAGATCGGTGTAGCTCTTGAAGGTGATCGCGGACGCCTTCGGCTTGGTGCCCTGGTACGCGGCGTAGCCGCTGACGGTGGTGCCCTTGTCGGTCGTCCAGGCGGAGGTCATCTTGAAGGGGCCGTTGCCGATCGGCTTCTTGTCGTAGGCGCCGGGGTCCGTGAACGCCGCCTTCGGCATCGGGTAGAAGCCGGTCTGGTTGGGGGTGAGCTGGAGCGGGAACTGGCTGTCCGGACTGGAGAGGGTGACTTTCAGCGTCGTGGCGTCCACGACCTTCACACCGGAGAGGGTCTTGGTCTTCGGTGTGCCCTTGGCCGGGTTCAGCGCCGCGTAGCCGTCGATGCCCGCCAGCTGGCCGTTGGCGGCCCAGCCATTGGGGCCGTAGGCGGTCGTGTTCCAGGCGTCGGCGTAGCTCTGGGCTGTCACCGCCTCCCCGTTGTGGAACTTCCAGCCCGAACGGAGCTTGATGGTCCAGTGCCGGGCGTCGGTCGAGGTCACCGACTCCGCCTGGACGTAACTGACCTTGCCCTGCTGATCGACTGTGACCAGGGGGGCGAAGAGCACGCGCAGTTCGTCCCAGCCGACGGTGCTGCGGCCCGGAGTGAGATGGTCGGGCTCACCGACGGCGACCGAGAATCCGCCGGCCTTCGCCGAACCGCTGCCGCTTTGGGTGCCGCCGGAGCAGCCCGCGAGGGCGAGAGCGAGGGTCAGCGATAGGCTCGCCGTGGCTGTGAACATGGGTGATCTGGGCAAGACGACTCCATGGGAGAGCAGGGCGCGCCACGGTCCGGCCCGGGATGGGGGCTGGGCGGCCAGGTGCTCACCCGGGGCGCGTAACCGGGATACTGGTCGTCGCTGAGATGCCATGTCAATGCAAAGCCGCGAAACGTTTAGCATGAGATGAATGTTTACCTGGAGGAATCAATGTCCGGCGACGCTCCAGCCAGCACCGCACGCGGCACACACGGCACCGCCGGGCCTCACGAGAGTGGCGGCGGTTGGAGCCGGGAGTCGTTCGTCGAGGAGATCGGGCTGGTTTGGGAAGCGGCCGGGAGCAGCCGGATGGACGGCCGCATCATCGCCTACCTGCTCATCACGGATGTCCCGTACGTCTCCTCGGCGGAACTGGCCCGTGCCCTGCAGGTCAGTGCCGGCTCCGTCTCGCTGGCGACCCGCCGCCTGGTCGAGGCGGGGTTCATCAGGCGGCACGCCGTACCGGGCGAGCGCAGCCACTACTTCCGCGTCGACGATGACGTGTGGGGCAGCTTCCTGGCCGGTGAACGCCGCTATCTGGACCGGCAGGAGCAACTCGCCGCGCAGGCCATCGCACTGCTCGGCCCGGAGGAGGAAGCACCGCGCCGCCGCCTGGCCAACATGCGTGACTACATGCGCTGGGTCCGCGACAGCCACCACGACCTGCTGACGCAGTGGCGGAACTACCGGTCCCAGGGTGTCGGCCGGACGACGGACCAGGCGGCAGGGCCCGAGGCAGCGGAAGGGGAAGGGGAGGAGGACGGCACGGCAGCCGGGGAGTCGGCGGTGCCGACGCCGGCGGGTGACGAGGAACTGCGCAACCGCCTCTCCGCCACGCTGAGTCCGGTACTGGCACGCCATCTCGTACCGGACGCGCTGTGGGCCGCCGCCGAACCGCTACTGCCCTCGGGTTCCGCGAACGAACGAGCGGCATTCACCGCCGTCGTCTACGTCCTTGCCTCTGGCTGCGGCTGGCAGCAGCTCCCCACGCAGTTCGGGATCTCGCACTCCACCGCGCACCGGCGCTTCACGGCATGGAGCAAGGCGGACCTCTGGCAGCGCTGGCTCGACGCCGTGACCGAGGCGCCCGGCGACGGCGCGGACCTCGCGTGGTGCTCGGCCATCGCCGAGACGGCCGCAAGCCGTCAGCCCGGCAGCGCGGGCTGACCGGCAGCGGCCGGTGTCCTCGTCCGACAGACCTGCGCCTTCAGGCCGCCAGGTCCGTCACATGCGCGTCATCAAGGTGGGGCGGGGCCGTTCCCGGACTACTGGCCTTCGCCCTGCGCCGTCAGGGCGAAGGCCAGCAGTGCCGTCGTCGTGAAGTCCAGTGCGGGTTCCACGGTCTGCCAGGCGCCCACGTCGTCGACGTACCGCGCGCCCTTGCCGTCGAAGTCGGTCCAGGCACCTGTCGGCGGGGCGGCCGTGCACTTCTTCATGGTCGGGAAGCCGTTCAACTCCTCCAGTTTCTCAGCGGCGTTGGGGCCGTTGACCACGGCGCCCCGCAGGATGGTGCCCTTGCCGTCGAGGCTGCCTCTGAGATTGGCCAGCTGGTGTTCCGGGCAGTGCGGGTAGACCTCGCCCGCACCGATCACGAAGCTGGTTCCCCAGGGGTTGGCGCCCAGCGCCCAGCCCCGCTGCCGGCCGGCGAAGGCCGCGTAGTCGGTGTCCCCGGTGGCCCTGGCGTAGAGGCGGGCGGTGGCCACCAGGCCGAAGGTGTGCGGTACGGCGTCGAAGTCGTCGTAGACGGCGCCCGCCCGGAAAGGGTCGTGCCCGGCGCGGGCCACACCGTCGTCCAACTGGCGGCGCAGGTCCTCGTACAACTCCTCGGCCCCGACGCCGTTCGTGCGGGTGCCGTCCAGGACGGTGGCCAGGTCGACGTGGGCCAGGGCGCTGACATCGGCGACATTGAGGGTGCCCTGGACGTCCGAGTCCAGATAGGCCCGGGCCCATCCGGCCGCGTCGTCGGCCCAGTCGCCCTCCCGGTCGTCCCCCAACTCCCGTGAGGCCAGGGCCAGTTCGGCACCGGCGAACTCCATGTCGTCCTGCCACGAGTCCTCGGGGTAGAAGGCTTCCGGGAACGCGGTGAGGAGCGGCTCGTCGGGGTCGGTGTCGGCCGACTCGTAGACAGTGGCGGCCTTGTCCAGCCAGGCCCGGGCCGCCTCCGGGTCCGTGTCGGCGGCGCGCTGTGCGGCGAGGGCGAACACCGCGGCCACCCGGCCCGCCAGATTGGGGCTGACCGGCTCGCCCGGGTCGGCGGCGCGGAAGACCGGCCGGTGCTTGATCGTGTAGTCCGGGTCACCGGGGGACACGTCGAGGCGGTCGTCGGCCTCGGGCAGCCGCCACACGTCGTGATCCGTCCGTACGGCGTCGTTGCCCGCGCCGATGCCGACCTGGACGTAGAGGGTCTCGCTGTCCTCGTCCCACATCCTGTCCAGCCAGGCCAGCCCGTGCGAGGCCTCGTCGGACAGTTCCGCCATGCCCGGCAAGTCCCGCTGGGCGAGCAGGAGTTCGGCGACCGAGTAGGAGGTGGTGCCGGTGAACTTGAGGAAGTCACCGGCGTCGAACCAGCCGCCCGAGACGTCGACCCGGTCACCGGTCGGGGTCAGCTCGCCGAGGAGTTCGGTGCCCTCCTCGTCGTACTCCGGGTGGGCGTAGACGGTCGCGTCCTCGTCGGCCAGATGCGAAGGCCCGTGCCGCAGGGCGCCGGGAAGCACGTCGGCTCCGTCGCGCTGCGCCTGGAGGAAGCGGACGTTGTCCCGGACGAGCGGGGTCATCAACTCGTCGGCCTCGGCTACCCGGAAGGCGGGGGAGCGGCCGGACGCGGTCCCCGTCAGGACGAGGCGATAGGTACCCGGGGTCTTCAGCGCGGAGAGGTCGACGGTGCGCACCGAGGGGTACTCGGCGTTCCAGCGACCGGTGACGGCTCCGAGGCGCCCCGCCGCGACCACCTTGTTCTCGGCGTCGACGACCTTGAAGCGCGCTCCCGCGAGGGCCGACGTGGGCCCCATGACATAGGCCTGCTTGGCCTCGCCGAGTAGATAGCCGACCTGGTCGACCCGGATGGCGACCTCGGTCGGGGCAAGCGTGGCGCCGCCGCCGTAGGGCAGGCCGTGGAGGCCCACGGCGAGGAGCAGGGTGCCGAGTCCCGCGGCGGTGCCGACCAGCAGCCGGGGAGTGAGCGATGAGTTCATGCGCCCACGGTGCCGGGGCCTTCATGAGATGAGGATGAGGATGCGGGGGCCGCAATGTCGTTGTTTTGCCGCAGCGCCGTCGTGGCTGGTCGCGCAGTTCCCCGCGCCCCTTAGGGCGCTGCCGAACCGCACGCCCTAAGCAGGACCGGTGAAGTCCGGTGCGGTGCAACGCGCCGTAAGGGGCGCGGGGAACTGCGCGACCAGCTCCCACCGGGCCCGCGGGTTCGTCATCGCAATTCCAGCAGTCGCAGCTCGGCGATCAGGCCGCCGCCGGGCGCGTCCGTGAGCTGAGCCGTGCCGTGATGCAGTTCGGCGACCCAGCGGACGATAGCGAGCCCGGCCCCGGTTCCCGACGCGGTGGCTCCTGACCCCCCGGTGACACCCCGGTCGAAGACCCGCTCCCGGTCCGCGAGCGGCACGCCCGCCCCATGGTCGCGGACCGTGACAAGCCCGGGCGCGACGGTGACCTCCACCGGCGACCCGGCCGGGCCACCGTGCCGCTGAGCGTTCTCCACCAGGTTCCGCACCGCCTGCGCCAGCAGATCCGGGTCCCCGAGCACCACCACCGGCTCGGCGCTCACCGTGACGCTCTCGTGGTCCGGCAGCTCCTCGACCGTGGTCTCCACCAGCTGGTCGAGGCGCAGGGGCACCAGCTCGACCCGCTGCACACCGGCCTCCAGACGGGCCCTGGCGAGCAGCCCGGTGACCAGCCGGCTCAGCCGATCCACCAGCCGTAGCGCCTCGTCGGAGGAGGACGCGGAGTCACCCCGTTCCACCACGAGCCGCAACGTCGCCAGCGGCGTACGCAGTTCATGTGCCGCTTCGGCCAGGAACTGCTCCTGCTGCGCCAGCCCGCGCAGTGCGGGACGCATGGCCCGGCCGGACAGCAGGTGGCCGACGGCCGCCGCGCAGCAGACCAGAGCCGTGCAGCCGAGCGCCAGCCAGCGCACGAGGACGTCGTGGTCGCGTTCGCTGCGCGCCAGCTCCGTGCCGACCAGCACGGCCGCACCGATCCGGTCGCCGTCCCAGACCGGAGCCGCCGCCCACCTCAGCCGCCCGCCGCCCGCGGAGGGGGCGCTGACGACGACGGTCTCCTGTTCCTCCAGGACGCTCCGCCAGACCTGATCGATCCCCTCCTGACCGGGCAGCGCCGAACGCGAGGGAACGACGTTCCGAACCGACGGCGACCCTCCCGATGACGGCTCGGCCTGGAGGACGGCCAACACCTGTGCGCCCTGCGCGAGTTCGTCCTCACGCAGCGGTTCCAGATGCAGCACCCCCGCCTCGAACCAGACCGCCCGCGACAGACCGGCGGCGCGGCTGCCGACCTCGTGATCGAGGCCGGAGCGGCGGGATTCGGCGTCGATCCGGATGGCGACGGTGGCGAGTACGACGAGACAGGCGCCGGTCGTCGACGCGAACAGGAGGGTCATCCACCGGCGGGTACGCCGCAGCCGGGCCACGGCGGGTGAGAGAGGGGGCGCTGTGCCCCGGCGGATCACGACTGCGCCCCGTCACCCAGCCGGTAACCGACACCGCGCACCGTCCCGATCGGGTCGGGCGGCCCGAGCCGCCGCCGCAGCTGCCCGATCAGGACGTCCACCACGTTGGACATCGGTTCGCTCGCCTCGTCCCAGCAGCTCTCGATCAGCTCGGTGCGTGTCACCACCTCGCCCGCGCGCAGCATCAGCAGCTCAAGCACCGCGAACTCCTTGGCCGACAGGCTGAGCAGGACCCCGGCCCTGGACACGCGGCGCCGTGGCAGATCGACCTCCAGGTCACCCGCCCGCAGCACCGGCAGCCGCGCGGGCTGCTCCCTGCGGCACAACGCCCTTACCCGTACGACCAGTTCGGCGAAGGCGAAGGGCTTGACCAGATAGTCGTCCGCCCCGTGTTCGAAGCCGGCGACCCGGTCGCTCACCGCGTCCAGCGCCGTCAGCAGCAGGAAGGGCAGCGCCGATCCCCGCCGCCGGTGTGCGGCGACAAGCGTGAGCGAGTCGCCGTCCGGGACGGAGCGGTCGGCCACGACACAGTCGTAGCCGTTGACGGAGAGCTTGAGGTCCGCTTCGGCGAGGGTCGACGCCAGGTCCACCGCGAATCCCGCACCCCGCAGCTGAGCTGCGACGACGGGACCCAGCTCAAGATCGTCCTCCAGGACCAGTACACGCATGGCCCGGAGCTTAGACGGTGCGCGCCGGGCCCCGGTGGTCCACCGGGCCCCGGCGCCGAGCACGGGGATCAGCTGCTGGGGACGGTGTCCTGGAACGTGGTGCCCGCGCCGCGGTACGCCGTCACCTTGGCGGCGACCTGTGCCGGCGTGAGGACCTGGTCCTTGACGTGCAGGACGTAGTCGACCTGCTGGTCGTACGCGCGTGCGGTGGTGCTGGTCTGGCCGTCCAGGTCGATCAGCCACTGGTTGAAGTTGATCGACATCGGCCGCTCCGGCAGGTACGCGGAGCTGTGGGAGGCGAAGAGCTGACCGTCGATGTAGTAGTTGATGCCGCTGCTGTCCAGGGTCAGCACCAGGTCGTGCCAGCCGGCGTAGCTCTGCCGGACCTCGGTGTGCTGGGTGACCGCCACCCACGGGTCGGGCTGGTACGTCTCCCAGGATGTCGTGTAGAGGATGTTCGAGGGCTCGCCCCAGCCGCCGTTGGGCAGGTACTCGAAGTCGTGCTCGCCGTAGTCGTCCGCCAGCGGGGCGGTGAGGTCGTTGATGGTGAAGAACGTCTGGACGATACGGTCGCCGTCCGGGCCGTACTTGGGCGCGTCGCTGAACTTCACCCGGGCCGCGTAGGTGCCGTACTGGAACTTCCTCGCGTTGGTGAAGACCTCGGTCTGCTCGGTGCTCGCCGCGGTGCCGGCGCTGGAGGTCTCCATGGTCATGATGGAGTTGCCGCTCGTGCTGGCGAACGTGACGTTCTCGGGTGCCCAGGTGGCGCCGGACACGCCGGGGCCGCCGGCGTAGGAGCGCACGTTCCAGCCGTGCGCCGAGATGGTCGGGTCGGTGTGGCTGCCGTAGTTGAAGTCGTCGAACAGGGCGGCTTCGGCGGCGGCGCTCACCTCTTGGGGGGCCGCGCTCGCCGTGGCCGGGAGTGCGGTGAGTGCCGCCGCGCTCATGGCCACGGCCACGGCGGAGGTCAGTGCGGTGTGCAGCCGGTTCTTCGCGAGTCTCATCGTTGTTCCTTTCGTGGAAGGGTGCGGAGGTTTCTCCGTGGTTCTTGCGGGAGTTCGTGCGGGGGCTCGTGCGGGGTTCCTGCGGGACAGGGTCAGGGGTGGTACTGGACGCCGAGCGCGTCGAGTCGGGCCGTGTGCCCGTCGAGGCGGGAGCGGAAGTCCGCCCAGTCGGCCGCGCCGCTCCAGCCGCGGTCGGCGAGGGCGCACAGCCGCGGATAGGTGAGGTAGTCGATGTGGGCGGGCGTGGTGACGAACTCGGTCCACAGCTGGGCCTGGGTGCCCAACACCCGCCCGGACACGTCCGGTTCCGCGTCCTCGGGCACGGGGTCGTGGGCATGGACCGCGCGCAGATCGACGACGGTCCCGGGCTGGGCCGGCGGCTCGTGCGGGTCGTCGGACTGGGCGTAGTCGAGGTAGGTGGCCCGGTGGTACGCGCTGACCACGGGGTGGCCTCGGCGGGCCGCCGTCAGGGTGTGGGCGGGGTCGCGCCAGGTCATCACCGTGAAATCCAGGGGCAGTTCGGCGCCGGTCTCGGCCCAGCCGACCGGACGGCGTCCGTTCCGGACGAGGTGATCGCCGATCTGTCCGAGGAACCAGCCGTGCAGGGCCTCGGGGTTCGGCAGACCCTCTGCCACCGCTCGTTCGCGTGCGGCGGCGCTCCACGTCCACTCGGCGGTGGGGCACTCCTCGCCGCCGACGTGGATGTACGGCGAGGGGAAGACGTCCATGACCTCGTCGAGGACGGTTCGGCAGAAGTCGAGGACCTCGTCGTGGACGCCGAGGACGGTGTCGCACACGCCCCAGCGCGTCCAGACGTCGAGGGTGCGTTCCGGGTGGTTGCCCAGCCCGGGGTAGGCGGCGAGGGCGGCCCGTACGTGCCCGGGCATCTCGATCTCCGGTACGACGGTGACGCCGCGAGCCGCCGCGTACCGGACCAGGCCGGCGAGTTCGGCCCGCGTGTACGACCCACCGTGCGGGATACCGTCGTACAAGTCGCTTCCGGCCGGGCCCAGTTGGGACTCGGCGCGGTGGCCGCCGATCTCGGTGAGCTTGGGGAAGGCGGCGACCGGCATGCGCCAGCCCTGGTCGTCGGTGAGATGCAGATGGAACACGCTGATCTTGTGCAGGGCCAGCAGGTCGACGTACCGGCGTAGGTAGGAGACGGGTTGGAAGTGGCGGGCCACGTCCAACATCGCGCCGCGCCAGGGGTGTTGTGGGACGTCGGTGATGTCGGCGCACGGCAGAAGCCACGGCGTACCGGGCTGCGGGACCGCCGACAGGGCTTGCGGGGGCAGGAGTTGACGGATCGTCTGGATACCGCGCAGCAGGCCGGTGGGGTGCGCGGCGCGCAGCAGTACGGCGTGCGGGTCGATGGCGAGGGTGTAGCCCTCCTCGCCCAGGTCGCCGAGGCCGGGGTCGAGCGCCAGGGTGAACCGGCCGTCCGGGGACGGTCGTAGGGGCAGTCCGGTGGCGGGGGAGAGGAGGGTGCGCAGCAACTCCGCGGCCGGTTCGGAGCCTTCGCCGATGTGCAGCGCGGTGTCGTCGTCGAGGGTGAAGTGGCCGGGCCGGAACGCGGTTTCGGTGGGACGGGGTACGAGTGCGGGCATGCGTCGCCTCCGGAACGGGGCCGCGGGGTGGGTGGGGTCAGCCTTTGACCGCTCCGGCCGCGAAGCCGGAGGTGACGTGGCGCTGGAGCAGCAGGAACACCACGAGTGCCGGGGCGGCGAAGAGCGTCGAGGCGGCCATGGTGGCGCCCCAGTCGGTGCCGAAGACGTTCTGGAACGAGGACAGCCACACGGGCAGGGTGCGGTTGTCCTGCTGCTTGATGATCAGGAAGTTGGCGTAGGTGAACTCGTTCCAGGCGGTGATGTAGCCGAACAGCGAGGTGGCCATCAGACCCGGTGCGAGGAGCGGGAACGCGATGCGCCGGAACGCGCCGAGCCGGGTGCAGCCGTCGACCTGGGCGGACTCCTCCAGCTCCGGCGGGATCGTACCGATGAAGCCGCGCAGGACGATGACGGTGAACGGCAGCGTCATCATGAAGTAGACGAGGGTCAGGGTCGGCAGCCGGTCGAGCATGTCGGTGTCCCGGGAGATGATGTAGACCGGGATGATCAGCGACTCCCAGGGCGCCATCTGGGCGACGAAGACCATGAGCATGAACTGCCGGCGCCCCCTCCACCTCATCCGGGCCACCGCGTAGGCGGCGCCGAGCGCGATGACGAGGGCGAGCAGGACGGCGCTCAGCGTGACGAGGACGCTGTTGCGCCAGAACAGGCCGAAGCCGTCGGCACCGACGGCGGTACGGAAGTGGTCGAGCGTCCAACTCCCTGGAATGAACCGGGGGTTGTCGGACTGGATGTCGCGGGTCGGGGTGAACGCGGTGGCCACCATCCAGTAGACCGGGAACAGACAGACGACGACCGTGACGACGGCGGCGACGTTGAGGGGCAGACGGCGGACACGGTGGATGCGGGGCCGGGCGGTGACCGGGCGAGTCGTACTCATGCGAGCTCGTCCTCCTGGCGGAACATCTGGCGGAAGTAGAAGACCAGCACGCCCGACATCAGCACGACGGTGACCATCGAGGCCGCCGAGCCGAGGTCGTAGCGCTGGCTCGACAGGGCGGTCTGCACCGCGTACACGGGCAGGATCGTGGTCGCGTCGCCGGGCCCGCCGTTGGTCATCACCCAGATCTGGACGAACGCCTTGAACGTCCAGATCACTTCGAGCGAGAAGACGAGCATGAAGATCGGCCGGACCATCGGGAAGGTGATGGAGCGGAAGATCCGCGGCCCCGACGCCCCGTCGAGCCGCGCCGACTCGTACAGCTCGGTGGGGACGGTGGTGAGGGCCGAGTACAGGGTGATCGCCGCGAAGGGCACGGACTGCCACACCACGAGGGCGACCACGATGGCGAAGGCGGCCGGGCCGTGCGCGAACCAGGGGTAGCGCTCGAAGGACTCGAAGCCCATCCCCGTCAGTGCCGCGTTGACGATGCCGAACTCCGAGTGGAACAGCCACTGGAAGACGGTGGTCGCCGAGACGACGGGCATCGCCCAGGTCAGCACGAGCGCGCTGAGGACCGCGATCCGCCCGAACCGGCCGAGCCGCTCGACCATGAGCGCGACCAGCGTGGACAGCGCCATGATCAGTACGACGTTGATCCCCATGAAGAGGAAGGTGCGGCGCACGACCTCCCAGAAGTGGCCGTCGCCCAGCAGCGTCGCGTAGTTCTCGAACCCGACGAACCGTGCGCCGCCCACGATGAGTTGGCGCAGTCCGAAGTCCTGGAGCGAGATCACCACGGCGCGGACCAGGGGATACACGAGCAGGTAGAGCGTCCCGAGGACAGCGGGAGCGATCAGCGCGTACGGCCAGATCCCACCGCCGGCGGTCTTCGACGGGCTGCGCGGGCTTGGGCGCGCGGAGCGCCGGGGCGGTCCGGTGTCGATCGGTGGACGGGAGGCGGTCTGTTCTCGTAAGGCGGCCGACACGGCGCTCCTCCTTCCGGTGCGTGGACGGTTCGTTCGTGGCGGGTCAGGAGCCGGAGTTCAGCGCCGTGGTGATGGCGTCGGACGCGGTGGCGGCTGCCTTCCGGGGGTCGCCTCCGGTGAGTACGGCCGTCATGTAGTCCTTGATCGGGTTCTTGGCCTCCACGGCGGCCCAGCCCGGGGTGTTGGGCGTGGCGTGGCCCTCGGCGGCGCCGACCGCCATGGCCGCGGCACCCGGGTCGGAGGCGACCGCGGAGGCCAGGGTGGTCTTGTTCGGGACGTAGCTCATGGCGAGGGCGAGCTTCTTCTGCCAGGTGTCGCCGGTGAGTTCCCTGATGAAGGTGTAGGCCGCGTCCGGTTTGGCGGAGGCCGTGGGGATGACGAGGTCGGAGCCGCCGGTGAAGACCGCGCCGGGGGTGTCTGCGGTCTTTCCCGGGATCGGGAAGAAGGCGAGCTTGCCCTTCAGTTCGGGGTTGTTCTCGATGACGACGTTGGCGCGGCCGGGTGTCGCGACGGTCTGGGCGATCCTTCCCTTGGCCATGACGTCCGCCTGCGGAGGGTTGGCCTCGTCGGCGTCCTTGGGGCCCTTGCCGAGGGCCTGGAGCCTCTCGTAGAAGTCCATGCCGCGGATCGCCTCGGGCGTGTCCAGCGCGCCCTTCCACTCGCCGCCGGACTCGGTGGCGAGGTCGCCGCCCTCGTCCCAGACGAAGCCCGCGAGGATGTACCAGCTCTGGCCGGGCAGGTAAATGCCCTGCGTGTCACCGGAGTTGAGCTTCTCGGTGGCGGCGATCCACTGGTCGCGGGTCTTGATGGCGGCCGGGTCGATGCCCGCCTCCTCGAAGAGGTCGGTGCGGTAGATGACGACCCGGTTGGCGGCGTAGTACGGGATGCCGTACTGCTTGCCCTCGTAGGCGCCCGGCTCGGCGAGACCCTTGAGCCAGTCCTTCCCGCCGAGTTCGTCGACCTTGTCGCTGAGGTCGAGCAGGCCCCCGCTCTGCGCGAACTGGGCGACCTGGGTGTTGCCGGTCTCGATGACGTCCGGAGCGTCGTTGCTGGCGAGGGCGGCCGTGACCTTCTCGCCGATCCCGTCCCACTCCTGGATCTGCACCTTGACCTCGATGTCCGGGTGGGCGGCCTCGAAGCCCTTGACGAAGTCCTTCTGGAACGCGGCCGAGACGCTGTCGCGCATCAGCCAGACGTCGATGACGGTCCTCCCGCCGGAGCTTTCGCCCGAGGCGTCGGAGGAGCTGTTGCAGGCACTCAGCCCGGCGGTCACCACGAGCACGGACACACCGGCGAACAAGCGGAGCTTCACGGTTCACCTCTGGAGGACATGACCTGACCACCTGACCAGTGAAGTCCACTGGACAGCTCACCTGTTGATGTGAGGACGAAGGTGGCATAGACCATTCGAAGGCGTCAACCCCCTGTGTGGTGCGGGGAAGTTGGCGGTTACACTTCCCTGGTCAAGAGAGCAGCTGCGGGTGACCACTGGTCAACTGGTCAAGTGGTTAACTGGGGATTCCGCACATGAGGGAGTGCAACATGAAGGCCGACGAACCGGGTGCGGTGCTCAAACGGGAGCGAGTCCGCGACTTCATCCTCGACCTCGTCGAGTCACACCACCCGGGGGACGCGATCCCCTCCGAGCGCGCCCTGTGCGCCCAACTCGGCGTGTCCCGCCCGACCCTGCGCGCGGCGGTCGACGAACTGGTCGCCGCCGGTCTGCTGGTACGGGAACACGGCCGCGGCATGTTCGTGGCACCCGAGAAGATCACCCAGGAACTCGTCTCCGGCCAGCAGGCCATGACGGTGCCCCAGTCCTCCGGGGCCTGGTCGAGCCGTCTGCTGGAGTTCACCACCATCCCGGCGGGCGCCCGCGTGGGCCGCAAGCTGCGCCTCTCGCCCGCCGCCGAGATCGTGTACGTGGCACGGCTGCGCCTGGTCGACGGCTCCCCGATGGCCATCGAGCATCTGCACATCAGGGCCGACCTCGTACCGACCCTGTCCGCCC
Source organism: Streptomyces sp. NPDC000878 (assembly GCF_053599695.1). Taxonomy (NCBI): domain Bacteria; kingdom Bacillati; phylum Actinomycetota; class Actinomycetes; order Kitasatosporales; family Streptomycetaceae; genus Streptomyces; species Streptomyces sp. NPDC000878. The sequence continues at coordinate 34,914 of NZ_JBSFMT010000007.1, read as the reverse complement.
AGGAGTTGGAGGCCGGCGACCTGTACGAGCACCTGCGCGAACAGCACGGCGTACAGGTCCAGGAGGCCGTCCAGGCGATCGAGCCGACCGTCGTCACCCGGGCCGAGGCCGAACTGCTCGATGTGCCCGAGCTGTCCCCGGCGCTGCTCTTCGAGCGGCTCACCTCGGACACCACGGGCCGGCCCGTCGAGTACGTCCACTCGATCTACCGAGGCGACCGCTACCGCATCGTCTCCAGGCTCACCCTCGGCCCCTCGGCCGCGGCACCGCCGGCCACGCCCGGACACCACCCTGGCATCCCCCCGGGCGACTTCGCGGACCGCGACACCACCGCGTCCTCCACCCGCGGGGACATCCAGTCGACGCCGTGAGCCACCGCGGTCCGTCCGGGTCCGCCGACGCGACAGGGCGGGGGAGGAACAGCTCCTGGCTGTTCCTCCCCCGCCCTGACGGGACGGGCCTCAGATGGCCTGGGCGGTGGGCAGGACGGTGATCTCGGTGAGGTTGACATGGCGCGGGACGGCGGCCATGAAGGCGACGGTCTCCGCGATGTCGGCGGACTGCAGACAGTCGATGTCGTGGATGAGGTCGGCCATCAGCTTGGAGGCGTCCGGGTCGGTGACGTGGTCGGGGAGTTCGGTCTCGACCATGCCGGGCTCGATGGTGGCCACGCGGACCATCTTGGGGCCGAGTTCGACGCGGAGCAGCCGGGTGAGATGGCTGATGTACGCCTTGGTGCCGGAGTAGATGGAGAACTTCGCCAGGATGCGGGTGGCCGCGATGGACGAGGTGTTGATCAGGTCGGCGGGCCTGCCCTGGGCGGCGGCGTCCGTCAGATGGGGGAGGAACGCGGCGATGACGTTCATCAGGCCGCCGATGTTGAGGTCGATCTGGCGCTGCCAGTCGTCGACCTTCAACTCCTCTATCCCGGAGATGAGTTGGACTCCGGCGTTGTTGAACACCAGGTCGGCCTTGCCGAAGCGCGCGGCTACCTGGTCGGCGGCGCTCTGGACGGCGGCACGGTCGGTGACGTCGACGGCCAGGGCGAGCGCGGTGCCCCCGGCGGCCTCGATCTCCTTGACCAGACTGTCGAGACGCTCCTTGCGCCGGGCCAGTACGACCACGGTGGCGCCGAGTTCGGCGAGGCGCCGGGCGGTCACGGCACCCATACCGCTGGAGGCACCGGAGACGACGGCGACACGGCCGGCCAGGGGGGTACCGGTGAGCAGGGCAGCAGACATCACAAAACCTCAGTCTCTTGGACGGGAAGATCCGGGAAATCCGGAGGGTGGGTGAGCCGGTGGGGCGCGGGCGCCCGGCGGTGTGTGTCAGGCGACGTCGTCGTGGGCGGTGGCGGCGGACTTCTCGCGCCACGCGGCGAGATCGTCCTGCACCTGCTGGTACTTGACGTCCAGCCGCTCCAAGGTGTCCCGCCCGAGGTAGAGATGCGTGGGCGGCTTCTCGGCGGAGGCGGCCTCGACGATGAGCGCGGCACCCTTGACGGGGTCGCCGAGCTGGGCGTGGTTGGCCCGGTCGATCCAGTCCAGCGTCACGTGCGCCGGGGTGTCGTCGTAGTCGGCGATACGGTCCGCGGCCACCGACAGGGAACTGGCGTCGAGGAAGTCCGTACGGAACACGCCCGGTTCGACGACCATCGACTGGATCCCGAACGGGGCCATCTCGACGGAGAGCGCCTCGCTGATGCCGGCGACGGCGAACTTCGACGCGCAGTACAGGCTGACACCGGGCTCGCCCTCGAAACCGGAGCGGGAACCGATGTGCACCAGCCGGCCCGAGTCCTGCTTGCGCATCACGGGCAGCACGGCGCGGGTGACGTTGATCAGGCCGAAGACATTGAGGTCGAACAGCGACCGGGCCTCCGCGTCGGTGATCTCCTCCAGCGCGCCGAGCAGACCGCGACCGGCGTTGTTGACCAGGACGTCGATGCCGCCGAACCGCTCCACGGCGGCCTCGACCGCCTGCGGGATGCTGTCGTTGTCCGTGACGTCCAGGGCGACCGCGAAGACCTTGTCGGAGTTCTTCAGATCGTCCGGCACGCGCTCCGGGTTCCGTACGGCGACCACGACATCGTTACCTGCCGCAAGAGCGGCACGGGCGATTTCCGCACCGATTCCACGGGAGGCGCCGGTGACGAACCACGTAGCCATGGGAAAACCTCTTTCGTCTTTTCTCGGATCCCCTTTTCGGGGATTTCCTGTTGACGAATTCGAGTCTGCCCGTCGGCCGCGGTGCCATGAAGGCCGCGCTTTTCCTGGGAGTCCCACACCTAGGAAAGGCGCGGCATTTCGGGTGCGCTGAGGGAACCCAGCAGGGCCAGTCCGTCGGCGGAGGGGGACCCCGGCTCGGCCTGGAGGACGACGAGCTGCTGTCCCGGGACGCTGCGGATGGTGAGGGCCTCGTGCCGCAGCTCCAGGTCGCCCACGACGGAGTGGCGCACATGCTTGACGTCGTAGGGCGGGACCCGGGTGTACTCGCGGGCCCACAGGGCGCGGAACTCGCCGCTGCGCACCGACAGCTCGCCGACCAGCTCCAGGATGCGGGGATCCTCGGGAGTGCTCGCGGCGGTCCGCTGGAGGTCGGCGACCGCACGGTGCCTGGCCCGCTCCGGGTTCCGGTAGAAGGTCTTCGCCGTGGGGTCCAGGAAGAGCATGCGCAGGACGTTGTCGTGCTGGGCGAAGTCGCCGTAGAGGGCGTCGGCCAGCGCGTTCGTGGCCAGCAGGTCCTGGGCGTGGCCGATGATGAAGGCAGGCGTCCCGGTCCAGCTCCCGATCAGCTGCCGCAGGTGCGGGCGGACCCGCTCGACCCGGACCGGGGACTTCGTACGGCGGCCCGCCGGCCGGGCCAGCCGGAAGAGTTCCGCCTTGTCCTCGTCCCCGAGTCGCAGTGCGCGGGCGAGGGCCTCCAGCACCCGGAGCGAGGGGCTGAGTTCACGGCCCTGCTCAAGTCGGCCGTAGTAGCTCGGGCTGACACCGGCGAGCGTCGCGACCTCGTCACGCCGCAGACCGGGCACCCTTCGCCGGCCCGCACCGGACAGTCCCGCCGCGTCAGGGCCGATGCGTTCTCTGCGGGAGCGGAGGAACCGACCCAGCCCTCCCACCGGGTCAGGGTGAATGTCGTTGTCCATGCCGTCAAGGCTAGGCGGCGAAGGGCGGGCGGAGTTCTGCCGACGGTGGGTGTATTACACCCAGGATCGCCGGGTCCCCACCGGGACGAAGGTTTGTAGTCTGGCCCCATGAGCAACGGGACACCCCTGGGTGATTTCCTCAGAGCCCGCCGAGAAGCCCTGAAGCCGCACGAGGTGGGTCTGCCCGAACACGGGCGGCGCCGGGTGCCGGGCCTGCGCAGGGAGGAGGTCGCGCTGCTCGCCGGAGTCAGCTCCGACTACTACATCAGGCTCGAACAGGGGCGCGAGAACAGCCCGTCCCCGCAGGTCCTCGACGCCGTGGCGCAGGCGCTGAAACTGGACGCGGAGGCCACCGACCATCTCAACCGGCTCTGCCTCACCGCCTCGCAGCGCCCGCGCGACCGGGGCGAGACGGCCGTCAGCCGGCAGTTGCTGCAGCTGATGGACGGATGGGAGCACACCCCGGCCTTCGTCGTCGGCCCCGCCCTCGACATCATGGCGGGCAACTCCCTCGCCACGGCCCTCCACAGCGGGTTCGACGCGTTCGACAACCTCGCCCGCATGGTGTTCGTCGATCCGGCGGGGCGCGAGTTCTACCAGGAATGGGAGCGAGCCGCGCATTCCTGCGCCGCCGAAATCCGGGCCGCCTATGGCCACGACCCCGAATCGGCCCGTATCGCCGAAGTCGTGGCGGAACTGTCCGCCCAGAGCGAGGAATTCGCCGCGCTCTGGCAGCTGCACGACGTGAAAGGCAAGTCCCAAGAGGGAAAGCACCTCAAACACCCCCAGGTCGGGGACCTGCACATCGCATTCGCGGCTTTCACGGTCAACGGCGCCCCGCACCAGCAACTGGTGGTCTACCAGGCCGAACCGGCCAGCCCGACGGCGACCGCCTTCGAGACACTGAGGGCCATGGCCACCCGGCCGAAGCAGGCCGAGGCAGTCCAGAGGTAGCGCCACGGAGGCAGGCCCACACACCCGCAAGAGGGGTGCAGGGGACACAGTTCCCGCCGGGGTGCAGGGGCTGTGCCCCGCCGGGGGGCCGGGGGTGTGCTCCGCCGGGGTGCAGGGGCAGCGCCCCGCTGGGGGTCCGGGGGCTGTGCCCCTGGTGGGGTCGAAGGGGCGGAGCCCCTGGGGACGGGACGGGTAGGGACGGCGGGGGCGAGGAAAACAGCCCTGCGCTGATCCCGCGCGGGCTTTCGGCTCCACCCATACCGACGGCCCGCACCCGGCCGATGGGATCGGATACGGCGACTTCTACCCGGTGACCCTGTGGGGCCGGATCGTCGGCGCCGTGGTGATGGTCGTCGGCATCACCACGTACGGCATGGTCACCGCGGCCCTGGCCACCTGGTTCGTCGGCAGGGAGGAGAGGCGCCGGCACCGTCTCAGGCGTTGGGGTCGCCGGCAGCCGTCGGCTCCTGCTGGAGGAAGGCCGTGAGCCACTTCTCGGTGTGGGCCACGTGGGCCGAGGCCGCGCCCGCGGCGGCGACGGGGTCGCGGTTGGCGAGCGCGGTGGCGATCGCGCGGTGGTCCTCGTCGCTGGCGCGCTTGATGTGCGGGCCGTCGGGCAGCGTGAACACCTGGTAGGCGCGGGACCGGGCCCGGAACACCCCGAGCAGGGAGCCGAGCGTGGGGTTGCCGCCGACGCGGGCGATCTCCGCGTGGAAGCTCTGGTCGAGGGCGGAGACCCGCTCCGGGTCCTCGGTCGCCTCCATCGCCTCGATGTGCTCGAAGACCGACTTCAGCGTCTCGGGGGTCATCCGGGCCGCCGCCTGCGCCGCGGCATGGGACTCCAGGATCCGCCGGATCTCGTACATCTCCAGCAGCCCGGCGAGCGGCAGCAGGTCGACCGTGAGCGACAGGCTGCCCACGATGTCCTCCGGCCGCAGTTGCGAGACATACGTGCCCGAGCCGTGCCGGGGCTCTATGACCCGCAGGGCCGCGAGCATCCGTACGGCCTCGCGCAAAGAGCCCCGGGAGACGCCCAGTTCCTCGCACAGTTCGCCCTCGGGCGGAATGCGCTGCCCGGCCACCAGGCGGCCGGTGGAGATCATGTGCCGTAGCCCGTGGAACGCCTGGTCAACTGCGGACATTCTTCCCCTCCTGAGGACTTGGCCGCTTCGCTCGGCCTTCGGCAGCCTACAGAGTCATCTGATGAGTTACGGCATCTCCCCTCAAGTCATCCAATGACTTATTTCGCGGACGTAATCGGTCGGTCACGACGCCGTCAAGTCGCATGCCGCCTCGCCGGGGTGCGCCCTCGAATCCACCTCATCGGCATATTCGCAGGTAGAGTGGCATGTGTCAGGTGTTCAAGGGTGCCATGCGGCGGTGGATCGCCCCTCCCGGTCGCGTGACCGTCTGATGTCGACGACCCCGAACCCTTGCCTGCCCCAGGGTGTCAATGCCACGATGCGCCGCAAGTCATCAGACCTATTTTGGCAACCGTCCGATGTGTGGGCCCGCCGTCGTGGGGCCGGGGAGATCGTGAGTCATACGTGAGCGAGCTGGACGTCAGCACTGTCACCACCGCGCCGAGCCCCCTGCTGCTCGCCGATGGAAGACCGGCGGCCGAGGCCTGGTCGCTGGACCCCGCGCACAGGCACCTCAACCACGGGTCGTTCGGGGCGGTTCCGGTCGTCGCGCAGCAGGAGCAGAACCGGCTGCGCGCGGACATGGACCGCTCGCCCGGCGTGTGGTTCCCGGGCCTTCCGGCCCGGGTCGCGGCAGCCCGGGCCGAGGTCGCCGCGTTCCTGCGGGTCGCCGTGGACGACCTCGCCCTGGTGCCGAACGCCAGCGGCGGCGCGAGCGTCGTCTACACGAACGTACCGGCCAGACCGGGCGGCGAAGTCCTCGTGACGGACCACGGCTACGGCGCCGTGACCATGGGAGCGCAGCGCCTGGCCCGGCGCTGGGGCGGCACCGTCCGCACCGCGCACGTCCCCCTCGACGCGGACGAGGACCGGGCGTACGAGGCCGTCCTCGCCGGGATCACCGACGCGACGGGCCTGATCGTCCTCGACCACATCACCTCGGCGACCGCCCGCTGGATGCCGGTCGAGCGGATCGGACGCGTCGCGCGTGAACGCGGCATCCCGCTCCTTGTGGACGGCGCACACGTGCCCGGCCTGGCCGAGGACCCGCTCGCGGGCCTCGACTGCGACGTGTGGATCGGCAACCTCCACAAGTTCGGCTGCTCACCCCGCGGTACGGCCGCCCTGGTCGCCCGCGGCCCGCTCCGCGACGACCTCCACCCCCTGATCGACTCGTGGGGCGCCCCGGAGCCGTACCCCGCCCGCTTCGACACCCAGGGCACCGTCGACGTCACGAGCTACCTCGCCGCGCCGGCCGCCCTCGACTTCGTCGAGAACACCTGGGGCTGGGACACGGCACGCGCCTACATGGGGACGCTGGCCGACTACGCCGAACGGATCGTCTGCGACGCCTTCGCCGAACTCACCGGTGAGAACAGCGCAGTTGATGTCGGCATGCCGGTCAACGCGCTGCGCCTGGTCCGGCTTCCCGACGGTCTCGGCACCACCCGTGACACCGCCGACGCCCTGCGCGACCGTGTCGCCGCGGAACTGGGCGTCGAGGCCGCCTTCACCAGCTTCGGAGGCATCGGTTACCTCCGGCTGTCGACGCACGTGTACAACACGGCCGCCGACTTCGAGTACTTCGCCGAGCACTGCGTTCCGGTGCTCGGCGCATGGGCCCGCACCCAGCACGGCGCACACCTCACATCGCAGTGATCCATCAGATCCATCAGATCCATCACAGACCCCCCGGAACACAGACCCCCGGAACTGGGAGAGCACAGTGTTGAGCAGAAGAAAGGCAGCGGCGGTCGCCCTCGGGCTCGCCACCGCGTTGACGGTGTCGGGCTGTGCCGTCGGCGGCGGCTCCGGTACGAGTGACGGAACCGTCACGCTCCACATGGTCGAGAGCCTCACCAACCCGGCCCGGACGGCCGTACTCAAGACCCTCATCGGCCAGTTCGAGAAGCAGAACCCCAAGATCAAGGTCGATCTGATCTCCCCGCCCACCGAACAGGCGGACCAGAAGATCCAGCAGATGCTCCAGTCCGGCAGCGGCATCGACACCATGGAGGTCCGGGACATCACGGCTGGGCCGTGGTCGACCAACGGCTGGATCTACGACATGAGCAAGGAGCTCAAGGGCTGGAGCGGCTGGGACGCGCTCACCGACAACGCTGTCAAGTACGCCAAGGACGCCAAGGGCCGCACGTACTACATCCCGTACGGCTTCTACGGCCTCAGCCTCTACTACCGCACCGACCTGGTCTCCGAGGCCGGCTTCAGCGCCCCGCCCGCGAGCTGGGACGACCTGCTGAAGCAGGCCACCGCCATCCAGGACCCCGACAAGCGCCGGTACGGCTACGCCTTCCGCGGCGGAACGAACGCCAACAGCAACGCCGTCGCGGTCATCGAGGCGTACGTCGCCGACAGGATCGACCGTGACAACGGCTTCAAGCTGACCGACGGGAAGACGATCTTCTCGGCACCGGAGGCGCTCACCGCCCTGGAGACGTACTTCAAGCTCTTCAAGAAGGCGTCGCCGCCGTCGTCCGTCGCCTGGGGCTACCCGGAGATGGTCGAGGGCTTCTCCAACGGTTCGACGGCCTTCCTCCTCCAGGACCCCGAAGTGATCGCCACGGTGGGGGAGTCGAAGTCGATCACCACGAAGCAGTGGACCACGGCCCCGCTGCTGACCGGCCCCAGCGGCAAGGCCGTTCAGCCGGTGGCGACCGCGGGCTGGGGCATCGCGTCCGGCAGCAAGCACAAGGCGGAGGCGGTCAAGCTGGTCGAGTTCCTCTCCGAGGGCGACGCGGCCACCACCTTCGACAAGAAGAACAGCCTGGTGCCCATTCTCAAGAGCTCCGCCGACGACACCTTCTACAAGACCGGTGCCTGGGCGAGCTACGTGAAGATGACCGAGAACCCGGACACCTACATCACGGTCACCCAGCCGCGTAACTCCTCCTGGTGGACCGAGTGGATCCAGAAGTCCGACTCGGAGATCCAGAAGGTGCTGCTGGGCAAGATGACGCCCAAGGAGCTGCTGGCGGGCTGGGACACCTACTGGACCGAGAAGTGGAAGAGCCAGTAGGGCTGGCAGGAAGGCCGGACGTGAATCCCTCAACGACCGACGCGAAGGCCCGGCAGGCCGCGCCGCCGCCCACGGACACCCCGGGGCGGGCGGCGGCCCGGCCGCCGGCCCCGCGCCCGCGCAGGCCGGTCTTCACCGGCCGCCGGGGCCTGAGCATCGCGGCGTTCATGGCCCCGGCCGCCCTGTTCGTCGCGGTGTTCGTCTACTACCCGATGATCGCGGGCGGCCAGATGGCCTTCCGCAACTGGAACCTCAACGACCTCACGGACACCTCCTGGGTCGGCCTCAAGAACTTCAAGGGCATCCTGGACGACCCGGTCTTCTACACCGTCCTCGGCAACACCGCGGTCTGGGTGGTCGGTTCGATCGTGCCGCAGTTCGTCATCGGCTTCGCCATCGCGCTGTGGCTGCGCCGCAAGTTCCGCTTCCGCGGGCTCTACCAGGCGTTGATCTTCTTCCCGTGGGCGATCTCCGGATTCCTCATCGGCATCCTGTTCCGCTGGATGTTCAACAGCGAGTTCGGCGTCGTCAACGACCTGCTGGAGAAGGCCCACCTGATCGACACCCCGATCCCGTGGCTGGCCGACCCGAAGACCGCGATGACCGCCGTCGTCATCGCCAACATCTGGTACGGGGTCACCTTCTTCACCATCATGATCCTGGCCGCGCTGCAGTCGATCCCCGACGAGATCTACGAGGCCGCCGCGCTCGACGGCGCCGGCAAGGTCCGTACGCTCTTCCAGATCACCATCCCCTCCATCCGCGCGACGCTGGCGCTGACGGTCCTGCTCCGGGTCATCTGGATCTTCAACTTCCCCGACATCATCTTCGGCATGACGGGCGGCGGCCCGTCCAACGAGACGCACATCGTCACCACGTGGATGATCTCCATCACCCAGCAGGGCGACTACGGGAAGGCCTCGGCGGTCGGTCTGATCGTCGTCGCCATGCTGATGGTCTTCTCGGTCTTCTACCTCACGGCCACCCGGGAGCGGAACGGAAAGACGTCATGATCAACAAAGAGTCCACCGCCGGACGCGCCGTACGCGTCACGTTCCTGACGGGCTGGCTGATCGTCACCGTCTTCCCGCTCTACTGGATCACCATCACCTCGCTCAAGAGCCCCGGGACGATCTTCAGCCCCTCGATCGCCTACTGGCCCGAGCACTTCTCGCTCGCCAACTACACCGGCCTGTTCAGCAAGGCCCAGTTCGGCGTCTACCTCACCAACAGCCTCGTCATCGCGACCGTCGCCGGCGCGGTGGCGACCCTCATCTCACTCCTGTCGGCGTACGTGCTGGCGCGCTTCGAGTTCCGCAGCAAGACCGCACTCCTGATGGCGGCCCTGGTCACCCAGATGATCCCGTCCTTCATCGCACTCGGGCCGCTGTACATGCTGATGACAGAACTCCAACTCGTCGACAACCGGCTCGGGTTGACCCTCGTCTACATCGCGGTCTGCATCCCCTTCTGCACGGTGATGCTCCGCGGCTTCTTCGAGAACGTGCCGGACGCGCTGGAGGAGGCCGCCATGATCGACGGCTGCTCACGGCTCGGGGCACTCTTCCGGGTACTGCTGCCGGTCATGCAGCCGGGCATCATCGCGGCGTTCATCTTCAACTTCGTCAACTGCTGGAACGAGCTGTTCCTGTCGGTCACCCTGATGAACAGCGACGCCAACAAGACCGTCCCCACGGCACTGAACGGCTTCATCTCCAGCTTCAACATCGACTGGGGCTCGATGTCGGCGGCGGCGGTCCTCACGATCGCCCCGACGATGGTGCTCTTCGCCTTCGCCAGCCGATACATCGTCCAGGGACTCACTTCCGGCGCGGTGAAGGGATGACCGGCGCTCCCCGGGCTTCTAGAGCCAGTCCCGCCGCTTGAAGATCACGTACAGACTGACGCAGACGACCCCCATCAGGCCGATCGCGAACGGATACCCGAGGCTCCAGCCCAACTCCGGCATGTCCTCGAAGTTCACGCCGTAGACGGTCCCGACGAGCGTGGGCGCGAACAGGATCGCCGCCCAGCTGGAGATCTTCTTGAAGTTGTCTACCGAGCCGCTCTGACCTGCGGCGATGCGGTAGTCATCGACTCTGACCTGAGCGGACAATGCTTTCGGACCCTTTCGGGATCGTGCCGCGTTGCGCAGTCGATTCTCCCCACGCGCTCCCCAGGACGGCTCGTACTCCCCAGATTCCCCCCGGATGGCTGTCGGTTGGCAGCCGTTGAGCGTGATCTCGAGTGCTCCCGGGACGGATGTGCCGGTCGCGCTTCGTGAGTGATGCCCGTCCTGTCCACCGGGTGACCGGACGGCGCGTGCTGTCCTTGGAGTGGGCCACGCTGTGGTCCCCGCGCTCGACGTGGATCACCCTGGGCCTCGGCCTGATGGGCATGCGGGAACGAGCCGCCCTCTATGGCGGGAGCGTCAGCGCGGGGCCGGCGGGCGGCGGCGGACGGAGCGTCGAGGCCGTCCTCGACTTCACGCCCCGGGCGGTGCCCGATGACCACCGTGCTCATCGTGGACGACCAGCCGCTGCAACGCTACGGCTTCCACCTGCTCCTGGACTCCGTCCCCGGGACCGACGCCGTCGGTGAGGCCGCCCACGGCGCCGAGGCTGTCCGCAAGGCCGCCGAACTGCGCCCGGACGTCGTCCTGATGGACGTGCGCATGCCCGGCATGGACGGCATCGAGGCCACCCGCCGCATCGTCGCCGCCGGTGGCCGTTCGCGCGTCCTCGTGCTCACCACCTTCGACCCCGACGAGTACGTCCACGCCGCCATCCGCGCCGGTGCCAGCTGCTTCCTCCTCAAGGACGCGCACCCCGAGGAACTCCTCGCCGGCATCCGGGCCGTCGCCGTCGGCGACGCGGTCATCGCCCCCGCTCTCACCCGCCGCCTTCTGGACGAGTACGCCCAGTACGCCCCCTCCCACAGAAGCGACTCCGCCGAGGACCCGCGACCTGGCTCCCTCACCGACCGCGAGCGCGAGATCCTCGTCGCCATCGGCAAGGGGTGGACCAACGGCGAGATCGCCGCCCGCTTCGTCCTGTCCGAGTCCACCGTCAAGGCCCACGTCGGCCGCGTCCTGGCCAAGATCGGCGCCCGCGACCGTATCCGGGCAGTGATCTTCGCCTGCGACCGCGGCCTCGCTCGGCCCAACGCGGGCTGAGCCGAGGAACAGTCGGCCGGACACCCTGAGTTCCCGGCCGCGAGAACACCGCCGGGAGGCCCCCGGTACCACCGCTCGCACGCCGCTGACCAGTCCGCCGACCTCGGCGTTCAGACTGTGTTCAGGTCCGGACGGGCCGTGGGCAACTCGAGCACCAGAAGCGCCAAAACTCTGGCAAAGGGGTCTGGGGCAACGGCCGAGCGCCATGTCATCGTGCCTGCCATGCCGACTGATCACCTCACCCACACCAGGCCCGCGGGCCACCTGCGTCACACGGCGAGCAAGGTGCCGGAGGTGACCGTCTACTTCTGGATCATCAAAGTGCTGACCACCGGGATGGGCGAGACGGCCTCCGACTTCCTGGCCCACCTCCTCGGCCCGATCCCGGCGGTCGCCCTCGGCGGTGTGGCCCTGGTGGCCGCGCTGGCGGTGCAGTTCGCGGCCCGCCGGTACACAGCCTGGATCTACTGGACGGCGATCGTCGTGGTCAGCGTGTTCGGCACGATGGCCGCCGACGTGCTGCATGTCGGCCTCCGCGTGCCCTACATGCTCTCGACCCCGTTCTTCATGGCCGCGCTGGCCGCAGTCTTCGCGCTCTGGTACCGCAGCGAACGCACCCTGTCGATCCACAGCATCCACACCCGCCGCCGTGAGACCTTCTACTGGGCCGCCGTCCTGGCCACGTTCGCACTGGGCACCGCCGCGGGCGACCTCACCGCCACAATCGGACTCGGCTACCTGGGCTCCGCCGTCCTGTACGCCACCGCGATCGCCGTCCCGGCCGTCGCCCACCGATGGGGCGGCCTGAACGCGGTGACGGCCTTCTGGTCCACGTACGTGATCACCCGTCCCCTCGGCGCCTCGATCGCCGACTGGATGGCAGTCGGCCACAGCCGGGGCGGGCTGAACCTGGGTCTCGGACCGGTCACCCTGTCCTGGACCGTGGCCATCCTGGGCTTCGTCGGCTACCTGGCCGCCTCCCGGACGGATGTCCGGAGCGCCCCAACGCCCTAGTGCCGTAGGGCTGCTGAGGTGTGCTGCGAGACCTGTCGGAGTTCCAGACGGCAGCCGTGGCCGCGCAGTGTGGTGATGCGGGGCGGGTGGCTGGTGTGGGTGGTCGTCGTGGCGGCTTCGGGGAGGCGGCGGCGCAGGCCGGCCATGGTGACGTCGAGGGTCTTGATGGAGCCGAACCAGTTCTCGTCCCGGACTTCGGCCATCAGGGTCTCGCGGGACACGGCCTCCCACGTGCCGGGTGAGTACGGCGAGCAGTTCGAACTCCTCGGGCCGGAGCCCGACTTCACGGCCGTGGAGCGTGCACCGGCGGGCCGTGATGTCGATGACGAGGTCGCTGAGCGGGATCGGCTGCTGCGGCGGGGCGGCGATGCCCCGGCGGCGCAGATGGGCGCGGAGCCGGGCGAGCACGGTCAGGCTGAAGGGCTTGACCAGGTAGTCGTCGGCTCCGGCGTCGATGTCGTCCGTGCGGGCGGTGAGGATGATGATCAACAGGTCGGGGAGGCGGGGCGCGCAGGGCGTGGGCGACGTCGAGGCCGTCCATGTCGGGCAGGCCCCGTACGGGGCCTGCGCGGCCTCGCTGAGGGCGCCCGCGCCGGTTCGGCTCCACGCCGGGGTGCAGCCGTTGCTGCGCCGCCCCGTTTCCGTATGGCGGCCGATGGTGTCGCCGTCCTCGACGACGAGGACGTGATAGCGGCTGCGGCCCGGTGCGGCAGGCGTTCGCATGCTGGGCAACGTGGAGCGGGGCCGGGCCTTCACAGATCCCGGAGTTCTTCGACGGCGGGTCGGGCGGCGCGGCGCACCCCGTTCAGTGCGGCGGCCAGTACGGCCGTGGTCGCGGCGAACGCGGTGCGTGTCAGACAGGTGCCCGGGACGGCGCGGGCGGCGGGTCGAACACGCCTGTCAGGATTTTGAGGAGCATCTCGGAGAGGGCCCAGCCGATGGGCGCGCCGCCGGTCAGTGCGCCCGCGGTCAGCAGGATCGCCTCGGTGAGGACCATCCTGCGCCGCTGCCGTCGCGTTGCGCCGAGCACGGTGGCGACGGCAAAGGTACGGCGGCGTTCGGCGAGGCCGAGCGCGAGGACCAGTCCGCCTGCCCCGGCGGCCAGGAGCACCGCGAAGGCCAGCTCGACAGGGGTAAGTCCCGCCAGGTCGACGGCAGTCAGGCTGGTACCGACGGTGCCGCGGGTCTGCGTGAGGTCGGTGACGGTGGCCTGGGCCACGTACGAGGGGTTGGTGACGAAGAAGCTGTCTTTCGGCGCGGTGGGGAACTCCTCGGAGATTCGGCAGACGCCTGGAGTGCGACACGGGCGAGGCGCCGGACGACGTACGCGTCCCGGACATCGCCGACGAGGGCACGGCCAGACGGCGACTCCGCGCGGCTGTTCGAGCGCGGGCATGCCGAGGGTGGTGCGGGCCCGGCCCCAGTCCGTCGCGTGTTTCGGCATAAGCGCGGCCGTGGGAGTGGGGCATGGTCATGGCGGCACGTTTCCGTCGTGGGGGCTGGACTGGGGCGGAGTGCCGGTATGACCGCGTCGGCCGTGTCGCTGTGCATGGCGGTCACGTTCCCCGCGGGCCGGCGGGGAACGGTCTTGCAGCGCGACAGTCAGGATGCGTTCAGGTTCCCGGTGGCACGGTCGGGCCTCATGACATCTGAGACTTCTGAGACAGCGGCGGTCCGCAGGTCCGCCCCGACCGCCCCCGGCCACCGTCTGTGCTGGAACAAGGTGCCCGAAGTCACCGTGTACTTCTGGGTGATCAAGGTGCTGTGCACGACGGTCGGCGAGACCGCGGCCGACCTGCTGAACGAGAAGGCCGGGCTGGGCCTGACCGGTGTGTCGCTGCTGATGAGCGTGCTGCTGGCGGTGGTCCTCATCGCCCAGTTCCGTACCACCGCCTACCGGCCCGGTGTGTACTGGACGGCCGTGGCCCTGATCAGCGTCGTGGGCACCCTGATCAGCGACAACCTCACCGACAACATGGGCGTACCGCTCACGACCAGCACCACGGTGTTCGCCGTCGCCCTCGCGATCGTGTTCGCCGCCTGGTACCGCAGCGAGCGGACGCTGTCCATCCACAGCATCGACACCATGCGCCGGGAGTCCTTCTACTGGCTGGCGGTGCTGTTCACCTTCGCGCTGGGCACCGCGGCGGGTGACCTGGTCGCCGAGCGCATGGCGCTGGGCTACTGGGTCTCCGCAGTCCTGTTCGCCCTCGCCATCGCCGCGGTCGCGGTGGCGCGCTTCGCGCTCGGCGCGAACGCGGTGTGGAGCTTCTGGATCGCCTACGTCCTGACCCGCCCGCTCGGCGCCTCGATGGGCGACTACCTGTCCCAGCCGACCGGCGACGGCGGCCTGGGCCTGGGCACCGTGGTGACCAGCGCGCTGTTCCTCACGGTCATCCTCGGCCTGGTCGTGTTCCTCGCGGTGACCCGCAAGGACGTCACCGAGCCGGAACGCCTCGCCCGTACGGCGTAAGCGCCCCGCACGAACAGGAGCGCTCCCTCCTGGAGAAGTCGGAACTTCTCACCGACCTGGATGTCGCCAGTACGACCAGGTCGGTGATGAAGAAGCTGCCCGAGGTCACCCTGGCCACTGGACCGTCATCCTGTCCACCAGCCTGGCCGGTACGACGATGTCCGACTTCATGAACCGCGACGCCACCGCCATGTTCCTCTCGAACGGTGCCACGTCGCTCGGCCGGGGCCCGCAGTGCCTGGGCCTCGGCCACCCCACCGGCGCCGCGATCCTCGTCTCCAACACTCTCGGCACGTCCATGGGCGACTTCCTCTCTGACAGCTCCGGCCTCGGCTGCGCGGGCGGCGCACTGCTCGTCTCCGGGACGCTCGCGGTGCTTCTCGTCCTGATGAAGGTGCCCGCGGTGCCGAACGTGCTGCTGTTCTGGTTCGCCTTCGTGCTGACCCGCCCGCTGGGCGCCACCGCGGGGGACTTCCTCACCAAGCCGGTCGCCAAGGGTGGCCTCGACCTCGGTACGGCGGGTTCGTCGGCGGTGCTGCTGGCGATCCTGGTGGGCCTGATGGCGTATGCCCAGGTGCAGAAGCGCCGGACCGCCGCCTCGTGGCAGGAGGCGATCGAGCAGGAGGCAGTCACCCGGCGGGCAGTCTGACGGCGAACCGCGCCCCGGGCCTGTGCCCGGGGTCGTACGTCACCTCACCGCCGACGGAGCGGGCCAGGCGTCGCGCGAGCGGCAGCCCGAGGCCCGCTCCGCCGTGTCCGTCGCCGGGGTCGGCTCGTCGGCCGGGCTGGAAAAGCTGCGCCGCGAATGGCTCGGGTACCCCGGGACCGTCGTCGGCGACGTCGATGCGTACGCCGCCTGACTCCCGGCGCGCGGTGACTGTGACCTGCGAGGTGGCGTAGCGGACGGCGTTGGCGAGCAGCGGGCTGACGATGCGTTCGAGGGGGGCGGCCTGGATGCCGGCCTTCAGCGGGGCTCCCTCGACGCGTACGTTGACCGTCACATGGACCGGTGCCTCTGTGTGTGCGGCGAGCCGGTGCAGTGTCGGCAGGATCTCGGCCGTTCCGGGGGCGGTGGTCGTGCCCTCGCGGGCGTCGTCGAGCAGGGTGTCGCAGATGGCGCGCATGGACCGGGCGGCGTCGGCGATCACCTGGTGGGTGGCTTCGGTGTCGGCGGCCGAGCGTGGGCGGGCTCGCCACCAGTCGAGTTCGGCGATGATCCGGCTGAGCGGGGTGCGGAGTTCGTGCGACAGCTCGCCGGTCAGCTGCTGCTCACGGCGCAGGACGGCGCGGATGCGGTCCAGCAGGGCGTCCAACGACGCACCCAGACGGGCGAGTTCGGCCGGGCGTCGCGCGGCGCCGAAGCGTTCCTCGGAGGCGACGGCACTCCACTGGGTGGCCTGGTCGGTCATGGTGCCCACGGGCCGCAGCGCGCGTCCGACCGCGAGTCGCGTCAGCAGGTAGGTGCAGGCGAGCATGACGGCGTCGAGACACAGCGATGCCAGGAGCAGGGTGTTGGCCGAACCCCGGAACGGGGAGAGGTCCAGCGCGGTGACGACGGTCGCCGTGCTCCGACTGCCGGATACGGGCAGGTTGCACAGCCGGGCGGGGTCCGGTCCGCCGGCGGTCAGGCAGAGTGTCCCGCTCTGCCGCGCGAGTCTGTCGGCGGCGCGGGCGAGGGCGGTGTGGGCGGTGGTGGACGGCGGCTGTTCGAGCAGCCGTGGCCCCGTGTAGATCCACACGTTGGTGTCGAGGAGCCGGTCGTTGGAGCTCTCCAGGACGCGCACCGCGGGGCCGCTCGTGTCGATGGTGGTGGCGACGGCGGCGGCCCGGGTGCGCAGCTCGTCGTCCGCCTGGTGCTGAAGTCGGTGGCGGATGACGGTGTTGAAGGCGACGGTCAGGATCACCATCAGGAGCGTGGCGGTGGTGAGGGCCACCAGGGAGAGGCGGCCTCGCAGAGTGCGCGGCACCAGCCGGGAGAACACGGAGCTCATGACAGGCGGTGGCCGACACCGCGGGCGGTGGTGACCGTCAGACCGCTGCCCGCCTCGCGCAGCTTGCGGCGCAGCCGGGTCAGATACTGGTCGAGGGTGTTGTCGCTGACCTGGGCCCCCTCGGGCCACCCTGCTCTGAGCAGTTCTCGTCGGCGCACGATACCTCCGGCGCCGGTCATGAGCGTCGCCAGGAGGCGGAATTCCGTCGGTGTGAGGTCGACCCGGGTGCCGTGCACGCTGACGCTGTGCCGGACGGCGTCCAGGACCAGGTCACCGGCCGTGGCCGCGGGGATGGGAGCGGCTCGTTTGACGGCCGCTCGCAGTCTGGCGGCGAGTTCGGCGAGGTGGAACGGCTTGGGCAGATAGTCGTCACCTCCGGCGGAGAACCCGGACAGCCGGTCGGTGAGCCGGTGACGGGCGGTCAGGAAGATGACGGGGGAGAGGAAACCGTTTGCGCGCATCGCCTGGCACACGTCCCGCCCGTCCGCGTCGGGCAGTCCGACGTCCAGGACGGCCGCGGCGATGTCACCGGTGGCCAGCCGCAGGGCGGATGCCCCGTCCGGGGCGGGCACGGGGTCGAAGTCCTCCTCGCGCAGGCCGCGCAGCAGGACGTCACGCAGGGCGTGATCGTCCTCGGCGACCAGGATCTTGGGGCGCATGGTCCTCCTCAGCCTCTTGGTCTGTGTCCGTCGTACCTGAGATGAACCTTTCGGGCAGCCACCAGGTGGCGGCGCACAGGCACAGTCCCAGCCAGCCGATGGCGAGGAGCCAGCCGCCGACGACATCCGTGAACCAGTGCACCCCGAGGTAGACGCGGGTCAGCCCGACCAGCGCGCCCCAGCAGCCGGTGGCGAGGGCGAGCGGGGTTCTGCCGGGCGGGGAGCGTGTGTACACGGCGATGACGAGCAGTCCGGCGGTGAGGGCGGCCGTGGTGGTGTGGCCGGAGGGGAACGCCCACCCCGAGGCGTGTGTGGCCCAGTCCACTTGGGCGGGGCGGGGCCGGGCGACGAGCGCCATCACTCCGTACCGCGCGGCCTGCCCCGCCCCGAGGCAGACGAGGCAGAGCGCGGCGGCGACGGCCCGCCGGCACAGGGTGCGCCCGGCGATGATCCCCGCCAGTGCGGCGAGGACGTACGGGATGGCGCCGGTTCCGGTGGCGGTCAGGCCGCGGGCCAGCGCCACCGCCACTTCCGGGCGGTGGGCGACGGACCAGGACAGCAGGTCCTCGTCCCCGTACAGCGGCCGGCCGTCGCCGATCACGATCATGGTCAGTACGCCGAACGCCGTCCACGCGCCGAGACCGATGCTGCCCGCCAGGTCGCGCAGGTCGCCGCGCTTCATGACGTCGCCAGCAGTGGACGCAGCCGCGTGCCGGCGATCCACCGGACCAGGGAATCGGGCCGACGGCGCAGCGCGACCATCGCGAGCGCCGCGACGAGGGCGCCGACGACCACTCCTGCGGCGACGTCGTGCGGATAGTGCGCGCCGACCCAGACCCGGGAGGCCGCCATCGCGCAGGCGGCCACGACCGCGACAGCACCGAGCCGACGGGACACGAAGAGCAGGGCCACCGCGGCCGCGGCGGCGATGGCCGCGTGGTTGCTGGGGAAGGACCAGTCGCCCGGCGCCGGACACGCCTCCAGGGTGGCCACGTGCAGGCTCTGACAGGGCCTGTCCTCGCGCACCACCAGCTTCAGGGCGGCATCCACCCCGTACCCCGCGACCACGACCACCGGCGCCGCCAGCGCGATCACCGCAGCCGCGGCGCTCACCCGCCGGGCCCGCCACCAGGCCACGGCCATCAGCACGGCGAACACCGCCAGTCCGTACGTCGACCAGGCCGACACAAGGTCGTCCAGCCAGCCGGGGGAGCGGCGAGCGAGGTCCACCACATCGGTGTAGGCGGAGCCGTCGATCGACGAGCCGTCGAAGGCGAGGATCATCCGCACGCCTCCTTGGCCTTCGCGGCGCGGCGGGAGAGGTACAGCTCGGCGGCGAGCGGAATCAGTGACACGGCCACGATCACGGCGATCATGGGCAGCAGATAGCGATCCGCATTCGGGATGGAGGAGCCAAGCACGTATCCGCCCAGCGTCAGCCCCAGACTCCATAGGAGCCCGCCGGCGATCTGCCACAGGGTGAAGGTCCGCGCCGGAACACCCAGGGCGCCCGCCATCGGGTTGAGCACCGTGCGCACCACCGGCACGAACCGGGCCAGCACGATGGCCTTCGCGTGCCCATAGCGTTGCAGCAACTCCTCGGCCCGCTGGGCCCCTTCGCGCAGGCGGACCGAACGGCTGCGTGTCAGCAGGGCCCCGCCGGCCTTCCGGCCGAGCAGATAGCCGCACTGGGCGCCGGCGAGTGCGCCCACGGCCGCGCCCACCAGCAGCGCGGCGAGCGACAGCTTCATGCCGTGCCGGCCGTTCCCCGTGCACAGCAGACCGGCGGTGAACAGCAGGGAGTCGCCGGGCAGGAAGAAGCCGAT
Source organism: Streptomyces sp. NPDC000878 (assembly GCF_053599695.1). Lineage (NCBI taxonomy): Bacteria > Bacillati > Actinomycetota > Actinomycetes > Kitasatosporales > Streptomycetaceae > Streptomyces > Streptomyces sp. NPDC000878. Next base: position 15,498 of record NZ_JBSFMT010000007.1, on the reverse strand, counting down.
CAGCAGTCCCGTCTCGGCGAACATCACCACGCCGACCCCCAGCACACCGAAGGCGGCCAGCAGGGACTGCGCGCTCAGGACATTCACCGCGAACTGTGAGCCTGCGAACAAGGGTGCGGTCATCGACGCCGGCCCTCTCATAATGGATATGCGGGGGCATGCGAAAGCAGCACCCGGGTGACTACAATTCTGTAGACGGTCTACTGAACTGTAGACGAAGATGGGGTGAGGATCGTTCCCATGACCGACGCGAAGGACGAACGCCGACCGGCCGGCGAGCTCGAAGCCGCCGTCATGGCCGCACTGTGGGCCGCCGGCACGCCCCTCACTCCGGGGCAGGTACAGGCCGAACTCGCCTCCGGACTGGCCCGCACGACTGTGACGACGATCCTGTCCCGCCTGCACGACAAGGGTGTCGTCGACCGCCGTCCGCAGGGGCGCGGCTATGCCTACCACCCCATGCAGGACGCCCAGGGTCTCACCGCCCGGCGCATGCACACCGAGCTCGACCGCGACCACGACCGCGAGACCGTCCTGGCCCGCTTCGTCGCCCAGCTCAGCCCAGACGACGAACAGCTCCTGCGCCAGCTGCTGGAAGCCGACGAGCGATGACCGCCCTGCTGCTGATTCCGCTCCTGCTGCCCTTCGTGATGCCGCTGCTCACCCGGCGAGCCCTCGACCGGCTGGCCCCCGTCACGGCTCTGTGCGGGATCACCGCAGCTGCCCTGGTACTGGCGGGTGCCTGTGTGGCCGCCCTCGGCGACCTCGTCCTCACCGGACTGCTCAGACTGCCGGCGTTCGCGGCGCTCGGCGAACTCGTCCACCCCCTGCGCACGCCGTCGGGCTACCTGGTCCTTCCCGCGGGGGCCATCGCCACCGGCCTGCTCACCATCGGCGTCTGGACCCTCGCCCGCTCGGCCCTGCGCCAGACGCGTGCCTTCCGCACCGCCCGCGCCGAGGCCGGCCGACGGCCTCCTGCGGGCGACCTGTGCGTGGTCGACTCACCGCACCCGGACGCGTACGCCCTGCCCGGCCGCCCGCACCGCATCGTCGTTACCACCGCCATGCTGCGCAGCCTCGGCCCGGACGAACGCGAGGCGCTCTTCGCGCACGAGCGCGCCCACAACCGGGGCGGCCACCACTACTTCCTGGCCGCCGCCGAACTCGCCGCCCACTGTCACCCCGCACTGCGCCCGGTCCGCGCCGACATCCGGCTGGCCGCGGAACGCGTCGCCGACGAGGCCGCGGCCACCGCCTTGGGTGACCGCCGCCTGCTGGCCCGTGCCATCGCCCGCGCCGCTCTCGCCGTGCAGGCCGCCTGCTCCACCCGCCCGGACTTCGCCCCTGGCGCGACCACAGGCCCTGTTCCCCAGCGCGTCGCGGCGCTTCTCGCCACTCCTGTGGGACGCCCGCGCGGCATGTGCTGGATCGCCCTCCTCCTCGCCGCCTGCGCGGCCCTGTCCGCCACGGCCGCGACGACCGGGGTGGTCGCTTTTCACCATGAGGTCGAGGTCGCTCAGGGCGAAGAGCCCCGCTGATCGCTTCCCGTGCCCCGCGGGCCCTGGAGCCGAGCGAGACCGATCTGCAGGGGTCGTTGCGCACGGTGCCGATCATGGCGAGCACGTCCTCGTTGGGGTGCCCGGCATCTGGCGAAGCAGCTCGCCCGGGACGATCTCCTCGTCCCGCTCATTGCCGAGCGCATCCCCGAGGGCCCCTACGGCCGGAAGATGGCCGCCCGCGACGGCACCAAACCCCTGCCCGACCTCCTCGACCCCGCGTCACCGCCCTCCACCCCCGCACCCACCAACGGCACCGCGGTTGACGTGACCGGGCGCCTTCGCCGTCCGTGCTCGCGGCCTCGACATGTGAAGTGTCTGTACGGCAGGCGGTCCGTCGAACGGCCGGCGCATCGAGCTGGGGGGCCTCGCGTCTCTCGGACGGTGTCCGCCGCAAGGCGTGGGCTGTCATTCGTTTCTCCCCGGATTCTCCCCAGGGACTTCCCAGGGGCCGTCATGGCTCTGTTTCCGGGAGGTGCGAGAGCGAACAGTGCAAGTGGCTTGAGGAGTCGTCGCCTGACCTAGAGCCAGTCCCGCCGTTTGAAAATCACGTACAAACTGACGCAAACAATCCCCATCAGGCTGATCGCAAAGGGGTATCCAAAGCCCCAGCCAAGCTCAGGCATGTGCTCGAAGTTCATGCCATAAATAGTTCCTACGAGTGTAGGAGCAAAGAGGATCGCCGCCCAGGACGAAATCTTCTTGATCTCCTCGTTCTGCTCGAACCCCGCCTCCGCCAACGCCCGCATCTCCGCGTTCTGTTGCTGTGTCACCAGGGTGGCGTTGACCGTCAGGATGTCCGCCAGGGCCTGGCGGAAGCCGTCGACGCGTTCGCTGGTGTGGGTGACGTGGTCGGCCACGTCCCTCAGGTAGCGCTGGAGTTCCTCGTCCGTGCCGTACTTCGCGAAGCCCGCCATCAGGCTGTGCAGCATGCCGACCAGGGGGCGGGTCGCGCGCTGGAACTCGACCATCTCGCGGGAGAGTTCGTAGATACGGCGGGAGACCTCCGGGTCGCCGCGGAAGACCTCCGTCTCGATCTCGTCGATGTCGATCTGGACGCCCTCGACGACCGGCGCGTAGCCGTCGACCACCGCGTCCAGGATCGCGTACAGCACCGCCTCCGGGCCCAGCTTCAGCAGCTCCGGGGTCTCCTCCATACGGCGGCGTACGGCCGACAGGTCCGGGGCCGCGCCATGGCGGACCGTGATCAGGAAGTCGGCGCCGACGAACACGTGCAGCTCGCCGAAGTCGACCTCCTCGACCGCGTCCAGATAGCGGGCGGCGCTCAGGACGACGAAGAGCGTGTCGCCGTAGCGCTCCAGCTTCGGGCGCTGGTGTGCCTCCATCGCGTCCTCGACGGCGAGTGGATGCAGGTCGAACTCGTCGGCCAGGGAGAGGAGTTCGGCCTCCGTGGGGCGGGCCAGGCCGATCCACGCCATGCCGTCCGGCTCGTCGCGCAGCTCGCGGAAGGTCTCCGCGAGGGTGCCGGGCGTCGAGACGCGTACGCCGTCGCGGTAGAGGGCCGCGTGCACGATGCTGGCGACCGGTTCGGCCGGTGCCGGGGGCGGTGCGTCGCTCCGAGGGGAGGCGGGCTTCGCGGGCGGTGCGGAGGGCGGCGTCAGGGCGCGCCGCCAGGCCGGCTTCCGTCCGTTCTTCGAGGCTTGGCGGGCACGTCGCTCGGACATCGCGGCTGGCTCCCGTCTCGACGGTGCTCGAACATGCGTTCAGGTGCGGCTGAGTCGATCACGGAGCAGGATATACGGGTCAAATGACATGGACCCCTGGGCCGGGCAAGCGTCCGGTCCGTATTCGGGCAAAGATTGCGGACCGAAGCTGTCCGCAAGCAGGGCTAGCGTGCGGAACATGCGGAACATGACGAAGACGAACTCGACAACAGGCACCGGCACAGGTGCAGGCACTGCCGCCGGCACCGGCTCCACGGCGAGCCCCACGTTGGCCTCGCCAGCCACGCCCGCCGCGGCCCCCGTCCTCGGCGCCCGCGCCCTCAACCGCGCCACCCTCGCCCGGCAGCTGCTCCTCACCAGGTCGCCGATGTCCGCCAAGGACGCCCTCACGCACCTCCTCGGTCTCCAGGCGCAGAACGTGAAGCCCCCGTACTACGCGCTCGCCGCCCGCCTCGACGGCTTCGGCCCCGAGGAACTCTCCCGGCTCATGGCCGACCGCGAGACTGTCCGCATCGTCACCATGCGCTCGACCATCCACACCCACACCGCCGACGACTGCCTCACCCTGCGCCCGCTCGTCCAGCCCGCCCGGGACCGCGAACTCACCTACTTCCGCAAGGGACTTGTGGGCGTCGACCTCGACCGGCTCACCGCCCTCGCCCGCGACCTCGTCGAGGAGGAACCGCGCACGATGAAGCAGCTGCGCGAGGCGCTCCTCGTCGAGTGGCCTGACGCCGACCCGCAGTCTCTGAGCGTCGCCGCCCGCTGCCGCCTCCCACTCGTCCAGGTCACCCCACGCGGCCTGTGGGGCCACAGCGGCCAGGTCGCCCTCACCACCGCCGAACACTGGCTGGGTCGCCAGGCCGAGGAAGCACCGGCCAAGGGAGCACCGGCTCAGGGCGCACTCGCGCAGGGCGCACCAGCCAAGGTTGCACCGGCCCAAGGGGCTCTCGCCAAGGGCACGCTTGCCCAGGGCGTACCGGCCAACGTCGCCCCGGCCCAAGAAACACTCGCCCAGGACACCCAGACCCTGGACGCGACCGTCCTCCGCTACCTCGCCGCCTTCGGCCCCGCCTCCGTGAAGGACATGCAGACCTGGGCCGGTCTGACCCGGCTGCGCGACGCCTTCGAGCGTCTCCGCCCGCGGCTCCTCACCTTCCGGGACGAGCACGGCACCGAGCTGTTCGACCTCCCCGACGCTCCCCGCCCCGACCCGGACACCCCGGCCCCGCCGCGCTTCCTGCCCGAGTTCGACAACCTGCTCCTCTCCCACGCCGACCGCACCCGGCTCGTCCCCGCCGACCTCAAGGGCCGTACCTGGACGGGCAATCAGGCCCACTGCGTCCTGCTCCTCGACGGCCTCGTCGCGGGCCTGTGGCGCCTCGCGGACGGCACGCTCACCGTCGAGCCGTTCGGCAGGCTCACAAAGGGCATGCGGGCAGCGGTGGTTGAGGAGGGTGAGCGGATGATCTCGACGCTGCACACGGGGGCGGCGTACGACATCCGGTTCGGGACCGTCGTACGAGGATGAAGGCGGCCCGCCGTGGGCAACCGCTGCGGAAAAGTGGTCCGGAAACGTGGATAGGGGGCGCTGCGGACCGCTCGTGGCCGGTCCGCAACGCCCCCTGGCATTCACCTGAGGGGTACTCAGGAGACTGTGGTGGCTGTACCTCTGGTGGTTACGACGCGACCTGCGTCGCCACCAGGCTGGAGAAGGTGGTCAGCCGGGTGTAGACCCCGGGGTAGCCGGCCGCCGCGCAGCCCTCGCCCCAGGAGGTGATGCCTGCCAGGACGCCGCCGATCATGAGCGGGCCGCCGCTGTCGCCCTGGCAGGTGTCGACGCCACCGGCGGTGTAGCCGGCGCAGACCATGTCGCTCGCGATGTAGCTGGAGCCGTACGAGCTGGTGCAGCTGGCGTTGGAGACGGTCGGGACCGTCGCCGTGCGCAGCTGGTTGGAGGAGCTGCCGTTCGAGGAGGTGGTGCCCCAGCCGATGATGCGGGCGGTGGTGCCGGCCGCGTACACGCTGGTCTGGGACGAGGTGACGTACGACGCCGCGGTGTACGGCATCGAGGTGGCGAGGGTCAGCACGGCCACGTCGTCGCCTTCGGTGGCGTCGACGTAGCTCGGGTGGATCCAGATGTTGGTGACCCGGCTGACGGTGCCGTTGGTGCCGTTGCGGTAGGTACGGCCGCCGACGACTCTCACGCTGCTCGTGGTCTCGTCGACCATACAGTGGGCCGCGGTCACGACCTTGGTGGCCGAGACGAGGGTGCCACCGCAGAACTGGTTCTGCGAGGAGTCCGTGATCTGCATGACGTAGGGGTACGTCGCGGCAGTGGTCGTGGTACCGCCCACAATGGGCTGGGGCGCGGCGACGGCGCCGGGGGCGGCGATCAGCGCGGTCGCTGCTGCGGCGGCGACGGCCGTCAGGACGGCGGCGGCCTTCTTGGCACGGGCGAGCCCGAACATGGGTTCTCCTCTTGGGGAATTGCCGGTGGGGGGACGCGCGGGTGTGGGGGTGAGGCACGGGGCGGTGGTGCTGCCCCGTGTGCCCGGCGTTGCGGCACATCCATAAGGTAGGAGCCGGATAAGGGCCTCCCCAATGAGGGAACCCCCTAGGGGAGTTGGGGGAGGGAAAACCCTCGGTCGTACGGGGTCGGCAGCGCGGTACGGTGAGAGCGCAAGGATGGATCCCGCGCAGGAGCGGCCGTACCTGGTATGTGTGCCTTACTTGGTGTGGCGGCCCGCCGCCAGCCTGACGATGTCCACCCGAGACCGGATCCCCAGCTTCCGGTACACCCGGGTGAGCGTCGCCTCGACCGTCTTGACGCTGATGAACAGGCGTCCGGCGATCTCGCGGTTGGTCGCACCCTCCATCACGAGCGCCGCGACCTGACGTTCCATCGCGGCGAGCCCGTCCAGCGCGGCGACGGCCTGCGGCTGCTGTACGAGGGGCTGCGGCGCGGGGTTGGGCACGGTGGCCGCGTCCACCCGGCGCAGCCAGGGCAGCGCGCGGGAGCGCCTGAACAGCCGTGCGGCCTCGTCGTACGACGTCGGGGCGGGCGTCGGACCCGGCGGTCCGGTGCGCAGCTCGGCCAGGGCGAGTGCGGCGCGCGCCTCCTCAAGTCCATAGCCCAGCTTGGCCAGTCGGTCCTGCGCGGACGTCAACTGGGCGAGCGCCGCGTCGTGTTCGCCGCGCGCGGCACGCACCAGCGCCTCGGCCCGGTCGAGCACCGCGAGCACGCTCTCGCGGCCCAGCCGCAGCGCGTGGGCCCGCGACACGTCGATGACCTCCTGCGCCTCGTCGATCTCGCCGACGTGTACGAGCGCCTCCGCGAGGTCGCCCTGCCAGCGCCCGCGCGCCGGGTCGTCGACGCCGAGGTCGTGCTCCAACTCCCGTGCCCGGCGCAGCGACTGGACCGCGCCCGGCGCGTCCCCGGCCACCAACCGGGCGTATCCCAGGGCGGCTTGGGCCCGGGACAGATAGATGAGGTCGCCGTTCTCCTCGGCCTGCTCGACCGACTCCCGGGCCAGTGCCAGCGCCCGGTCCACGTCGCCGCCGGACGCCTCCGCCAGCGCGGCGAGCATCGCGGAGGCGACCTCGCCGATGCCGGTGTCCCGGGCCAGCCGCAGGCTCTCCCGGGCCAGGTCGAGCGCCCGGCCGCAGTGCCCGCAGCGCAGTTCGGTCTCGGCGAGGCCGCGCAGGAAGTGGACCTCGCTCTCGACCGATCCGCGCCGGCGCACCTCGCGCAGCAGGGTGGTGATGGTGGCCCGCGCCTCGGGCAGCTGGTCGCTCATGATCAGCCAGCGGAACCGGGTCGAGCCGATGCCGTTGTGATGGACCGTCACCTCCGGGTCCTGGGGCTCCTTCAGCGCGCGTTTGATGGTCGCGGGCGCGTCCGGGTGGCCCATCAGGGTCTCGGTCTGGGCCTGGAAGGAGAGCGCCATCAGCTCCGTGTGCCGGTCGCCGCCCCGCGCGGCCAGCTCCGCCGCGCGCGCGGCCTCCGCACGGCACTCGGCGAAGTCGCCCTCCACGAGCACCGCCCGCCAGGCCAGTTGGTAGTGGACCAGGGCGAGCAGCCGTGGGTCGTCGCCCGCGTCGGCCAGCGCCTGCGGGAAGACGGAGTCGACCTCCGTCATGGCGTGGCCCGCCGTGTCGATCACGATCATCCAGGCCCGCACCCGTTCCTCGGGCACCGCGGTCCGGTCGAGCACCTGGCGGGCGATGTCCCGCGCGAGGTCCAGGTCACCGGAGGTGATCGCGTCCTCGGCGGCCCGCAGCCGGTGCTCGTCGGGGCTCGGCACGCTGTCGGCCGGGGTGTGCCGGACGGCGAGCTGCCCGAGCGAGGCCGCCACCGACGGCGCCCCGCGGTCCCGGGCGAGCGCGGCGGCCTCGGCGAGCCGGGCGGCCACCTCCGGATCCGTGCCCTCGGTGGCCAGGGCGAGGTGCCGGGCCCGTTCGATGGGGTCGGAGGCGGCCGTGGACAGCGCGGCGTGCGCGGCCCGGCGCTCCTGGGCGCTCGCCTCCGCGTACAGCGCGGCCGAGACGAGCGGATGCGCGAACCGTACGGCCGGACCCTCGGGCTCGGTGGCCAGCAGCCCGAGGGCGGCGGCCTGGGCGGTCTCGGCCTCGGCGTTCGCCCGGCCCGCCTCGTGCAGCAGGGCCAGGGTGGGACGGGCGCCGGCGCTCACCACGAGGAGGGTGCGACGGGCGTCGTCCGAGAGCATCTCCAGTCGGCTGAGGACCAGCGCGCGCAGTGAGGTCGGCACCGGCAGGGGCTCGCCCGGGCGCGGGGGAGTGGGGCTCTCGGCCAGGGCCCGGCCCAGTTCGAGGGCGTACAGCGGGTTGCCGGCGCTGGTGCGGTGGATCTCCCGCACGGTCGAACGCGGGAGGCCGCCGTAGCCCCGGTGGTCGAGGAGCGCGGCCACCTGGGAGTGGGTCAGCGGGTTGACCCGGACCGCGAGGGTGTCGGGTGTGGACGCGCGTAGATAGCGGTCGTACTCCTGGCCGTCCGACCGGCCGGCGAACACCATCAGGACGGGGGCGTCTCCCAGGCGGCGGGCGGCGAAACCGAGCAGTTCGGTGCTGGCGGTGTCCAGCCACTGGAGGTCGTCGGCGACGACGAGGACGGGGCCCTTGGTGGCCAGCGCGCGCAGCGCGGACAGCACGGCCAGCCGCAGTGCGAGGCCGTCGCGCTGGAGCGTGGACTCGCCACGGCCGGTGAGCGCCGCCTCCAGGGCGACACGCTGGGCGACGGGCAGCTGGGCGGACACCTCGTCGAGTGCGAGGCCGAGAAGGTCGGCGAGTGCGAGGAAGGGGAGATGCGATTCGGACTCGGTGGCGGAGCAGCGCAGCACGGTACGTGCCGATTCGCCGTATTCCGCGGCCAATGTCCGCAGGACGGTGGACTTTCCTATTCCGGCGGGTCCGTGCAGCAGCACGCTGCCGCCGCGCGAAAGCTGCTCGCGGGCCCCGATGAGTGCCTCGTCCCGGCCTATGAGCAGGTCAGAGCGGCATCGGCCAGACTCCTGGAAGTCCCGTCGCACGGTCACCGCTCCCCTCCTGTGTCGTGTGGGCCCCAATATTAGGCAACAGATCTTTGAATTTCGGACCGGCGGTGTGGTGAGCCGAATAACAGGACGGTAGCGGCATGGGGAAATTCAAGTCACTTGTGAATGAATACGCCGTATGCGTGCGCGGAGCGTGACGAAAGATCCCCGGGAAGCCAGGAGCGACGGGGAGGCCGGCCGTCGCACGATCGAGTCGAACCGCCTCCGCGCACGCTCCCGGCGAGCAGTTGACGACCTCGTTCAGGGGTAGTGAGACCTGCGACACGGACTGCACGATGTCAGAGTCGCCCGGAAACGGTCCGGGACCGAGGAGGACTGATGACGACGGTGACCGAGCGCTTCCGCGAGGCACGGGACTTCCTGCTGGCCCACCGCGAGGACTACGCCACCGCCTACGAGGGTTTCAGCTGGCCCCGCCCCGAGCGCTTCAACTGGGCCCTGGACTGGTTCGACGTCATCGCGGACGGGAACGACCGCACCGCCCTGCACATCGTCGAGGAGGACGGCTCCGAGGCCAAGCTGTCCTTCGCCGAGCTGTCCGCCCGCTCCGACCGGGTCGCGGGCTGGCTGCGCGGGCGCGGGGTCCGTCCCGAGGACCGCCTCCTCGTCATGCTCGGCAACCAGACCGAGCTGTGGGAGACGGCTCTGGCCGCGATGAAGCTCGGCGCCGTCGTCATCCCCGCCACGCCCCTCCTCGGCCCCGCCGACCTGCGCGACCGCGTGGACCGCGGCCGGGTCGCCCATGTCCTGGTCCGCGCGGAGGACACCGCCAAGTTCGACGAGGTGCCCGGCAGTTACACCCGGATCGCGGTGGGCGGCGCGCCCGAGGGCTGGCTGCCGTACGAGGACGCGTACGACGCCCCCGCGGAGTTCACGCCGGACGGGCCGACCCACTGCGACGACCCCCTGATGCTCTACTTCACCTCGGGCACGACGGCTCGCCCCAAACTGGTCGAGCACACCCACGCGTCGTACCCCGTCGGGCACTTGGCGACCATGTACTGGATCGGCCTCAAGCCCGGCGACGTGCATCTGAACATCTCCTCGCCCGGCTGGGCCAAGCACGCCTGGTCCAACCTCTTCGCGCCCTGGAACGCCGAGGCGACCGTCTTCATCCACAACTACACACGCTTCGACGCCACTCGGCTGATGGCGGAGATGGACCGTGCGGGCGTCACCTCCTTCTGTGCCCCGCCGACCGTCTGGCGCATGCTCATCCAGGCCGACCTGACCCAGCTGCGCACCCCGCCGCGCGAGGCCGTGGCCGCCGGGGAGCCGCTCAACCCCGAGGTCATCGAACAGGTGCGCCGCTCGTGGGGCGTCACGATCCGGGACGGCTTCGGTCAGACGGAGACCGCCGTCCAGGTCTCCAACAGCCCCGGCCAGCCCCTGAAGACGGGCTCGATGGGCCGCCCGAGCCCCGGCTACAAGGTCGTCCTCCTCGACCCGGTCTCGGGCGAACCGGGCGCGGACGAGGGCGAGATCGCGCTCGACCTCGCCACCCGTCCGGTCGGCGTCATGACCGGCTACCACGGCGACGCCGACCTCACGGCGGAGGCGATGGCCGGCGGCTTCTACCGCACCGGGGACATCGGTTCGCGCGACGAGGACGGCTACATCACGTACGTGGGGCGCGCGGACGACGTGTTCAAGGCAAGTGACTACAAAATCTCCCCATTTGAGCTGGAAAGCGCCCTGCTGGAGCACGAGGCGGTGGCGGAGGCCGCCGTGGTCCCCGCGCCGGACGAACTGCGCCTGGCCGTACCGAAGGCGTACGTCGTGCTCGCGGCGGGCTGGGAGCCGGGACCCGACACCGCGAAGGTGCTGTTCGAGCACAGCCGAGAGGTCCTCGCCCCCTACAAGCGCCTGCGCCGACTGGAGTTCGCCGATCTGCCCAAGACCGTCTCCGGCAAGATCCGCCGGATCGAACTGCGCGAGGCGACGGCGGCGGGCTCGGCGGACGAGTACCGCGAGGAGGACTTCCGGTGAGTTCGATGAGTTCGGTGACTTCCCACACCCACGGGATCAGCGACACTCCGCTGCTGGGGGACACGATCGGCGCCAACCTGGACCGGGCGGTGGCGAGGTGGCCGGATCGCGAGGCGCTCGTCGACGTACCGTCCGGGCGCCGCTGGACGTACGCCCAATTCGCCGCCGGCGTCGACGAGTTGGCGTACGCGCTGATCGCGAGCGGGATCGCGGTGGGCGACCGTGTAGGCATCTGGGCGATCAACTGCCCCGAGTGGGTGCTGGTCCAGTACGCCACCGCGCGGATCGGTGCGGTCATGGTGAACATCAACCCGGCCTACCGCACCCATGAGGTCGAGTACGTCCTCAACCAGGCCGGGATCTCACTGCTCTTCGCCTCCCTCCGCCACAAGGCGAGCGACTACCGGGCGATGGTCGATGAAGTGCGGGGCGGATGCCCGCAGTTGCGGGAGACGGTGTACATCGGCGACCCGAGCTGGGACGCGCTGATCGCACGCGGCACCCCGGTACCGTTCCCCGAGCTGTCCTGCGACGACCCGATCAACATCCAGTACACCTCGGGCACGACGGGCTTCCCCAAGGGGGCCACGCTCTCCCACCACAACATCCTCAACAACGGTTATTTCGTCGGGGAGTTGATCGCCTACACGGAGCGGGACAGGGTGTGCGTCCCGGTCCCGTTCTACCACTGCTTCGGCATGGTGATGGGCAACCTCGCGGCCACCTCGCACGGCGCGTGCATCGTGATCCCGGCCCCGTCCTTCGAACCGGCGGCGACCCTGCGGGCGGTCGCACAGGAGCGCTGCACCTCGCTGTACGGCGTACCGACCATGTTCATCGCGGAGTTGGCCCTCCCGGACTTCCCGTCGTACGACCTCTCCTCGCTCCGCACCGGCATCATGGCGGGCTCGCCCTGCCCGGTCGAGGTGATGAAACGGGTGGTCGCCGAGATGCACATGGCCGAGGTGTCCATCGCCTACGGCATGACGGAGACCTCCCCGGTGTCGCTCCAGACCCGCCGGGACGACGACCTGGAACACCGCACCGGCACGGTCGGCCGGGTCCTCCCGCACATCGAGGTCAAGGTCGTCGAACCGGCGACCGGAGCGACCCAACCGCGAGGAGGCGCGGGGGAGTTGTGCACCCGTGGCTACAGCGTGATGCTCGGCTACTGGCAGCAGCCCGAGAAGACGGCCGAGTCGGTCGACGCCGACTGCTGGATGCACACCGGCGACCTCGCGGTGATGCGCGAGGACGGCTACGTCGAGATCGTCGGCCGCATCAAGGACATGATCATCAGGGGCGGCGAGAACATCTACCCGCGCGAGATCGAGGAGTTCCTGTACGGCCATCCGAAGATCGCCGACGTCCAGGTGGTCGGAGTGCCGCACGAGCGGTACGGCGAGGAGGTGCTCGCGTGTGTCATCCCGCGCGCGTCGACGGAACCGCTCACGCTGGCGGAGCTACGGGCGTTCTGCGAGGGGCGGTTGGCCCACTACAAGATCCCGAGCCGGTTGCAGGTGCTGGACGCCTTTCCGATGACGGTGTCGGGGAAGGTGCGGAAGGTGGAGCTGCGGGAGAGGTACGCCCACCGGGCCCCCGGTGACGGTCGCTGATCAGGGCCTGCGCATGCAGACGCGCGGCCGGCGGTCGAGAACGTGCAGCCCGCTCTCCGGTACTGGTCCAGTACGGCGAGGGTGCCTGTGCGCTCTGCTGGAGGTGCCGTGCGGGGGTGTCGGTCTGGTGCTGCGCCGTCGTGGCTGGTCGCGCAGTTCCCCGCGCCCCTTTGGGGCTCGGGCACGTGGATATTCGGGGTCAGGCTCCCGTGGCGTTCAGGTCGTCGGCCGGGGTGTTGACCGGCTGGGGGGTGCCGGTGAGGTCGAGGACGAAGAGGGGGATGCCGAGGGTGTCGGCTCGGGCGCGGGCGTCGCTGTCGTACCCGGCGAGGGAGAAGTAGACGCAGTCCGAGGACTCCGTCATGGCTGTCAGCCACAGGCACTCGATGTCCCGCAGTGACGCCGGGCTGACCGTCGGGTCGACCTGGGCCAGGACGCCGCGCGCGGCGAGCCCGACGCCGGACGGGGGCCGCTGGTCCGCGCGGCGGATGTCCTGGTAGCCGAGCCAGCGCAGATAGAGGGCGGCGGCGGTGACGGCGTCGCGTGCGGTGCGGATGGTGACGGGCTGGAAGGCGCGCCGGGGGCGGGCGGAGGAGTGGGGTCGCGGGGCGCGGAGGACGCCCGGGAGTTTTGCGGTGCCGCCCGGCGGGGTCGGGGCGTCCGTCGGCCGGGTGTCCGGGGTGGGGGCCTCAGGGGGGTCCTGGACGGCCCGTGTCACCGGGATGCGCAGGACCGTGCCGCAGGGGCAGCCCAGTTCGGGGTGCGGCCACTGGTCTCCCCGGCCGCAGGCCGAGCAGCGCACGGTGACCCACTCCTCGTCCCAGACACGGTGGGTGACGGCCGTCGCGTGCGCCCGTTCGTCGAGCGACGGGCTGACGGGCGTACCGCACGCGCACGGATAGGAGGGCGCCGCGTACAGATGCTCGCGCAGGCAGGCCGGACAACGCACCGGCATGCTCTCGGCCATGGCCCACTCCACTACGTGATGTCGGGGTCAGAGCCCCATCGTGCTCCACGGAACCCCCGCTTGTCCGTCTCTTGACGGCCTTTCCGGCCCCACTTACATTGTTTCCAGATAGCAGAAAATAAATTCCGCAATACGGAAAACAGTCACGGAAGACTCAACTCTCCGCGGGGCGCGACGGGAGTACGAATCCGAGGAGTTGCTCCATGGCACGTATGACCGCTGCCCGCGCGGCAGTCGAGATCCTCAAGCGGGAGGGCGTCACGCACGCGTTCGGTGTGCCCGGCGCGGCGATCAACCCCTTCTACGCGGCGCTCCAGGCCTCCGGCGGGATCAGCCACACCCTCGCCCGGCACGTCGAGGGCGCCTCGCACATGGCCGAGGGCTACACCCGCACCCACCCCGGCAACATCGGTGTCTGCGTGGGCACTTCGGGCCCGGCCGGCACCGACATGATCACGGGGCTGTACTCCGCGACCGGCGACTCGATCCCGATCCTCTGCATCACCGGGCAGGCGCCCACCGCCGTGATCCACAAGGAGGACTTCCAGGCCGTCGACATCGCCTCCATCGCCCGGCCGGTCACGAAGATGGCCGTCACCGTGCTGGAGGCGGCCCAGGTGCCTGGTGTCCTCCAGCAGGCTTTTCATCTCATGCGGTCGGGCCGCCCCGGGCCCGTGCTGGTCGACCTGCCGGTCGACGTCCAGCAGACGGAGATCGAGTTCGACCCCGAGACCTACGAACCGCTGCCCGTCTACAAGCCGCTCGCTACCCGCGCCCAGATCGAGAAGGCGCTCGCGATGCTCAACGCCTCGCACCGGCCGCTGATCGTGGCGGGCGGCGGCGTCATCAACGCCGACGCGGCCGAACTCTTCGTCGAGTTCGCCGAGTTGACGGGCGTCCCGGTCGTCCCGACGCTGATGGGCTGGGGCGCGCTGCCGGACGACCACGATCTGAACGCCGGCATGGTCGGCCTCCAGACCTCGCACCGCCACGGCAACGCCACCTTCCTGGAGTCCGACTTCGTCCTCGGCATCGGCAACCGCTGGGCCAACCGCCACACCGGCCGGCTCGACGTCTACACCGCCGGCCGCACCTTCGTGCACGTCGACATCGAGCCCACCCAGATCGGCCGTATCTTCGCCCCCGACTACGGCATCGCCTCCGACGCGAAGGCCGCGCTGGAGCTTTTCGTCACGGTGGCAAGGGAGTTGAGGGATGCGGGCGGCCTCCCGGACCGTTCCGACTGGGCGGCGGCCACGCAGGAGCGCAGGGCCCGCCTCCAGCGCCGTACACACTTCGACGACATCCCGATCAAGCCGCAGCGCGTGTACGAGGAGATGAACAAGGCCTTCGGCCCCGAGACGCGGTACGTGACGACGATCGGCCTCTCGCAGATCGCCGGCGCCCAGATGCTGCACGTCTACCGGCCCCGCCACTGGATCAACTGCGGCCAGGCCGGCCCCCTCGGCTGGACGATCCCGGCCGCGCTGGGCGTCGCCGTCGCCGACCCGGAGGCGTCCGTGGTCGCCCTCTCCGGGGACTACGACTTCCAGTTCATGATCGAGGAGTTGGCGGTGGGCGCCCAGCACCGCATCCCGTACGTCCACGTCCTGGTGAACAACTCCTACCTCGGCCTGATCCGGCAGGCGCAGCGGGCCTTCGACATCGACTTCCAGGTCAACCTGGAGTTCGAGAACCTCAACTCGCCCGAGCTGGGCGCCTACGGTGTCGACCACGTGAAGGTCGCCGAGGGCCTCGGTTGCAAGGCGATTCGGGTGACGGACCCCGCCGAACTGGCCACGGCCTTCGAGCAGGCGAAGAAGCTCGCGGCCGAACACCGGGTCCCGGTGGTCGTCGAGGCGATCCTGGAACGCGTCACGAACATCTCCATGTCGACGACCAACGACATAGGAAACGTGGTGGAGTTCGAGGACATCGCGACCGAACCGGGGCACGCGCCGACGTCGATCAGGCCGCTGAAGGTCTGACACGGAGACCCGAGTAGGGGAGGTGCCCACAAGCGTCGATCGGGACTTCATGAGGGTGCACCTCGACAGACAGGGAACGTCACAGGCGGGCCGAAGCCGCTTCGGCGCCAAGGCCAAGGATGGC